>WFVA01000097.1 GCA_015491895.1 Albidovulum sp. | reverse complement strand
GCCCCCCCCTTGCCAAGGCGCCCCTCGCCCCGCCTGATGGTATGCTCGATCAGATCGGGTTCCATCAGGTTGTAATACACGTTTCCAAGGCCCGTGATGCCCTGATCTTCCACTCGGAAGGAGGGGTTCACCCGTCCTGTTTCCATCATTGCGCTCCCGCTTTTCATCCTTGATGGGTTCAACCGGCCTTCCTGTCCGTTCCATGCCGGACGGCCGGTAGCCTCAATTAACATGTGACAGGGAAATGAGAAGCGTGCGCGGATGGGCTGTTAGCGTAATCATCAAAAATATTATTCACGATTTTGAAACAATATGACCACCACGCCCCGAATCTCGCGTTTTTTTGCCACAATTGCGCGGCAGAATTCAGGCTGATTCGTGGTTTCACCTTGCTTTGTGCGCCGTTCTTACAAAGAATGCGCAAAAAGCAGAACAATCGAGAGCAGCACAAGGAATTCCACAATGGCGACGATCGCACTGGTGGACGATGACCGCAATATCCTGACTTCCGTAGCCATGACGCTCGAAGCCGAAGGCTTCGACGTGGTCACCTACAATGACGGACAGACAGCCCTTGACGCCTTCAACAAGAAGATGCCCGACATGGCGGTGCTCGACATAAAGATGCCCCGCATGGACGGCATGGATCTCCTGCAGCGCCTGCGCCAGAAATCGCAGATCCCGGTGATCTTCCTCACTTCGAAGGATGACGAGATCGATGAAGTTCTCGGCCTTCGCATGGGCGCGGACGACTATGTGAAAAAGCCCTTCTCCCAGCGCCTTCTGGTGGAGCGCATCCGCGCGCTTCTGCGCCGCCAGGATGCGATTGCGGGCAAGGATGTGGGCGAAACCGAACAGGACAAGGTGATCGAGCGGGGCAATCTGCGCATGGATCCCCTGCGCCATTCCGTGACCTGGAAAGGCAAGGAAGTGTCTCTCACGGTTACCGAGTTCCTGCTGCTGAAGGCCCTCGCCCAGCGCCCCGGCTTCGTCAAGAGCCGCGATCAGCTGATGGATGTGGCCTATGACGATCAGGTTTACGTGGACGATCGCACCATCGACAGCCACATCAAGCGCCTGCGCAAGAAGATGCGCTCGGTGGACGAGAATTTCTCCGCCATCGAAACGCTCTACGGCATCGGCTACAGATATAACGAGGAATAATCATCGCCAGGGGCAAAGCGTTGCGCGATACGAAGGGCGCGGAAAGCGCCAACATCGTTCTGGGCGAGGACTGGACGGGGCCTGAAGGCTCGGTCGAGAAGGAATTGCGCGCGCGCCGAAAGCGGCGAAGCGTCATTTCTCTCAACCGCTCCCCCCTCGCGCGCAAGATCATCACCTTCAACCTTCTCGGCCTCATCATCCTCGTGGCCGGTGTGCTCTATCTCAACCCCTTCCGCGACAGCCTGGTTTTCCAGCGCGAACGCGGGCTTGTGAGGGAAGCACGGCTGATCGCCGATGTGCTCGAAGCGCATCTCGACAACCGCCCCACCACCGGGGGGCGTCTGACCAGCATCTCGGCCAGCGGTGTTGACGTTGAAGCGGCGCTCGAAAAGATCCATCTGCCGGCCGGCGTGGAAGCATTCGTGTATGATCCCCAGGGCCGCCTCGTGGCCTCGAGCGTCGGCCATGCAAGGCCCGAGAGCGCCCCCGTGCGCGGCCTTCGAAAGGATGAGCGGAGCACCCTCATCACGGATTTTCTCAACAAGATCTGGGAGGGGCTTTCCGGCACGCTCTCGAGCACGTCGGATGAAAAGCCGAAGCTCAACCCGGAAGAAGCCTCGCGCCTGCTTGTTCCTGCTGCGCTCAAGGGCGAGGCGCAGATCAAGACGACGGTCGATGATTTCGATCGCTCGATCTTCTCGGTGGCCATACCGATCAAGCGCAACGGCGCACCCGTGGCCGTCGTGGGGGTGACGAGCGCTGCCGGCGAGCTTGATGCGCTGGTGCGCCGTGAACGCGAACAGGTGCTTCAGATGTTCGTGATCGCGATCCTTGTTTCCATCGGCCTCAGCCTGCTCCTTGCGAGCACCATCGCCAATCCGCTTTCCGATCTCGCAGCCGCCGCCGAACTCGGCCGGGACAGGAAGGCGCGCAAGATGAATCCGGGGCGCGTCCGCATCCCCGATCTCACCGCAAGGCCCGATGAGATCGGCCGCCTCTCGGGGGCGCTCAGGGGCATGGTCACCGCCCTTTACGATCGTATCGACGCCAACGAACAGTTCGCGGCGGATGTGGCCCACGAGATCAAGAATCCGCTCGCAAGCCTGCGCTCTGCCGTGGGCACGCTGCGGGTCGCGAAGAAGGAGGAGCAGCGCCAGAAGCTCCTTGATGTCATCGATCATGACGTGCGCCGCCTCGATCGCCTCGTGAGCGACATTTCCAACGCCTCCCGCCTCGACAGCGAACTCGTCAAGGAAGAGGAGGAAAGCTTCGATCTGGTCAAGCTGCTGGAAAACATCTCCGGCTACCTGGGCGAGGAGGCCTCCCGCAAGGGAGTTGATTTCATTACGGATCTTCCCCGAAAGCCCGTCATCATCCAGGGGCTCGAGGCAAGGCTTGCGCAGGTTTTCGTCAATCTCATCACCAATGCGATCTCCTTCTGCGAGGAAGGGGATGCCATCCGCCTGTGGGCCCGGAAGCGGGAAAACAGGGTGCTGGTGGTGGTCGAGGATACCGGGCCGGGCATTCCCGATCAGGCGCTCCACAAGATATTCAACCGCTTCTATTCGGAGCGCCCGGCCGGACAGTTCGGCAACAATTCCGGCCTCGGGCTGGCGATTTCCAAGCAGATCGTGGAGGCCCATGGCGGCGTGATCTGGGCCGAGAACATCCGCCCGACTGAGGCCGATATCTCCTCCGATCCCCTCGGGGCGCGGTTTGTCGTCGGCCTGCCGGTGTGAGCCGGCCCGCCATGTGCAGCCATCATTCGGATACCTTCGCCGGGGATGCCGCCCCCGGTGGCACTGCATGTATCGTTCATGCAAGCTGCGTGGCTTTCAGCGGCCGCGCCGTGCTGATACGCGGCCCCTCGGGAAGTGGCAAATCCTCGCTTGCGCTTCAGATGATGGCTCTTGGTGCCGAATTGGTCGCAGATGACAGAACCCGTCTGATACGAAGCGGAACAAGGCTTATCGCCAAGGCGCCGCAGCGTATCCGGGGGATGATCGAAGCCCGGGGGATCGGGCTGCTTGGTGCCGATACGATCAGCGAGGCGCCAGTCCGCCTTGTCGTGGATCTTGGCGATGTGGAAGCCGGCCGCCTGCCGCCCCGGAAGGAAACCGAAATCCTCGGCCTTTGCCTCCCGCTCCTTCACAAGGTGGAGAGCCCGGTTTTTCCAGCCGCTTTGATGCAATATCTGAAAGCGGGGCTGAGAGAATAAATGCAGGAAGAAGAGGCATGTCGGAAAGCGGAGAAAACGGCATTCACAGGGTGCTTCTGGTAACCGGACCTTCGGGAGCCGGCCGATCGACAGCCATCAACGTGCTCGAAGACATCGGCTTCGAAACCATCGACAATCTGCCCCTCAGCCTTCTGCCGCGCCTGCTCGAGGGCCCCCCGCTCGAACGCCCGCTTGCGCTCGGAATTGACGTGCGCAATCGTGATTTCAGCACAACAGCCCTGATCGGCGTGATCGAACGCCTCGCCACCGATCCGCGGGTGAGCATGGAGCTTCTCTATCTCGATGCACACCCCGATGTGCTGCTGAGGCGCTACAGCGAAACCCGCCGCCGCCATCCTCTCGCTCCCGCCGAAACACCGGCCGAGGGGATTGTCCGCGAACTTGACCTCCTGGCGCCAGTCCGGGTGCGCGCCGAGCATCTTCTCGATACCTCCGAGATGACCCCCCATGATCTTCGCGCTGAGCTTCAGCGCCGGTTTCAGCCGAGCTCCTCCCAAAGCCTCGCGCTCTCAGTGCATTCGTTTTCATATAAAAGAGGCCTCCCCCGCGGCATAGATATGGTGTTTGATGTTCGCTTTCTGAAGAACCCCTATTGGCAGAAAAACCTTCGCGCACTTGACGGGCGCGATGCAGCCGTGGCTTCACACATAGAAAGCGATCCGCGATTCGAAACATTCTTCACGCGTGTCAGCGATCTCGTGCGCCTGCTCCTGCCCGCCTACACGGAAGAAGGAAAAGCGCATCTTTCGATCGGTTTCGGCTGCACCGGCGGGCAGCACAGATCCGTTGCCCTTGCGGAGAAACTGGCGAATACGCTTGCAGAGGAAGGTTGGCAGGTGTCAATTAGGCACAGAGAGCTGGAGCGGCGCGCGCAGACGGCCAATGGTAAAGGGAAGGGGTAGGAAGGCGTGATCGGCATTGTGATCGTCGCGCATGGGGGTCTGGCCAGAGAATATCTGGCGGCTGTCGAGCATGTGGTCGGCAAGCTCGAGGGCGTGCGCACCGTTGCGATCGAGGGTAACTACGATCGCGCCAGCAAGGAAGCCGAAATCCGCGCCGCCGCAGAGGCCGTGGACGAGGGCGAGGGCGTGGTGGTGGTGACCGACATGTTCGGCGGCTCTCCATGCAATCTTTCCTTCGAGGCCTGCCGGGGCAGGAACCGCCGCTTTCTTCACGGTGCAAATCTGCCCATGCTGATCAAGCTTGCAAAATCCCGCCAGATGCCGATGGACGAAGCAGCCAACCGGGCGCTTGTTGCCGGCCGCAAGTATATCGACTGCATCAACAAGAGAACAGGAAAGCGCCCCGATGGCCATCACCAAGACCCTGAGAATCATCAATGAAAAGGGGCTTCATGCCCGTGCCTCCGCGCGCTTCGTGGAAGTGGTGGAGCAGTTTGATGCGAAAGTGGAGGTCACGAAGGACGGGCTCACGACAGCGGGGGATTCCATCATGGGGCTTTTGATGTTGGCGGCCTCCCGGGGAACATCTATAGAAATAGAGGCCAGCGGACCAGAAGCAGAAGCGCTTTGCGAAGCGCTTGAAAAACTGGTTGCCGACAGGTTCGGCGAGGAATACTGAATCAGAACCTTGGCCAGACAAGACAATCGGGAAGCGCATCGTGACGAAGGATCAGCATCATGGCAGCCCGACGGAGGCACCTCTTGATGCGCCATACGAAACCCGCAAGCTCTCCTATGCCAATACATTCACCAACCCCCTGAAAAGCAACACGATCCGCGCCATCGAGTGGATGACGGGGAAGATGACCCTCCTGCGGCTGATCCGCAAGTTCGAGGCGCGCGGGGTGCCTGTGGGGCAGGCGTTCTTCGATCAGGCGCTCGACATCATGGGAATCGATGTAACGACTCCTGCCGAACAGATCGCCCTCATCCCGAAGGAAGGGCCTCTTGTGGTGGTGGCCAATCACCCGCACGGGATGGTGGATGGCATGGTGATGGCCAAGCTGATCGGCACTGTGCGCACCGATTACAAGATCCTCACCCGCAATCTGCTCACGGGCATCCGCGAGATCGAGGAGTTCATGCTGCCCGTGGCCTTTCCGCATGAGGAAAATTCGGTGCGCCAGAATCTTGAAATGCGCAAGAAGGCGATGGCGCATCTGAAGGATGGTGGTGCCATCATTCTCTTTCCATCGGGCCAGGTGGCGCATTCCAGGACGTTCTTCGGCCCTGCAATCGAGGCGGAATGGAACCCCTTCACCGCCAAGATGCTCCTGAAATCGGGGGCCACCGTCCTGCCGATATTCTTTCCGGGGCAGAACACCCGCCTTTATCTGATCGCCAATCTGATCGCCGCCACGCTGCGCCAAGGGCTTCTTCTGCATGAGGCGGCAAAGGCGCTGAACAAGCCGCAGGCGCCGGTGATCGGCCCGCCAATCCCGCCCGAAGAGATCCGAAAATGGACAGACAATCCGCGCGGCCTGATGGCCTGGCTGCGGGAAACGACCCTCGCG
Organism: Albidovulum sp.; assembly: GCA_015491895.1. Classification (GTDB taxonomy): domain Bacteria; phylum Pseudomonadota; class Alphaproteobacteria; order Rhodobacterales; family Rhodobacteraceae; genus WFVA01. The sequence goes on along the minus strand of WFVA01000097.1, from coordinate 53,058 downwards.
CTTGATCCGCGCTGAATCATCCTCCATCAAAGCCAACGCCTGGAAGCGCGTATGAGCCCGCGGGCCGGCAGTCAGCGCGTCGGGACAGGCTCTTCCCCCCGGTAATCATAGAAGCCGCGCTTCGTCTTGCGGCCCAGCCAGCCCGCTTCCACGTATTTCGTGAGCAACGGGCAGGGGCGATACTTGGTATCGGCGAGCCCATCATGCAGCACGTTCATGATCGCGAGGCATGTATCGAGCCCGATGAAATCGGCAAGCTCGAGCGGCCCCATCGGATGGTTGGCCCCGAGCTTCAGGGACGTATCGATCGACCGGACCGAGCCGACGCCCTCATAGAGCGCATAAACCGCCTCGTTGATCATAGGCATCAGGATCCGGTTGACGATAAAGCCCGGGAAATCCTCCGCCATGGCGGCCGTCTTGCCGAGGCGCTTCACCACCTGTTTGCAGGTTTCGTAGGTTTCCTCGCTGGTGGCGATCCCCCGGATCAGTTCCACGAGCTGCATCACCGGCACCGGATTCATGAAATGAAATCCCATGAATCTTTCCGGCCTGTCGGTGCGTGAGGCAAGGCGGGTGATCGAGATCGAAGAGGTATTGGATGTGAGGATCGTGTGCTCCAGAAGGTGGGGCTGGAGCTGTTCGAAGATCTTGTTCTTCACGGCCTCGTTTTCCGTCGCCGCCTCGATCACGAGATCCGTTTTTGCGGCCTCGGCAATATCGAGAGAGGGCCGGATCCGGGCAAGCGCTGCATCCCGTTCCCCGGCGGTGATCTTCTCGCGGCTGACCTGGCGCTCCATGTTGCGGGCGATCAGGGCCATGGCCTTATCGAGGCTTTCCTGCGAGATGTCGTTCAACACCACGTCATAGCCCGCCAATGCAAACACATGGGCGATCCCGTTGCCCATCTGCCCGGCCCCGACAATCCCGACCTTCCGAATATCCATCGCCATGCCCTCTCTCGTCATGGCGCCACACTACGGCGCTGCTCCGGCAAGGCCAAGGGGGTCAGCCCACGAAAATTTGCAGCAAATTCCATCATTAGCGATTTGGAAAGAGGATTGGCCGAATCTGCACTTGGGTGAATCAAAAGAGAGGTGGGTGATATGGCCTATGAGAACCTGGGCGAGGGGGCCCTTGATTACTTTCCGTGCAGGTACGGCAAATCGAAACTGCTGTTTCGCGGCCCGCGCCGCAAGCTTGATGGCGATTACACCGCCTTCATCGGCGGGACGGAAACCTACGGCAAATTCATCGAAAAGCCGTTCCCGGCGCTGGTGGAGGAGATGACGGGCATCACATGCGTCAACTTCGGCTACCCCAATGCCGGCGTGGATGTGTTTGCCAATGAAACGGAGGTCCTGGAAGCCTGCAAGGGCGCGCGGATCACTGTGGTGCAGGTGATGGGCGCGCAGAACATGTCAAACCGCTTCTATTCCGTGCATCCGCGCCGAAACGATCGTTTTGTCTGCGCCTCCAGGCTCATGAAAACGATCTTCCGCGAGGTGGATTTCACGGATTTCGCCTTTACCAGGCATCTTCTGAGCGAACTGCAGGCGATATCGCCGGAGCGCTTCGCGCTTATCCGTGACGAGCTGAAGGAGGCCTGGGTTGGCCGGATGCGGCGGCTGCTCGGCCGCATGGAGGGCAAGACGATCCTGCTCTGGCTCGCAGCCCATGCCCCCGATGAGGCGGACGATCTGGAGGGGCTTGGCAGGGATCCCCTGTTCATCGACCGGGACATGATCGAAGAGGTGCGCCCCCATGCCACCGCCGTTGTCGAGGTCATCACCGATCCCCCGGCAGGCGATCTGGAAGCGGCGGGCCTCGTTTTCTCGCCGCTCGAGGAGCTCGCCGCGCGCGAAACCCTGGGCGCGAAGGCACATTTCGAGGCGGCCGAGGCGCTTGCCGAAGTGCTGAGGGATCTGTCCTGAACCGGGTGCAAGATGAGAAAGGCCCGCCTCTTTCCGGCGGGCCTTCGCTTGCAGCCTGCTGGCAGGCTTCGCAATCAGAGATCAGACCTTCTCCGTAAGCTCCGGCACCGCATCGAAGAGATCGGCCACCAGCCCGTAATCGGCCACCTGAAAGATCGGGGCCTCCTCATCCTTGTTGATGGCCACGATGATCTTGCTGTCCTTCATGCCGGCAAGGTGCTGGATCGCGCCGGAAATGCCGATGGCGATGTAAAGCTCGGGCGCCACGACCTTCCCCGTCTGGCCCACCTGCCAGTCATTGGGCGCAAAGCCCGAATCCACGGCCGCGCGCGATGCGCCAACGGCCGCGCCGAGCTTTTCGGCCAGCTTTTCGATCATGGCGAAATTCTCTTCCGAACCAACGCCCCGGCCACCTGAAACAACGATCTTCGCCGAGGTGAGCTCCGGACGGTCGGAGGCCTCGACCTTGTCTTCCACCCATTCGGAAAGCCCCGGATCGCCGGCCCCCTCGATCTTCTCGACCGGCGCCGCGCCGCCTTCGCCTGCGGCATCGAAGGTGGATGTCCTGATCGTGATCACCTTGATCGGATCGGAAGATTTCACCGTCTGGACGGCGTTGCCGGCATAGATCGGGCGCTCGAATGTATCGCCGTCAACAATGCCGGAAACATCCGAAAGCACCATGACATCGAGCAGCGCGGCCACGCGCGGCAACACGTTCTTCATCGCCGATGTGGCCGGTGCCACGATATGGCTGTAATCGGGCGCGAGCTTCACGATCAGATCGGCCAGCGGCTCGGCGAGGCCGTGGCCATAGGCCGGATCATCGGCACAAAGCACCTTCGAAACACCATCGAGCTTCGCCGCTTCCTCGGCCGCGCCGGCGCAATTTTCGCCCGCCACCAGCACGCTGACATCGCCAAGCTCCTTCGCCGCCGTCAGCGCCTTCGCGGTCGCATCCTTTGCAAGCTCGCCGCCATTCACTTCCGCAATCAGCAATACCGACATCAGATCGCCCCCGCTTCCTTGAGTTTCTCCACCAGCTCATCCACATTCGCCACCTTCACCCCGGCCTTGCGCTGCTCGGGCTCGGTGGTTTTCACCACTTCAAGGCGCGGGGCCGTATCCACGCCGAAATCGGCCGCCGTCTTTTCTTCGAGCGGTTTCTTCTTGGCCTTCATGATGTTGGGCAGGCTCGCGTAGCGCGGCTCGTTGAGGCGCAGATCGGCGGTAACGATCGCCGGCAGCTTCACCCTGATGGTCTGAAGCCCGCCATCCACCTCGCGGGTCACGACGGCATGATCGCCCTCGATATCAAGCTCGGAAGCGAAGGTGGCCTGCGGCCAGCCAAGAAGCGCGGCCAGCATCTGGCCGGTTGCGTTCATGTCGTTATCGATCGCCTGCTTGCCCATGATCACGAGGCCGGGCTTCTCCTCATCGATCACGCCCTTCAGGATCTTGGCCACCGCGAGCGGCTCGATATCCTGATGCACGTCATCGGCCGCCACCACGAGAATCGCGCGATCGGCGCCCATTGCCAGAGCGGTGCGCAGCGTTTCCTGCGCCTGCTTCACCCCGATCGAAACCGCGACAACCTCATCCGCCTTGCCCGCTTCCTTCAGCCGGATCGCCTCTTCCACGGCAATCTCGTCAAACGGGTTCATCGACATCTTGACATTGGCGAGATCAACCCCCGTGCCATCCGCCTTGACGCGGACCTTCACGTTGTAATCGATCACGCGCTTCACAGGCACAAGAACCTTCATTGGCGTGTCTCCTCAGGTAATGCCCCCGTCGGCGGGGGCCGTTCAAAATCTCCCGAATGCTAGTTAGCGGCTTGCGGAGGCGGAAAACAGAGGGAAAACGGCGGAATGTCGCATTCTGACGCCGCGTTGCGGCAAAAACCGACCTCAGCGCCCGGCGCCCGGCACCCAGAGCACATCGCGCGCGCCGTTTTCATTGGCGATCCGGGCGGCGACGAAAAACCAGTCCGAGAGGCGATTGAGGTATTTGACCGCCTCGGGGGTAACGCTTTCCGCCGCAGCGAGCGCAACCACAAGGCGCTCGGCGCGGCGGCAGACGGTGCGGCACAGGTGCAGATGGGCGGCAAACGGCGTGCCGCCCGGCAGGATGAAGCTGCGCAGGGGCTCGAGAGAGCCATTCATCCCGTCGATCTCGCCTTCCAGCCGCTCCACCTGGGCAGAGCTTATGCGAAGCGGCGGATGTCCGGCCTCCGCTTCATTCTCGCAGATCGGCCGGCAGAGATCCGCGCCGAGATCGAAAAGATCATTCTGGATGGCGGCAAGGCGCTCGGCCATTTCCCCTTCCGGGGCATGAAGGCGGGCGAGCCCCACCGTGGCATTGGTTTCGTCCACCGTGCCGTAAGCCTCGACGCGCAGGGAATCCTTCGCCACGCGGGTGCCATCGCCAAGGGCGGTCTCGCCCTTGTCACCCGTTTTCGTGTAGATCCTGTTGAGCACGACCATCGGATGCCTCCGTTACATGCGCCGCATGTAAACATAGAGCAGGATAAACGCCACCGTCACCCCCTGCGCAATCACGCGATAGCGCATCAGGCGATTGGAACGCTTCGCGTTGGAGCCGCCGCCTCTGCCAAATCCGGCAACGCCGAGCAGCAGCACCAGCGCGGTCACGGCAGCGCCGATCACGACAAGCAGGAAAAACGGATCGCTCAGCATCGGAATCCTTTCGTTTCTGGCTGCGGTAGTAACCCGAATGGGCCGGGAACCGAAAGGTCAAATCGCCGCGCTTCAACCTTTGGCCAGTATCCGGTCGAGCATCCGTGTGGGCAGGATGCGGCGCAGATACCACATCGCGTAGGTCGGGGTCGTCACCAGATAGCGGGCCTTCGGGTTCGGGCTCTCGAGAGCGGCGATCACCTTCCTGGTGACAGCCGAGGGCGGCAGCTCGAACCTGTCGGGCCCGCGCTTTTCATAGAGGCGCTTCATCAGCCCGCCACGGTATTCATCCGCGCGGGAGGAATGCTCCCAATCGATCCATTTCTCGAAATGGGGGATCGAATTTTCGCGGATCTTCGTGGTGATCGGCCCCGGATTGATCAGGATCACCCTTATCGGCGTATCGCGCATTTCAAGGCGCAGGGTATCCGTGAGCCCTTCGAGCGCGAATTTGGTGGAATTGTAGGCCCCACGCCATTTCAGCGCCGCGAAGCCGAGCACGGAAGAGCAATTCAGGATGCGGCCATGCCCCTGACGGCGCATGGCCGGAATCACCCGCCTGGCAAGATCATGATAGCCGAAGAGATTGGTTTCGAAGATTTCGCGCAATGCCGCACGCGGCAGATCCTCCACCGCCCCGGGAAGGGCATAGGCGCCGTTGTTGAACAGGGCATCGAGCTTTCCACCCGTGGCCTCCAGCACCTCGCCGAGGGCCGCCTCGATGCTTTCCTCGTCGGCGTAATCGAGGCGCGGACTTTCAAAGCCCTCGCCGCGCAACCGCGCGCAATCCGCCTCCTTCCGGCACGAGGCAAACACCCGCCAGCCGCGTTCGCGCAGCCCCAGGGCTGCGTCATATCCGATGCCCGATGAACACCCGGTGATGAGGATCGATCTTTCCGCCATGTCTGCCTCGCCCCTGCTTTCATTCGCGGCTGTCTAGCGCATAACGAAACGGAGAACAAATTAAGCTTTGCTAATCACCCGCCGGCGCGAGGAAGCGAAGCGCCATGAAACCGCGCTCCCCGGTATCAAGAGCCCGGATCTCTGCCCAGCCATTGCCCGTGTCGCGGATCAGTTCGGCATTCTGCCCGCGCGTGAGGCGGCCGATAATCCGGCTCCGCGTTGTCGGGCCGGCCCTGAGATTGACGGCGCTTGCCGTCACGGTGAAAACCAGCCCGGTTTGCTCACCTGCACTCTCCTCACCGCTCTCGGCCCGCTGAGCCCGAAGGCGGGCCAGATATTCGGGCGGCGCATCACGCCCACCCAATGCGGGGGCCTCCGGCTGCCGTGTGGTCAAGGTCACCCTTTCCGCGGCCGGGAGCAAACGCCCGCCCCGGATCGCCTCGCCCCCGGCCTGCTGATGCACCGAGGGGGCGCTGTCCGTGCCCGCATCGTCCCGGGGATCGGTGAGCATGCGCCTCAGGGCCGCCTTGCGTTGCGCATCATCTGCATTGGATCCCGCATTGGAGCGTTCGGGTTCAGGCGCCATGGAAAGCACCGCAACGATCCCGAGTGCAAGCACGAATACCTTGCCGATCAAACCACGTATCATGCCTACCATTCAAAGACCTGCACCGACAACATGGCGCCGGAACCGGCAGCCTTTCGTGTTTTATTCCGTCATCAATCGGTTTTCAGGGGGAAACGGAGAGGCATTTCCCCCGTGTCAGCTTGTTCATATGGGCCAGCTTGGGTATCACCGGAGCATGAACGACATTTCCGATACCTCCCCCGAAAAGGGTTACGAGCTTGCCGAGCCCCTGCGCCGCGCCATTGGCGAGCGCTATCTCACCTATGCGCTCTCCACCATCATGAACCGCGCCCTGCCGGATGCGCGCGACGGGCTGAAGCCCGTGCACCGGCGCATCCTTTACGCCATGCGCGAGCTCAGGCTTTCCTCCTCGGGGGGCTTTCGCAAATCGGCCAAGATCTCTGGCGATGTGATGGGCAATTACCACCCTCACGGTGATGCCGCGATCTACGATGCCATGGCCCGCCTCGCCCAGGATTTCAACGTGCGCTATCCGCTGGTGGACGGTCAGGGCAATTTCGGCAACATCGACGGCGACAACCCCGCCGCCAGCCGCTACACCGAGGCCCGGCTCACCGAAGTTGCCGAGGCGCTGCTGGAAGGGCTCAATGAAAATGCCGTCGATTTCCGCGAAAATTACGATGGCACGCTGACCGAGCCCGTGGTGCTGCCGGCTTCTTTTCCCAATCTGCTGGCCAACGGGGCTTCCGGCATCGCCGTTGGCATGGCCACCAACATCCCGCCGCACAATATCGAAGAGCTTTGCAATGCCTGCCTGCATCTGATCAAGGCGCCCAATGCGCGCGATGAAACCCTGCTTGAATACATCCCCGGCCCGGATTTCCCCACCGGCGGGATCATCGTCGAGCCGCGCGAGAACATCCTCGAGGCCTATCGCACCGGGCGTGGCGCCTTCCGCCTGCGCAGCAAGTGGGAAATCGAGGAACTGGGGCGCGGGCAGTGGCAGATCGTCGTTACCGAGATCCCCTATCAGGTGCAGAAATCGAAGCTGATCGAGAAGCTCGCCGAACTGATCCAGACGAAGAAGCTGCCGATCCTCGCCGATGTGCGCGACGAAAGCGCCGATGATATCCGCATCATTCTGGAGCCGCGCAGCAAGAACGTGGATGCGGAGGTGCTGATGGGCATGCTGTTTCGCCAATCCGATCTCGAGATCCGCTTCAGCCTCAACATGAACGTGCTGATCGACGGGCTCACCCCGAAGGTCTGCAGCCTGAAGGAGGTGCTGCGCGCCTTCCTCGATCACCGCCGCGAGGTGCTGCAAAGGCGCAGCCAGCACCGGCTGGAGAAGATCGATCACAGGCTCGAGGTGCTCGAGGGCTATATCGTGGCCTTCCTCAATCTCGATCGGGTGATCGAGATCATCCGCACGGAAGATGAGCCAAAGCCCGTCATGATGGCCGAGTTCGAACTTTCCGACGTGCAGGCCGAAGCGATCCTCAACATGCGCCTGCGCAGCCTGCGCAAGCTCGAGGAGATGGAGCTCAAGCGCGAGCACGAGAAGCTGCTTCTGGAGCGCGAGGGGCTGATCGATCTTCTCGAAAGCGAGGAGAAGCAATGGCAGGCGATCGCCGATCAGCTTCGCGAAACGCGAAAGAAATTCGGCTACAAATCCGAAGGCGGCGCCCGGCGCACGCAATTTGCCGAGGCCGGCGAGGTGGAGGACGTGCCGCTCGAAGCCATGATCGAGCGCGAGCCTGTCACGGTCGTCTGCTCCAAGATGGGCTGGATCCGGGCGATGTCGGGCCATATCGATCTGGAGCGCGAACTCAAGTTCAAGGATGGCGATGGCCCGCGCTTCATCTTCCATGCCGAAACCACCGATCGCCTGCTGCTGCTCGGCTCCAACGGCCGCTTCTACACGCTTTCGGCCGCCAATCTTCCCGGCGGGCGGGGCATGGGCGAGCCGGTGCGTCTGATGGTGGATCTCCCCAATGATGCCGAGATCGTGGCTCTCTTCATCCACAGGCCGGGGCGCAAGCTGCTGCTGGCTTCCTCGAAGGGAGATGGCTTCATCGTCAATGAAGATGACGTGGTGGCCCAGACGCGCAGCGGCAAGCAGGTGCTGAACGTGAAGGGCGATGCGAAGGCGCTTGTTTGCCGCCCGGTCGAAGGGGATCACGTGGCCTGCGTGGGCGAAAACCGCAAGGTGCTGATCTTCCCGGTTTCCGAGCTTCCCGAAATGGCGCGCGGCAAGGGGGTGCGGCTTCAGAAATACAAGGATGGCGGGCTTTCCGATGCCCGCACCTTCACGCTGGCCGAAGGGCTCAGCTGGAAGGATCCCGCCGGGCGCACCCGCACCGAAACCGATCTCGCCGAGTGGCTCGGCAAGCGCGCCCAGGCAGGCCGTATGGCGCCGCGCGGTTTCCCGCGTGACAACAGATTCACCTGAGCCATGTCCGCCAGCCGGATCAGGACCGAATACACCGGGCGCAAATGGCGGCTGTTCCTGCTCACGCTGAAAACAAGCCTGCTGACGCTGCTCACCCTCGGCTTCTACCGCTTCTGGATGAAGACGAGGCTGAGGCGGTGGTTCTGGTCGGCGATCCGGCCGGGCGGCCAGCCGCTGGAATATACCGGCGATCCGATCGAGAAGCTGCTCGGCTTCCTGATGGCGGTGGTGGTGCTGGCCTTCTATATCGGCATCGTCAATCTCGTGCTGGTATTCCTGAGCTTCTCCCTCCTCAATGACAACACGGCGGCCTATGCCGCCTCCTTCATTGGCGTCATTCCGCTCGTCTTCTTCGCCCGCTACCGGGCGCGGCGCTACATCCTCGCCCGCACACGCTGGCGCGGCATCCGCTTTGGCATGGAGCCCGCGGCCTGGGCCTACAGCCTGCGCGCCATGGGCCAGTGGCTGCTGACGATCCTCACCCTCGGTTTCCTCTACCCCCGTCAGGTGTTCAATCTGGAAAAATTCCGCACGGACCGGACTTTCTACGGTTCAGCCCGCCTGCATCAGGGCGGCGATTGGAAGCTGTTGCGCGGCGCGGCCTTCTACAACATGTATGCCGCGGCCACGCTCAGCATCGCAATCGTGGCGCTTGTCCAATTCGATATCATTGCCGAAAAACGGCTTTTGTGGCTTTTCATCACCGGCGCCTGGTTCCTCATCGGGCTTTTGTGGTTCAGGGTTCATGCCTTCCGCACCATGGCCAATCACAAGAGCGCCGATGGCATCGGGCTCATCGCAGAGCCCCGCCTTCCCCGTGTGCTGGGCATTTATCTGCTCGGCTACACGCTCGCCTATCTGATTCTCGTTCTTTTCATCGGCTTGTGCGTCTTTGCAATCCTGTTCGGGGCGCAATGGCTGTTTGATGTCGATCCGCTCGTTATTGTGACATGGCAGCAGAAGGTGCCCACCTGGGTGCAGATGAGCGCCTATATCTTTCTCTATTTCAGCATATTCATTCTCTGGAGCGTGCTGCATCAGGTTTTCGTCGCCCTGCCGCTGCAGCGCCATTACGCCCAGACGCTCACCATCACCAATCCCGTGGCGCTCTCGCGCATTCGCCAGCGCGATCGCGATCATGCCAGGGAAGCAGGCGGCTTTGCCGAAGCGCTTGATCTCGGAGCGGCGATATGAAGCGGGAAGATCAGAAAGGCGGCCAGGCACATGAGGCCCGGCGCAAGTTCGAGGTGTTTGCCGATTTTCTTGATGGCCGGAATGCACTTGTGAGGCGGGTATTCCTGACCTTGCAGGAAGACGGGATTTCCCGGGCGGCGCTCGTCATCACGGATGCGGAAGGAAATCGCCGCATCTGGCCGTTCCACAGCCTGCGGGCCCTGCCCGACCAGGCGGGAAACGCCGGACTTGTCCTGCGCCAGGCCGGCCCGTCCGAAGAACGGCTGATCATCTCCGATCAATCAGCCGCTGCATATCTGCGCGCCAACTGCCCCTATCTTCACAAGCGCCCCCCGATCACTGCCAGGCGGCAGCTGCTTGGCTGGGGGCTCGGCGCTATCGGATCCGTCTTTCTCATCGTGATGGTGCTGATCCCGCTCCTCGCCAATCAGCTTGCCGCCATGCTGCCGCCGGCCGCGGAAAAGGCGCTTGGCGACGCCACGCTCGAACAGATCCGCGAAGGGCTCGATCGCACCGGCGCCAATCCGATCCGCCTATGCGAGCGCGAAAAGGGACTTGCGGCCTTGCAGGCCATGCAGGCGCGGCTGACGGAAGGAATGGATCTGCCCTATCCGGTGAACGTCCATGTGCTCGATCACCCGATGGTCAATGCCTTCGCGCTTCCGGGCGGGCATGTCGTTTTCTTTCGGGGCCTGATCGACGAGGCCGAAACGCCTGAGGAGGTGGCCGCCGTTTTCGCCCATGAGCTTGGTCATGTGGCGCACAGGGATCCGGCCCGGATCGCCCTGCGCACGGCCGGTTCCGTCGGGGTGCTCGGGCTGCTGTTCGGCGATTTCGCGGGGGGCACGGTGGTGCTTTTCCTTACCGAGCGCCTCGTGCAGGCGAGCTATACGCGCGAAGCGGAAGCACTCGCCGATGCCTTTGCACACGAAGCCCTGAGCCGGGCCGGTATATCGCCCGCCGCTCTGGCAAGCATGTTCGAGAGGCTGCGCAGGCGATATGGGGATTCCGAGGGGATCGTCGCGCATTTCGCGACCCATCCGGCCATGGTGGAGCGCATCGAACGTGCGAAGGCGGCAGCCCGGGGCCTGGATGGCCAAACAGAGCCCCTGCTCGATCAGGATCAATGGGCAGATCTGCAATCGATTTGCGGCGTTCGTTTCAATCCACTCGATTTCATCAAAAAGATGCAGCCGGAGATGCTCCCAAAGGCGGAATAGGGCGTGGCAGGCGGGCTTCAGCCAACCGCGCGGATCAGTTTCCTCTCCAGCACCTGCAGGACCTTCTGCAGATCATGGCCGCGCCGCAGGATGTGGCCATCCATCGCCACCACGCTGTATTGCCCCTGCTTCAGGCGCAGTTTCGGACGTTTCTCGATCCGGTAGATGGGGTGATCCGCCGTGCGGCGGAAAACGGAAAAAACAGCCATGTCCTTCAGGAAGGACATCCCGTAATCCCGCCATTCCCCGGCCGCCACCATCCGCCCGTAGAGGCTGAGTATGGTGTTCAGTTCCTTGCGATCGAAGGCAACGGGGAAATGATTGGGGGAAGCAGATCCATGAGGAGGTGGTGTCATCATGAAACCAGCCTGCAATGAGGCGGAGCAAGAATCAAGATCCGCAGCGCGCGATACCCCGGACCATGCGTAGCAACAAGAAAATGCCTTGAAATGGCCCCCTGTTTTTCAGCGTGCCGCCCCTGCGATGTCCGGTTTCGATGGCAGAAAGGCAATTGTAGCGAAAAGCTCACCCCGGCTCGGCGGTTAAACAGCCCCCACCCAATGCCGCCGCGCCGGGGGTTTTCGTGAATGCCAGCGCCATATGCCAGCACCATTTACATGACGGCGGCCCTCACCGGCGGACGTCCGGCGCCATGTATCCCTTCCTGAAGCGGCGGAACAGATCCTTATCGGCTTCCAGCAATGGGGCATGATCGCATTGTGGCCCATCAAGCCATTTTTCCGAAACCGGCAGGAGTGCATGATAGGCATCCGCCACAAGGCGGCGCGCATCCGGTACCCCCGGGGGGAGTATCTCCACGGGGATGTCCGGATATTTCAGAACAATGCGGCGCCATCTGTGAATGATCATCACCCGCGCCGCCAGGGCATCCAGCGGGGCCGGATTGTCACGCGCCATGGCAAGGGCACAGGCCACATCCGAGGCCAGCGCCTCGATGGCGCTGCGATGGGCCGGCAAAACCATTCTCTCGCGGAAATCCTCGGGCAGGCTCTTGAGGGCGCCGGATACGGCGAGGAGGCCGGAAACGTCCGGGGCCTCGCCTGCGCCTCCTGTGCAGGGCAACAGCCATACCCCTTCTCCCACCTGCAATGCTTCCGCTGAAGGATGCTTCCTGCCACATGCCAGTATCCAATGCTCCACCGGCGCCTCCGACGGCGGGGTATAGACCCGCGCCATGGCCGGGCCGAACTCCTGCAGGCCCATCGGGCTCAGGCGATAGGTGCTGTTTCGGCCATTGCGGCTCCTCACAACCCAGCCATCGCGGGCAAGCCGCGAAAGCGCTGTCCGCAATGCGCCGGGCTCTATGCCAAGCCTTTCGATCAGGGATTGAAGGCGGCCCATGGTGATGCTGCCGCCCCGATGGTGCACCACATCACCGAATATCGTTATCACGACAGACCACACCCGCACGCGGCCTTCGCCATGAAGGGAGCGGATCAGTGGTGCGAGCGGATCATCCATTCACCCCCTTTAGCGGGAATATGATACCATCGTCAAAAGCTCATACCCGGCCACCTGCTCATCGTTCTGGTTATAGAGGGTCACATCCCAGGCCACTTCGCCGTATTCATCCGTGCGCCGGGTCTTGCGCTTGCAGGTGAGGCGCACGCGCAGGCTGTCGCCTGGGCTGACGGGCTTCTGGAAGCTCAGCGCATTCAGCCCCGTGTTGGCGAGCACCGGCCCCGGATCGGGCTGCACGAAGAGGCCGGCGGCGAAGGAAAGCAGCAGATAGCCATGCGCCACCCGTCCGGGAAAGAAGGGATTGGCGGCGGCGGCTTCCTCATCCATGTGAGCATAGAAGGTATCGCCGGTGAAACGGGCGAAATGCTCGATATCCTCCAGCGTGACGGTGCGGCTTTTCGTGTGCAGCGTCTCGCCGATCTCGATCTCGGAGAAGGTGCGGCGGAAGGGATGCTCCGGGCCCTTCCTTTCCTCCGCCCCCTTCACCCACTGGCCGGTGATGGCGGTGAGGATATCGGGGCTGCCCTGCACCGCCGTGCGCTGCATGTAATGGAGCACGCCGCGCACGCCGCCCATTTCCTCACCGCCCCCGGCGCGCCCGGGGCCGCCGTGGGTCATGTGCGGAAGGGGTGAGCCGTGGCCCGTGGCTTCCTGGGCGCTCTCGCGGTTGTTGAAATAGAGGCGCCCGTGCCAATGGGCCATTTCAAGGGTGAGATCGCGCGCCACGGCGGGATCACTGGTGATCACGGAAGCCACAAGGCTGCCCTGCCCGCGATTGGCGATGGCGGCGGCATGGGCGAGATCGCGATAGGGCATGATGGTGGAAACCGGGCCGAAGGCCTCGGTTTCATGCACGATGCTGGCCGCATCGGGATCATCGCAGCAATAAAGGAGCGGCTCCATGAAGCCATGCCCGGCGCCGGCGCAATCCGGCGCGCGCGCGGGATCGCCGAACACGCGCCTCGCCTCGGTGCCGATCCTTTCCGCCTGCGCCAGCACATCGGCGCGCTGCCCTTCGGAAACAAGCGCGCCCATCTTTACGCCCTCTTCCCCCGGATCGCCGATCACCACCTGCTCCAGCCGCGCCGTGAGCGCTTCGATCACCGGATCGATGAGCGCCTCGGGCACGATCATGCGCCGGATGGCGGTGCATTTCTGCCCGGCCTTGGTGGTGATCTCGCGCGCAGCCTCGCTGACGAAAAGATCGAACTCCGGCGTGCCCGGCGCGGCATCGGGGCCGAGGATCGAGGCATTGAGGCTGTCCTGCTCGGCGATGAAGCGAGTGCCGTTTTCGATGATGTTGGGCATCGAGCGCAGGGCAAGGGCGGTGCGCGCCGAGCCGGTGAAGCTCACCACATCCTGCGCGCCGAGGCGCTCCAGAAGATCGCCCGTGCGCCCCACGATGAGCTGCAGCGCGCCCTCGGGCAGGAGCCCGCTTTCAAGCATGATGCGCACGGCGGCTTCGGTGAGAAAGCTTGTCTGCGTGGCCGGCTTCACGATTGCCGGCACACCGGCCAGAAGCGTGGGTGCGAGCTTTTCCAGCATCCCCCAGACGGGAAAATTGAAGGCATTGATATGCACCGCCACGCCCCGCAGCGGCACCGCGACATGCTGGCCCAGAAACGTGCCCTTGCGCGATAGCTGTTCCACCCCGCCATCGACATACACCTTGCCATCGGGCATCTCGCGCCGGCCCTTCGAGGCAAAGACGAACATCGTGCCAATGCCGCCATCGATATCGATCCAGCCATCCTTGCGGGTGGCGCCCGTCAGGGGGTTCAGGGCATAAAGCTCCTCCTTGCGGCCATCGAGATAAGCCGCCAGCGCCTTCAGCATCTTCGCGCGCTCATGAAAGCCCATCTCGCGCAAGGCGCTTCCGCCCCGGGCTTTCGCCCAATCGATCATCGCCCCGAAATCGAGCGCCGCGCCGCCCGCCCGCGCAATGGCTTCGCCCGTCACCGGGCTTTTCAGCACCTGCGCATCCGCGCCCGGCGCGATCCACGTCCCGCAAGCATAACTGTGTGGCTCCAGCATCTGCGCATCCTCCCGTATCGGCCCGGCATTACTATTGACCACCCGGTCGGCTTTGTGCAAGCTCCATCTGGCAGGAGGAAAGCAGATGACCCCCGAGGAACGCGCCCGAAAAAGCGCCCACGCCATGTGGGAAAGGGATAATGCCTCACAGGCCCTTGGTATGAAGATCGAACATATCGCCCCGGGCGAGGCGGTTCTTTCCTTTACAGTTGCCCCGGAGCACCTGAACGGCCATGGCATCTGCCACGGCGGCTTCATCTACGCGCTGGCCGACAGCGCCTTCGCCTTCGCCTGCAACAGCTACAATCGCGTGGTGGTGGCGCAGCAGAACCAGATCACCTATCTGAGCCCCGCGCGCGAGGGCGAGCGGCTCGAAGCCCTTGCCAGCGAGGCCGCCCTTTCCGGCCGCTCCGGCATTTACGATGTGACCGTCCTTGGCCCGGACGGGCGCAAGATCGCCCTGTTTCGCGGCCTTTCGCGGCAGATCTCCGGCACCCATTTCGAAGAGGAAGAAGAATGAATCACGCCTATGTCTGCGAGGGCCTGCGCACCCCGATCGGCCGCTATGGCGGCGCACTGGCGCCCGTGCGCCCCGATGACATGCTCGCCCATGTGCTACGCGAAGTGATGGCGCGTGCGCCGGGCCTGCCGGGCGAAGCGGTGGAGGATGTTTTCGCCGGCTGCGCCAACCAGGCCGGGGAGGACAACCGCAACGTCGCGCGGATGTCGGCGCTCCTGGCCGGCCTGCCCGAAACCGTGCCCGGCACCACGATCAACCGCCTCTGCGGCTCGGGCATGGATGCCATCGGCACGGCGGCGCGCGCGATCATGGCAGGCGAGATGGATGTGGCGCTCGCGGGCGGCGTGGAAAGCATGAGCCGCGCGCCCTTCGTGCAGCCGAAGGCGGAGGCGGCCTTTTCCCGCCGCGCCGAAATATTCGATACGACCATCGGCTGGCGCTTCGTCAATCCCTTGATGGAACGGCAATACGGGATCGATTCGATGCCCGAAACCGCCGAAAACGTGGCCGAGGAATTTTCGATCGCGCGCGCGGATCAGGATGCCTTCGCCCTACGCTCGCAGCAGCGCGCGGCAAGGGCCATTGCCTCGGGGCGTCTGGCGGAGGAAATCGCGCCGGTTTCCATCCCCATGCGCAAGGGCGAGCCGGTGATCGTGGCAGGCGAGCCGGTGATCGTGGCAGAGGATGAACACCCGCGCGAAACCAGCCTCGAAAAGCTCGCCGCCCTGCGCACGCCGTTTCGCGAAGGCGGCAGCGTGACGGCAGGCAATGCCTCGGGGGTGAACGATGGCGCCGCGGCGGTGATCGTGGCCAGCGAAGCGGCGGTGAAGCGATATGGCCTCACCCCAAAGGCCCGCATCCTCGGAATGCAGACGGCCGGAGTGCCCCCGCGCATCATGGGCATCGGCCCCGCGCCGGCAAGCGAGAAGCTGCTTGCCCGCCTCGGCCTCGGGATCACCGACATGGACGTGATCGAACTGAACGAAGCCTTCGCCGCCCAGGCGCTTGCGGTGCTGCGCCGCCTCGGGCTGCCTGACGATGCCGAGCACGTGAACCCGAACGGCGGCGCCATCGCGCTCGGCCACCCCCTGGGGATGTCAGGCGCGCGGCTGGTGCTGACGGCGGCCATCGAGCTTCAGAAGCGCAAGGCCCGGCGCGCCCTGTGCACCATGTGCATCGGTGTGGGCCAGGGGATTGCCATGGCGATCGAACGGGTCTGAGCGGAAGAGAAAACAGGGAGGAAAAGAGAGATGGAAGATCTCACACCAAGGCGCGAGGATCTCGAGCCCATAGAAATCGCCTCGCGTGATGAAATCGAGGCGCTTCAGCTCGAGCGCATGAAATGGTCGCTCCGCCATGCTTATGAAAACGTGCCGTTCTACAAGGCAAGTTTCGATGCCGCCGGCGTGCATCCCGATGATCTGCAATCGCTTTCCGATCTTGCCCGCTTCCCCTTCACCCTGAAGCAGGATCTGCGCGACAACTACCCCTTCGGCATGTTTGCCGTGCCGCGCGAACAGGTGCGCCGCCTGCATGCCTCCTCCGGCACCACCGGCCAGCCCACAGTGGTGGGCTATACCGAGCGCGACATCCGCACATGGGCCTCCGTCGTGGCGCGCTCCATGCGCGCTTCGGGCACCCGGCCCGGAGACGTGGTGCACATCGCCTATGGCTACGGCCTCTTTACCGGCGGGCTCGGCGCCCATTACGGGGCCGAAGCGCTGGGCTGCGCGGTGGTGCCGGTTTCCGGCGGGATGACAACCCGGCAGGTGAAACTCATCGAGGATTTCGGCGCCTCCACGATCATGGTCACCCCGAGCTACATGCTCTCGATCCTCGATGAATACCGCGCCCAGGGGCTCGATCCGCGAAAGAGCCCGCTCAAGGTGGGCATCTTCGGTGCCGAACCCTGGACGAATTCCATGCGCGAGGAGATCGAGCAGGCGTTTGACATGCACGCCGTCGATATCTACGGGCTTTCCGAGGTGATCGGGCCCGGGGTCGCCAATGAATGCGTCGAAACCAAGGATGGCCTGCATATCTGGGAAGACCATTTCTATCCCGAGATCATCGATCCCGCCACCGGCGAGGTGCTGCCCGATGGCGAATTCGGCGAGCTTGTATTCACCTCGCTCACCAAGGAGGCCTTCCCGATCATCCGCTACCGCACCCGCGATCTGACGCGCCTCCTGCCCGGCACCGCGCGCTCCATGCGGCGGATGGAAAAGATCACCGGCCGTTCGGACGACATGATCATCCTGCGCGGGGTCAACATCTTCCCGACCCAGATCGAAGAGCAGCTGATGACCGTTTCCGCCCTCGCCCCGCATTTCCAGATCGAACTGGTGCGCGAGGGGCGGATGGATCAGATGATCGTGCATGTGGAGCTTGCCGGGGGCGGCTGCGATGGCGAAGCAGCCTGCGCCGAACTTCAGAAGAAGATCAAGCGCAACGTGGGCGTTTCGACCCGCGTGCAGCTGGCCGAGGCGGGCGGCGTGGCCCGCAGCCAGGGCAAGGCCGTGCGCGTGATCGACAACCGGCCGAAAGGTTAGGCCGATGGCGCGCGGCATTGCCCGGGATTACGACGAAAAACGCGCCGCCATCCGCAAGGGGGCGGCAGAATATTTTGCCACGCATGGCTTCGATCGTGCTTCCATGGCCGGTGCCGCCAGCCATTGCGGCGTATCAAAGGCTCTGCTCTACCACTATTACGAAAGCAAGGACGCCCTTCTCTTCGATATCCTCGACACCCACCTCTCCAATCTCCTGCATATCATGGAATCCGTGCCTGAAGGCCCGGATTACCTGCGCCGCCTGATCCATGCGATCCTGACCGCCTACCGCAACGCCGATGCCGAACACAAACTGCAGGCCGATGCGCTCCACAAGCTGCCGCCCGAACTGCGCCAACCCCTGCTCGCACACCAGCGCAAGATGGTGCAGGTGATGGAGTGTGCCGTCCGGCAGATCGCGCCGGAGAACCTGTCCGATCCTGATCACGCCCGCGCCGCGGCCATGGCCGTTTTCGGGATGCTCAACTGGTTCTACATGTGGCACCGCCCCGGCAGGGGCGTGAGCCGGGAGGAATACGGAGATCTGGTGGCCGACATGGCAATCGGTGGCCTGCCGGCGATCTCCGGCTAGCTGCACCACACCCGGCTGATGCGGTTCTTGTCGTCAATCTCGATGTTGAGGCGCTCGGGATGGAAATCCGTCGTCACGGGCATCCCCTGCCTTATGACACGCACGGGTGAGGGAAAGGTCATGGAAGCCAGGATATCCGCAGATTTACCCACGAGGCTTTCATATCCGCCCTGCGCGCTGCACGTGGGCGTTTGCGCGGGAGGCGGCCCGGCATCCACACAGGCCGCGAGCACGAGGGAGCAAATTGCGCAAGCAGCATGTCTCATGTGCCATACCTCGCCATGAACATTTCGATCGCACCCTCAAGCACCCTTTCCCTTTCATCAGGGCCGATCTTCTCCCCCACTCCGCACAGGAGCTTCGGGAAATAGGATGCCCGGCAAAGCTCCGCAAACTGATCGGCCGCCAGCTCGAAATCCTCTATCTGGAGCTTTCCAAGCGCGGCGGCATGGCGGAGATATTCCACAATCCTGTCGCGCAAAAGCTTGGGCCCGGATTCATAGAATCTTTGCCCCAACTCGGGAAACCGGCAGGATTCGGCAACACAGATGCGATACATGCTGAGGCCGAAATCGGAGGAGAAGAAGGCAATGATACGCTCTCCGGCCTCTCGAAGAACATCCGCCGGATCGTCATCCGATGTCAGCAATTCCAATGCGTTATCGGCCTGCCGGGTGCATTCGCTCTTGGCGACTTCGGCAAACAGAAGCCGTTTGTCGGGGAAGTAGCTGTAGAGCGTGGCCTTCGAAACCCCGGCCTCACGGGCGATTTCATCCACGCTCGCGCCCTCATAGCCATCGCGCATGAAGATCTTCCGGGCTCCTTCCAGAACCTGTTCGAACTTGCGCCCTTTCCGTATCCTGCAACAGCTTTCCGGCATCGGCATCCCCCTTGCCGGAAGCATAGACCGATCGGTTCAGGCGAAGCAAGTGAATGGGAGCGCCCGCACCGGGATCACGCCCCCGGTGCCGGGGGTTCTTCAATCATGCGGCTGCGCCACCCTGCAATCGGAGGTAGCCCCGATATCCGTGCATTTTCTGTCCGCCTCCGGCGCGGAGGGTTTCGGGAAGGTGAGATGGGGGAATTCAACCCCCCAGTTTTCGGCATGAGCCGGAAAGGATGTGAGGGCAATCAATCCGGCAAGGGCGAAGTTACGCAATCTGATCATTCTGGCCTCCATATTTCTGAACCGTTCGAAAAACTATACTAAACAGTATGGTTCACTCTTCAAGGCAAAAATAAACCGTATAGTTCATTTTTTCACATTGCACTGGCAACGCCGGGCAAATATATTTTGAATCATTCTAAAAGTTCGAAAATGAGGGGCAGTATGATACCTGGAATTGCATCGCGGCGCCGTTTCTCAGATCTGAGCGAAAAGGAGATCCTCGCCCTCGCCATCTCCTCCGAAGAAGATGACGCTCAGATCTATCGCACCTATGCCGAGAAACTGCGCGAGAAATATCCGGCTTCGGCGGCCGTTTTCGAGGAAATGGCCTGTGAGGAAGACGGGCACCGCCGCCAGCTGATCGAACTCTTCAAATCCCGCTTCGGCGATACCATTCCCCTGATCCGGCGCGAGCATGTTGCCGGGTTCTACGCCCGGCGGCCCGTCTGGCTGATGGAAAACCTGCCGCTCGAACGTATCCGCGAGGAAGCGGCGCTGATGGAGCGCGATGCGCAGCAGTTCTATCTGAAGGCCGCCCAGCGCACGCAGGATGCCGCCACCCGCAAGCTCCTGGGCGATCTTGCGGCGGCCGAGGCAGATCACATCAGGGCCGCCGAAGAGCTTGAGCAGAAGCACCTGCCCGAGGATATAAAGGAAACGGAAGATCGAATCGCGCATCGCCAGTTCGTGCTCACATGGGTGCAGCCAGGCCTTGCGGGGCTGATGGATGGTTCTGTTTCTACCCTGGCGCCGATCTTCGCCACGGCTTTCGCCACGCAGGACACCTGGACGACCTTCCAGGTCGGCCTTGCAGCCTCCATCGGTGCCGGCATTTCCATGGGATTCACCGAAGCCGCCTCCGATGACGGCGAGCTTTCCGGCCGTGGCTCGCCTCTGAAACGCGGTATCGCCTCGGGCGTGATGACGACGATCGGCGGCCTTGGTCACGCGCTGCCCTATCTGATCCCCGATTTCTGGACAGCCACCACGATCGCCATCATCATCGTGTTCATCGAGCTCTGGGCAATCGCCTGGATCCAGAACAAATTCATGGAAACGCCCTTCCACAGGGCGGCGTTTCAGGTGGTGCTCGGGGGGGCGCTGGTCTTCGCGGCCGGGGCGCTGATCGGCGCCGGATAGGCTGCCAGCCTGTGGCTGCGTCGGCTGGCATATGCGCCAGCCACGTGCTAAGCCCTTCCCATGCTGGCGATTTTCCTGAAAACGCTTCCCTTCTTCGCGCTGATCGGGCTTGGCTACGGCGCCGCGCGCACGCGCTTCTTCCCCCCCGAGGCGGTGGCCTGGCTCACGCGCTTCGTCTTCTATTTCGCCTTGTCGGCCATGCTGTTTCGCTTCGCGGCGAATCTTACACTCGAAGAGGTGCTCGATGCCCGCTTCCTCGGCGCCTATGTCGGGGGCACATTCGCGATCTACCTCATCGCTCTCACCATAGCCCTTGCGCGTGGCCAGCGGCTGGAAATGGCGGCCATGGAAGCTCATGCCGGGATCACGGCGAATGTGGGCTTTCTGGGCCTGCCCATGCTCGCGCTTCTGCTCGGCCCCGAAGCGATCGGCCCCAACATGCTCGTGCTCTCGGCGGATCTGGTCGTTTTCGGCAGCCTGATCGTGGTCATCGTGAGCGCCAGCCGGGACGGGCGCGTATCGCCGGCGGTGCTGAAATCGATCCTGCTCGGGCTCCTGCGCAATCCGATGATCGTCTCGATCGTGCTCGGGCTGGCATGGGCCTCCTCCGGCCTCACGATCCCGCAGCCGGCGGATGAATTTCTGCGCCTGCTGAGCGGCGCGGCAACGCCCTGCGCGCTGTTCGTGATCGGCGCATCGCTGGCCACGAAATCGGCCGAGCGGCTCGCCGTGGCGGGGTGGATATCCTTCGTGAAGCTGGTGCTGCATCCGCTTGGCGTGGCCATCGCGGCGCTGTGGATATTCCATGTGGAGCGCTTTGCCGCGAGCGTCATGATTTCGGCCGCCGCGCTGCCTGTTGCCGGTAATGTCTTCATCCTTGCACAGCATTACGGCATCGCCCCTCAGCGCATTTCGGCGGCAATCCTGATTTCCACGATCTGCAGCATCCTGACGATCCCCTTCGTCATCGCCATGGTGGCGGGATCATGATCTACGTGGATGGCGATGCCTGCCCCGTGAAGGGCGAGATCGAGCAGGTCGCCACGCGCCACCGGATGCCGGTGAAGATCGTCGCCAACGGGGGGCTGCGGCCCTCGCGCAATCCGCTGGTGGAAATGGTCTATGTGCCCGAGGGGGCGGATGCGGCTGACAAATGGATCGCCGATCACGCCGGTGCGGGCGATATCGTGATCACGTCCGACATACCCCTGGCAGCGAAATGCATCGCCGCGGGAGCGCGGGTGCTGAGGCCCGATGGCACGGCCTTCACGCCCGCCAACATCGGCCAGCAGCTCGCCATGCGCGATCTTGCCGCCGATCTGCGCGCCGCCGATCCTTTTCGCAAGGGGGGCGGCAAACCCTTTACAAAGGCCGATCGCTCGCGTTTCCTCTCCGCGCTGGAAAACACGATCCGAGCAGCCATGAGGGATTGAAAGGCGGATATGTCAGATAATGCCAACAGCCCGGATTTCGCGATCATTTCGCGCAAGGCGGCCGAGCCGCTTCTCGATTGGCGCACGGTTGCGCGCGCCATCGAGGAAGGCCATTCCCGCCCCCAGGCAAGGCTCGCCGATACCCTCCTCGGGCACGGATGCGACAGCCTGCTCACCCGCTCGGCGCTGATCGACGGCCTCGGGCTGCTGGTGAAGGCGGCAACCGTATTCCCCGGAAACTGCGAAAAGGAGATTCCTTCCGTCAATGGCGCCGTCAATCTCTTCTCCGATGCGGATGGCCGGCTCGAAGCCCTGATCGATTTCCACCTTCTTACGCGCTGGAAAACGGCGGCCGACAGCCTGCTTGCCGCCCTGAAGCTCGCCCGCCCCGAAAGCCGGAGCATCACCATTCTCGGCGCCGGAAGCGTGGCGCGGGCCCTCATCGAGGCATACAGGACCGGCTTCCCGGAAGCCGCGATCACCCTCTGGAACCGCACACCCGGGCGCGCCGAGGCGCTAGCGGGCGAATATCCCGGCGTGCAGGTGATGCATGATCTCGAATGGGCCGTGCGCGGAGCCGATATCGTGAGCGCCGCCACCATGGCGCGCGAGCCCCTGATCCGCGGCGCCTGGCTGCACCCGGGGCAGCATCTCGATCTCATCGGCGCCTTCCGCCCCGACATGCGCGAGGCGGACGACGAAGCCCTCCTGCACGCGCGCATTTTCGTGGACAGCCGCGAAACGGTGCTCGATCATATCGGTGAGCTGCACATTCCGATAAAGGCCGGCGTCATCCCGAGAGATGCCGTGATCGCGGATTATTACGATCTCCCGTCCGGGCGTTTCGCACGCCGGACGCCGGAGGAAATCACTCTTTTCAAGAACGGCGGCGGCGCACATCTCGATCTGATGGTGGCCCGCCATATCCTTGAAACCTGGAAGCAGGCGCAGGGCACGGATGCGCCCCATGCGCCTGAAGGATCCTGAAATGTGGATCTGGGTCGGTCTCCTGCTGGCGGCATTTCTGATCGCGCTGCCTTTCATCCTCGAGCGCCTTCGCCGCCCGATAGACGAAACGGCAAGGCGCAATGCCCCCGGCCGTTTCGCCGATCTCACGCAGGGCAAGACCCATTACCGATGGCATGGTCATGTCGATGGCCCGGTGCTCGTGCTCGTGCATGGGCTTACGACCCCGAGCTATGTGTGGGATGCCCTCATCCCCCGCCTCTCCATGATGGGCTTTCGCATCCTCACCTATGATCTCTACGGCCGCGGCTATTCCGATCGCGCCGGGGGGCGTCAGGATTGCGATTTCTTCCTGATGCAGCTCGAGGATCTGCTGATCGATCAGGGCATCGGCGAGGATTTCTCCCTGCTCGGCTATTCCATGGGCGGCGCCATAGCTGCCTGCTTTGCCGCGCGCCACCCCGAAAGCATCGATCGCCTCATCCTCCTCGCGCCCACGGGCCTTTCCTATCGCCCCAGCCGTTTCGCCCGCTTCGTTGCGCGAACACCCCTCATCGGCGATTGGCTGATGCGCGTGTTTGGCGGCTTCGTGATCCGCCGCGGCATCCTTTCGGAAGCCGGGACACCCTCCGAAGTGCCCGGCATTTATGAAAAACAAGCCAGGGAAACACGCAGCCGGGGTTTCCTGCCCGCCGTGCTTTCGAGCATGCGCCACCTCCTTTCAAAGGATATGGCCGAAGCGCATCGCATGATTGCGAAAGCGGATATTCCCGTGCTTGCCGTCTGGGGGGAGCGCGATGCGGTGATCGGGCCTGAAGGGCTGGCCCGCATGGCAGAGCTCAATCGCCGCGCACGGCAGGCGGAAGTGCCGGGCGCCACCCATTCCATGACCTACACCTGCCCGGATGATGTGATCCGCGCGATGCAGGAATTCCTGCGCGAAGTCGTCTGAAGGGGAATGGCGTGAAGGCTGCGGGAAGGCTGACCGAAATCTACCAGCGCCGTGTGGCAGCGGGTGAATTGCAGGATGATCCCGCGCAGAGGGCAGTCCTGCCCGTGCTGGCAGATATCCGATCCCATCTCGAGCATACACCCTCGCGAAAACGCGGGCTTCTGGGGGGGCTGTTTCACAAGCCCGAGGATGTGCCGCAGGGGCTTTATCTCTGGGGCGGCGTCGGGCGGGGGAAGTCCATGCTGATGGACATGTTCGTGGAGGCCCTCTCCATCACGGGCAAGCGGCGGGTCCATTTTCATGCGTTCATGCAGGAGATGCACGAGGAGCTGGAAAAGGCGCGCGCGGGCGAGGCGGCGGATGCCATCGCCCCGGTGGCCGAGGGCATCGGCAAGGGGCTGCGCCTGCTGGCGCTTGACGAGATGCAGATCACCGATATCGCGGATGCGATGATCGTGGGGCGATTGTTCGAAAAGCTTTTCGATCTCGGCGTCGTGGTGGTGACGACATCGAACCGCCCGCCCGAGGATCTCTACAAGAACGGCCTCAACCGCCAGCTGTTTCTCCCCTTCATCAGCCTTCTGCGCAAGAAGATGATCGTTCACGAACTGGCCAGCCCGCGGGATTACCGGCAAGGCGTGCTGGAGGGAAGCAGGGGCTGGTTATGCCCCGATGATGCCACCGCGCGGCGCGAAATCGACCGGATCTGGAAGGATCTGACCGGCGGCGATGCCGCCCCCCTCACCCTGCGCGTGAAGGGGCGTGAGATCACCCTGCCCGCCTTTCACAACGGCGTGGCGCGGGCGCGCTTCCATGATCTTTGCGGCACGCCTCTCGGGCCGGCGGACTATCTGGCCCTTGCTGATGCCGTGAAGGTTCTGATTGTCGAGCACATTCCCCGGCTCGGGCGGGATAACTATAACGAGGCGCGGCGTTTCGTTACCCTGATAGATGCCTTGTACGAAGCCCGCACCGGGCTTGTGGCCAGCGCGGCCGCGATGCCGGAAATGCTCTATGTCGAAGGCGAGGGCAGCTTCGAATTCGATCGCACGGCAAGCCGGCTGCGTGAGATGACGGGAAAAGGCTGGGCGCTCTATGCTTCCGGCGGCCGGCAGGTGTGATCAGCCGTTTTCGCGAAGCACCGCCCCGGCGAGATAGAGTGATCCGCATATCAGGATGCGCGCGCCGGGCTGCGCCGCCGTGATGGCCCGGATCGCATCCTCGACATCCGCGGCCTCGCGGGCATCCAGCCCGACCCGCCGGGCGATCGCTGCCGTTTCGGAGGCGGGAAGGGTAGAGGGCTCCCCGGGTATCGAAACCGCCGTGAGGCTTTCGGCCACGCCCGCAAGGGGGCGCATATATCCTGCCACATCCTTGGTGGCAAGCATACCGCAGATCAGATGCGTGGGGCGTGTGGGAAGGGTGGCCAGGTGGGCGGCGATTGCTTCGCCGGCGGCGGGGTTATGCCCGCCATCAAGCCAGAGCTCGGCCTTGCCGGCGGCCTGCGCCAGGGGGCCTTCTCGCAGGCGCTGCATGCGCGCTGGCCATTCGGCGCGGGCAAGCGCACTCTCGCACGCCGCCTCGCCAAATCCGAGATGGCGCAGGGCCGCAAGCGCGATCCCCGCGTTCTGGATCTGATGCGCGCCCGGCAATACGGGCGGCGGCAGATCGAGAAGCCCCGTTTCATCCTGAAACACAAGCCGCCCGCGCTCTTCCCAGACATGCCAGTGCTGGCCATGTGCGATGACAGGCACCCCAAGCCTTTCAGCCCGCGCCTCGATCACGGCAAGCGCTTCCTCCGGCTGAGGGCCGACGATACAGGGCACCCCGCGCTTCATGATCCCCGCCTTCTCGCCGGCAATCTCGGCAAGGGTTTCGCCGAGGAACTGCGTGTGATCGATCGAAACCGGCGTGATGATGGTGAGCGCCGGCTTCTCGATCACATTGGTGGCATCGAACCGCCCGCCAAGCCCCACTTCCAGCAGGGTGAAATCCGCCGGCACGATCGAGAAGGCCAGAAGGGCGGCAACGGTGGTGATCTCGAAATAGGTGATCTGATCCTCGCCGTTCGCGGCAAGGCATTCGTCAAGAATTTCGATCAGGGCATCCTCTTCGATCAGCCTGCCAGCGAGGCGTATGCGCTCGTGAAAGCGGGCAAGATGCGGCGAGGTATAGGCATGAACGCGCTTTCCCTCCCCCTCCAGCCCCGCGCGCAACATCGCCTGCACCGAGCCCTTGCCATTGGTGCCGGCTATGTGGATCACGGGGGGGAGCTTGCGCTCGGGATGGCCCAGCGCGGCAAGCAGGCGCCAGACACGATCCAGCGTGAGATCCATGATCTTTGGGTGCAGCGCCTGCATCCGCTCAAGGATGCGATTGGACGTAGAGCGGCTCACTTTTCCGCTTCGTCCGCAGTGCCGGATTGCACGGCCTCGCCCTTGCCTTCTTCGGCATCTCCCGCCGTCTTGCCTGCCGGCGCATCAGCCGCACCGGCCTTCGCCTCTTCCGCATTCGGCTTGGGAAGGTCGCCCTTGATCGGCGGATCAAGCCGCATCAGCATCCGGGTAATGGCGATCAGATCATCGCGCAGATCCTTGCGGTGGGTGACCCGATCGAGCATCCCGTGATCGAGCAGATATTCCGAGCGCTGGAAGCCCTCGGGGAGCTTCTCGCCGATGGTCTGCTCGATCACCCGACTGCCGGCAAAGCCGATCAGCGCGTTGGGCTCGGCGATCTGCACATCGCCAAGCATCGCATAGGATGCCGTGACACCGCCAGTCGTGGGATGCGTCAGCACCACGATATAGGGCAGGCCGGCCTCCTTCAGCATCTGCACGGCGACGGTCGTGCGCGGCATCTGCATCAGGCTCAGGATCCCCTCCTGCATGCGCGCGCCTCCGGCGGCGGAAAACAGGATGAACGGGCTCTTCTTCTTCACCGCCCACTCGGCTCCGGCCAGAACGGCGTTGCCCACATAGATGCCCATCGAGCCCCCCATGAAGCGGAAATCCTGGGCCGCGGCAACGATGGGCGTGCGCCCGATCTCGCCCTCGGCAACCAGCATCGCCTCCTTCTCGCCGGTCTTCCTGCGCGCTTCCTTCATGCGATCGGGATATTTCTTCTGATCGCGAAACCCGAGCGGATCAAGCGGCGCATCGGGCACGTCGATCTCGGTGAATATCCCGCCGTCAAACAGGGCCGCAAGCCGATCGCGCGGTGCGATGGGCATGTGGTGATCGCAATTGGCGCAGACGTTCAGGTTTTCCTTCAGTTCCCGATGAAAGAGCATGGTGCCGCATTCGGGGCATTTCGTCCAAAGATTCTCGGGCACCTCGCGGCGCGAAAACAGCGAATTTATCTTCGGGCGGACGTAATTCGAGATCCAGTTCATCTGCACCACCTTGCTGGGAAGCCTTGCCCTGAAATAGGCGGGATCAGGGGGAAATGCAATCGGCCCCCGGCCCGGATCCACAGAGGCCTCAGCGCGTGAGCGCGTAGCGCAATACGCGCCAGAGCACCAGAAGTATCGCGAGATTGACCGCTGTCGAAACAGCCCACTGCGCCATATCTGCCGGAAGGGGCGCTATGAAAAGCGAAAGCCCGGTGATCGTCTCGTCCATCGAGATGACCAGCAAGGCGAAGAGATTGTTGACGAAATGCAGGCCCATTGCCGCGCCGAGGCTGCCCGTCTGCTCCACGAGATCGGTCGCTATCAGGGCGAAGGCAAAAACGGTGGCAACGATCATCCAGGCAGCGGGGCCGAACTGGGGATTGTAATGGAGAAGCGCGAAAAGAAGAGCCGGCAGGAACATCCAGACCGCGCGGGAGGCGAAGCGTGCGGCAAGCTGCTGGGGCAGATAGGCACGGAAGACAAGCTCTTCGGATGCCGTCTGCACGAGCACCAGGAGCACGGCAAGAGGCAGGTATCGCACCCATTGCCCGAAGGGGAGATTTGCTGTCGCGGTGTCAAGGGCGAGCATGAGGGCGCCAAAGGCGGCGAAGAAGGCGAGGCAGATCACGACCGTGATGAAGAATCCGCGCAGCGTTTCGTCCAGCGGGCCAAAAAGCGTGGCGGGGCTGCGGTAATGGCAGGCCGGTGCGGCGATGATCGCACCAAGCCCGAAGCCGGCAAAGGTGAAGAGCAGCACGAGCGTCGGAACGGGGTTCGCCGGGCTTGCAAGCTCCATGAGAAAGGGAAAGAAGCCGAAGGGCATGGTGGCAGCGAATACGCCCGCCAGCACGAGCGCAGTAAAGCCCGCATAGATGAAGACGATCAGCAATACACCCAGAATCAGCCGCCAGATCTGCGGATAAAGGCGCACGGGCGCGATATAGGCTCTGAATTCCGGTGTCATCTTCCTGCTCCCTGCCCTGTTGCCGGCCCGGCGCACATTACAATCGCCACACCGCCGCTGCAATCGCGCTTGTGGAACGGCCCCGCCTCGCCTATCAAAACCCTGAATCCGAGGATGGGAGGCCCCGATGAAGAAGAACACCAGATTTGACAAATCCCGCCTGCCGAGCCGGCAC
This sequence comes from Albidovulum sp., assembly GCA_015491895.1. Lineage (GTDB taxonomy): Bacteria > Pseudomonadota > Alphaproteobacteria > Rhodobacterales > Rhodobacteraceae > WFVA01. The sequence goes on along the minus strand of WFVA01000097.1, from coordinate 24,698 downwards.
GTCACGGAAGGCCCCGAACGCGCGCCGCACCGCTCCTATCTCTATGCCATGGGCATCAGCGAGGACGAGATCCACCAGCCGCTGGTCGGGGTTGCCACCTGCTGGAACGAGGCCGCGCCCTGCAACATAGCGCTGAACCGCCAGGCGCAGGCGGTGAAGATGGGCGTGAAGGCGGCCGAAGGTACGCCGCGCGAATTTACCACCATCACCGTCACCGACGGCATCGCCATGGGCCATGAGGGGATGCGCTCCTCGCTCGTCAGCCGCGAGGTGATCGCCGACAGCGTGGAGCTCACCATGCGCGGCCATTGCTATGATGCCCTTGTCGGCCTGGCGGGGTGCGACAAATCGCTCCCCGGCATGATGATGGCCATGGTGCGCCTCAACGTGCCGAGCGTGTTCATCTACGGCGGCTCGATCCTGCCCGGGAGGCTCGATGGCAAGGATGTGACGGTGCAGGACGTGTTCGAGGCCGTGGGCAAGCACCAGGCGGGCGAGCTTTCCACCTGCGAGCTGGAAAAGCTCGAAGCCGTGGCCTGCCCCTCCGCGGGCGCCTGCGGCGGGCAGTTCACCGCCAATACCATGGCCTGCGTGAGCGAGGCGATCGGCCTTGCCCTGCCCAACAGCTCGGGCGCGCCCGCGCCTTACGAGAGCCGCGATCAGTATTGCGAGGCCTCGGGCGAGGCGGTGATGAACCTGCTTGAGAAAAACATCCGCGCCCGCGATATCGTGACCCGCGAATCCCTGATCAACGCCGCGCGCGTGGTGGCCTGCACCGGGGGCTCCACCAATGCCGGCCTGCACCTGCCAGCGATCGCCCATGAGGCCGGGATCGATTTCGATCTCGATGACGTGTGCGAGATCTTCCGAGATACCCCTTATTTCGTGGATCTCAAGCCCGGCGGCGCCTATGTGGCGAAGGATCTCTACGAGGCCGGCGGCGTGCCGGTGATCCTGAAGGAGCTGGACAAGGCCGGGCTCATTCACCGCGACTGCCTCACCGTGACCGGGCGCAGCATCGGCGAAGAGATCGATATCGTGATCCGCGAGGCCGATGGCAAGGTGATCCACCCCATCTCCAACCCGATCAGCGAAACCGGCGGCGTGGTGGGCCTGAAAGGCAATCTTGCCCCCGATGGGGCCATCGTGAAGGTGGCGGGGATGAGCGAGGAGCAGCAGGTTTTCACCGGCCCGGCGCGGGTGTTCGAATGCGAGGAAGATGCCTTCGAAGCCGTGCAGAAGCGCCAGTACAAGGAAGGCGATGTGATCGTGATCCGCAACGAGGGCCCCGCCGGCGGCCCCGGCATGCGCGAGATGCTCGCCACCACCGCCGCGCTTTCCGGCCAGGGCATGGGCAAGAAGGTGGCGCTCATCACCGATGGCCGCTTCTCCGGCGCAACACGCGGTTTCTGCGTGGGCCATGTGGGCCCCGAGGCCGCCCATGGCGGGCCGATCGCGCTGATCCGGGATGGCGACATGATCACGCTTGATGCCATCAACGGCGTGATTTCGGTGGATCTGACGGATGAGGAGCTCGAGAAGCGCCGGGCAGAATGGAAGGGGCCGCGCGAAACCATCTATTCCACCGGCGCCATATGGAAATTTGCCCAGCAGGTCGGGCCGACACGGCTGGGCGCCGTGACTCACCCCGGCGCGAAGAAGGAGCGCCATGTCTACATGGATCTCTGAGGCGGGAGCCTTCCGCCGCCTTTTTCGGAAAGCCGGGGCTCTCCTGGCATTCGCCGCGCTTGCGGGCTGTTCCGGTTTTGGGGCAGGGGGGCTTTCCTTTGCCCCGCGCGCCCCTCAATCGGCATTGGCGGCAAACGGCGCGGTGAAGATACAGGGGCCGAAGGGCTTCTGCATCGTTCCCGGCGCGAGGAAGCAAACATCCGATGGGGATTTCCTGCTGCTTGCAAGCTGTGCCGCGATCAGCGGATCCGCCCGCCACCCCCATCCCGAGATCCCGGCGCTCATTACCGTAGCCGTATCGGCAAACGCCTGGCCGATGGAATTTTCCGGCAAGGAATTGCGTAGCTTCTTCACGAGCGAAGCGGGGCGGGCAGCACTCAGCCGCTCCGGGAAGTCCGAAGATATCAGCATTCTGGAGATGGAAGAGCGCGATGGCGTTTTCATCATGCATCTGCGTGATGGAAGCAAGGCCTCACTGCCGGGCACGAAAAGCGAATACTGGCGTGCCATGCTGGATCTGCACGGGCGGATCCTGACGGTTTCCGTCATCATTCCCTCCGACACCGCCCCCGGCAAGCGGGCCGAGCGCAATCTGCTCCTTGCCCTCGTCGAAAGCCTGCGCGCGGCCAATCCGCAAAGGCCTTCCGCTCACCCGGCCATTGCCGGGGCCGATGGCGCCCGCAATGGGCAGCTTCGCCCGGCGCCCGGATCTTAAGGCCCGACATGGCAAATGTGGTTAATCATTTTCCCGCACCATGGCATTCTGATAAGAGGCGGGAGGGATATGGAGGCCATCCGGCGTGATGATGCCAAACCGGATTGACAAGCTCATGCACAAACGCTTCCTGCGCCATTGGCAGCAAGCGGCGCGGCAGGCCGGGCAGGCCGATCTTCTGACCCTGCGCAGAAAGCGGGATGACGCACGCGCGCTCGAACATGAGCTTCGAAGATTCCTCAATGTGGCGGAAGGGCGGCTCAGGCTGCCCCTGCGCGGCACGAACGCCATCGAACGCCCGATCGGCACGGATTGGGCCTGGCGCCCGGAGATCTGGCGCGGACCGCTTGCACCGCCGGGAATTGCGGCTGTCGGGAATGGTGTTTCTTATGGCGATGAAGCAAGGATTTTTCACGATTGCCCGAGATCGGAAATCATCCTTCGCCAGGTCCGCAATGATGGTTGCGAGGATGTTCTCGCGCCTTTCGGGCTCCGGCTGGAAGCCTTCGCCTTCGAAGGGAGCTTCCTTTCGCTGGCGCTTGACCTTCCCGTGGAGAGCCTCGGGGGGCTGGAAAAGGATCATGTTTTCCGCGTAACCATTGATCGCATGACCGAGCGGGATATCGAGATATTCATCCGCCTCAACATCCGCCACGGCCCCAACACGGAGCAGCTGGTGCGCGAAATGCCGCCCGGGGCCGGAGAGGGGATGGTCGAGTACGATCTCGCCTATTCCAGGATCAACGAAAAGCGGGTTGAAAAGATCTGGCTCGATGTCATCTTCGAGAACCCGCAATTCAACCGCATCCATCTGCGCGATCTGACGGTGGTGCGCCGCGTGCGGGCCGAGATCTGAGCACCGGCCACTGGCAGAAAGGGATTTCCCCATGAAGGGATACAGGCTTGTTGAAGCGAAGATCGCGAAAGGGATCTGGGAGGGCGTCCTGATCGCCGGTAGCAATGAGGCAGGCCAGCACCCCCCGCCACTCGAAGCCCTTCACCGGGAGAAACCGCTTGCCGGGCTGTCAATAGAGGCGGTCGCGGATCAGCCCGGGCACTGGCTCGTGAAGGTGCCGATCCCGGGGGAGATCGTTTCGGATGGCGTGGAAAGCATCCTGCTGCGGGATTCGCAAAGCGGCGCGATTCTCGGCAGCTTCGCCATACTGGCCGGAAATGCGCTCGGGGATGACATCCGGGCCGAAATCGGCCTTCTGCGTGCAGAGCTGGACATGCTCAAACAGGCATTCCGCCGCCATTGCGCCGAAACGTCGGAATGAGCGTCTTTCGCGCATCTCCCATCGCAATGCCATCAACCGGAGCCATCAACCGGGATCATTGAGCATCGCCATGGCTTCTCCCTTCACCAGCCAGGAGATGCCAAAGGCCCAGATGCCGAGGCTCTCCAGCAGGAAAACGATCGAATAGCGGTCCAGGCTTGCCCTGAGTGCCTCCGGCAGGATCACCGCATGGATCACGATCCCCGCCATGGCGATCAGCAGCGCGATCCCGCATCCTCTGTAGATCCGGTTCCGGCGGAGTTTCTGTGGTGTCGGCACCCCGCCTTTGGCCGTTTTCGGAAACTGGACAAGGCAGAAAACGGCCAGCATCGCAAAGAATACCGCGGCCGCTCCCAGATGGATCATGGAAGCGGCGCGAACCCCGATCAGGCACTGGAAAAGCGAGCAATCGCCCGGGGCCGGCGGCAAGGTCGGAACGAGGGCCGTGACGATCGCGGCCAGCCCGGCGGTGCGGGCAAGCACAAGATCGCTCACCCGCTCGCCGGGCCGCTTGGGATAGCCCTTGTAGGCATAGAGGAATACGCCGATTGCAGCCAGGGTGCCCACAAACAGATCGGCCATTTCGGTATAGTAGAAATCGCTGATCGTCGGCTCTGCGGGGCGGCGCAGGGCCCATGCCCCGAGGAGCAGCATGATGGGAAGCGCCAGCCCGAGCACCCCGAGGCTGCGGCGCACCGCGAGATAGGACAGCACGATATCGCGGCGCTTCTCCCTGGCCTTGTTGCTTGTTTCAGACATGCCGATCGCCTTTCATGAAGCGAAGCATAGCATGGATCCGCTCCGAAATCCGCAGGCGCGGGGAAACGGGCTCAGCGCGGCAGATCCTCAAGGATCGAGAGCACGGCCTCGCGGGGATCTGCCGCCTGCCACACGGGCCGGCCCACAACGATATGATCGGCGCCCGCACGGATCGCCTCGCCCGGCCCCGTCACCCGTTTCTGATCTCCGAGATCCGCGCCCGCCGGGCGCACGCCGGGGGTGACGATCAGCTTCCCCTCGGCCTCCGGCAGCGCCCGTATCAGCGCCGCCTCGCGCGGGCTTGCGATCACGCCATCGGCCCCGGCCTCCAGCGCGCGCGCGGCCCGCTCCGCCACCAGATCGGGGATTTCCCCCTCCCGGATCAGCGCCCGATCGAGATCGGCGCGATCGAGCGAGGTGAGAATGGTGACGGCGAGGATCTTCGTTTCGCTCCCGCCCGCCCCCTCGCGCGCCGCGCGCACTACATGGGGATCGCCATGCACCGTGAGGAAATCGAGCCCGAAGGCCGCCAGCCCGCGCACCGCGGCTTCCACCGTGGCGCCGATATCGAAGAGCTTCATGTCGAGGAAGATGCGCTTGCCATGCTCGTCCTTCAACTCCCGCGCCAGCGCCAGCCCGCCGCCGGTAAGCATCCCGAGCCCGATCTTGTAAAAGGAAACCGCATCGCCGAGCCTTTGCGCAAGCTCCAGCCCGGCCAGCGCATGCGGGAGATCGAGCGCCACGATCAGGCGATCGTCGGCAACGGGAGAGGAGGGGGAGCGGGAGGGCTGATCTGCGGGCATCTCGCTTCCTTTCGCAGGTGGCCTTGGCATGGGTTCGCGCGTGCGCGCTCTTGGTGTATGCTGGGCGGGCGGGTGTCAAGCCGAAGCGCCGGAGCGGGGCCTTTCATGGCCCCTCCTGACCGCCGGTTTATCCCTTGATCCCGCAGGGTTGCCGGCCATTTCGGCAAAGGATCGACAGGAGGCGTTTTTTTCCGCCAGCGCCTTGAAACGGACGGAGGCCGAAGCCACATCGGGGGTGAGGTCCACTCATGACCGCGCCGATGACGGGCGGTCAAATTTCAAAGGACGCTTATGAAAGGAGAATGCTCATGAACCTCGAGAAGTTCACTGAGCGGTCGCGCGGTTTCCTGCAGGCCGCACAAACGATCGCCATGCGGGAGGATCACCAGAAGGTGACGCCCGTCCATTTGCTCAAAGCCCTGTTGGATGACGAAGAAGGGCTGGCCGCCAATCTCATCCGGCGCGCCGGCGGGGAGCCGGCCATCGTCAAGGAGGCGGTGGAGCTGGCGCTGGAGAAGATGCCCAAGGTCACGGGCGATACCGGCCAGGTCTATATTGATACCCAGCTTGCAAAGGTGCTCGACGAGGCCGAGAAGCTCGCCAGGAAGGCGGGTGACAGCTTCGTGCCCGTGGAACGCATCCTGACGGCGCTCGCCATCGTCAACAGCGAGGCCAAGAAGGCGCTCGAAGCGGGGGCCGTGACGGCGCAGAACCTGAACGCCGCCATCAACGATCTGCGCAAGGGCCGCACCGCGGATTCCGCCAGCGCGGAAGAAGGCTATGACGCGCTGAAGAAATATGCGCGCGATCTCACCGAGGCCGCCGAGGAAGGCAAGATCGATCCGATCATCGGCCGCGATGAAGAGATCCGCCGCGCCATGCAGGTGCTTTCGCGCCGCACCAAGAACAACCCGGTGCTGATCGGCGAGCCCGGCGTGGGCAAGACCGCGATCGCCGAGGGCATCGCGCTCAGGATCGTCAACGGCGACGTGCCGGAAAACCTGCGCAACAAGAAGCTGATGGCGCTCGACATGGGCGCGCTCATCGCCGGGGCGAAATACCGCGGTGAATTCGAGGAGCGGCTGAAGGCCGTTCTGAGCGAAGTCACCTCGGCCGCGGGCGAGATCATCCTTTTCATCGACGAGATGCACACGCTCGTTGGCGCCGGCAAGACGGATGGCGCCATGGATGCCTCGAACCTCCTGAAGCCCGCGCTTGCGCGTGGCGAGCTCCACGCCATCGGCGCCACCACGCTGGACGAATACCGCAAGCATGTGGAGAAGGATCCCGCCCTCGCGCGGCGCTTCCAGCCGATCATGGTGGAAGAGCCGACGGTTGAGGATACCATCTCCATCCTGCGCGGCATCAAGGACAAATACGAGCTGCACCACGGCGTGCGCATCTCCGACAGCGCGCTCGTGGCCGCCGCCACCCTCAGCCATCGCTACATCACCGATCGCTTCCTGCCCGACAAGGCGATCGATCTGGTGGATGAAGCTGCCGCGCGCCTGCGCATGGAGGTGGACAGCAAGCCCGAGGAACTCGATCGCCTTGATCGCGAGATCATGCAGAAATCGATCGAGATCGAGGCCCTGCGCCTTGAGAAGGACGAGGCCTCCAAGGAGCGGCTGAAGAAGCTCGAGAAGGAGCTTGCCGAACTGATGGAGAAAGCCGCCGAGATGACGGCCAAGTGGCAGGCCGAGCGCGACAAGCTCAACAAGGCCCGCGAGCTGAAGGAAAAGCTCGATCAGGCCCGCGCCGAGCTCGAGATCGCCAAGCGCGAAGGCGATCTGCAGCGCGCAGGCGAGCTTGCCTATTCGGTGATCCCGGAGCTTGAAAAGCAGCTTCAGGAGGTCGAGAGCGCCGAAGAAGACATGATGGTCGAGGAAACGGTGCGCGCCGAGGATGTGGCCGAAGTTGTGGAACGCTGGACAGGCATCCCCACCGCCAAGATGCTGCAGGGCGAGCGCGAGAAGCTTCTCAAGATGGAAGAGGAGCTGGGCAAGCGCGTGATCGGTCAGCGCCAGGCGATCGAGGCAGTGGCCAATGCCGTGCGCCGCGCCCGTGCGGGGCTCAATGACGAGACAAAACCCCTCGGCAGCTTCCTCTTCCTCGGCCCCACCGGCGTGGGTAAAACCGAGCTGACCAAGGCTGTCGCCGAATTCCTGTTTGACGACGAGCACGCGATGACGCGCATCGACATGTCGGAATTCATGGAGAAGCATTCGGTCGCCCGTCTGATCGGTGCGCCTCCGGGCTATGTCGGCTACGAGGAAGGCGGCGTGCTGACGGAAGCCGTGCGGCGCCGGCCATACCAGGTGATCCTGTTCGACGAGGTCGAGAAGGCGCACCCGGATGTGTTCAACGTGCTGCTTCAGGTGCTTGATGACGGCGTTCTCACCGATGGTCAGGGCCGCCGGGTGGATTTCAAGCAGACGCTGATCGTGCTGACCTCGAACCTCGGTTCGCACGCGCTCAGCACCCTGCCCGAGGATGCCGACAGCTCCGAGGCCAAGGCCGAGGTGATGGAAGCGGTGAATTCCCACTTCCGCCCGGAATTCCTGAACCGTCTGGACGAGATCGTGATCTTCGATCGCCTGACGCGCAAGGATATGGACGGCATCGTGGAAATCCAGCTGCGTCAGCTCGAAGAGCGGCTGAAGCGGCGCAACATCAGCCTCAAGGTGGACGAGGACGCCCGCCAGTGGCTGGCCGACGAAGGCTACGATCCTGTCTATGGCGCCCGTCCGCTGAAGCGGGTGATCCAGCGCCATGTGCAGGATCCGGTCGCCGAGAAGCTGCTCTCGGGCGAGATCCGCGATGGCGATACGGTGATCGTGGATGTCGGCGATGGGGCGCTGGTGATCGGCCCCGCGCCGCGCGAAGAACGTGCCGAGGAAGAAAGCGGCGATCAGGATCAGGCCGTGAACGCCTGATCCCGCCAATCAAGGAAAAGAGGCCGGCTCCGGAAACGGGCCGGCCTTTTTCCATGCCGGCATTAACCGGACGGCAAAGCTTTCTTTCTATTGCGAACAGGGAAAAGCCATATGCCGGAGCAATGCCATGGGGTTCATCGAGAAAAGAAATGTCGCGCGGCCGGAAACGGGTGAGGCGCCCTTCAACCCCGGAGAAACCTTCTTTTCCCATACCGATGAGCGCGGGATCATCAGATCCGGCAATTTCATCTTTCAGCGCGTTGCCGGCTATGAATGGGAGGAGCTTCTCGGCGCGCCCCACAAGATCATCCGCCACCCCGACATGCCAAGCGGCCTCTTCTGGCTGTTCTGGGATACGCTGAAGAAGGGCCGGCCGATAGGCGCCTATGTGAAGAACAGGGCAAAGGACGGGCTGCATTACTGGGTCTATGCCGTGGCGATGCCGGCAAGGGAGGGATTTCTCTCCGTACGCATAAAGCCCTGTTCGGAACTGCTACCGAAGGTGAAGGAAAAATACCTGGAATTGCGCGAAGCCGAAAATGAAAAGGGAATCAGCCCGGAAGAGAGCGCGGCAAGGCTGCTGGAATGGATCGGAGAGCTTGGCTACAGTGATTACATGGCCTTTGCGAGTCATGCCCTGAGCCGGGAATTGCAGACGCTGGATCAGATGCTCGAGAACCCGCCGGACGGGAAGATCAGTGAATTCGAGGTGATGATCCGATCGGCCGAGGCGGTCGTGAGGGAAACGGGCGCGCTTTCAACCGGCTTCGAGGCAATCAGCACCATACCAACCAACATGCGCATCATCGCTTCGCGGCTCGAGCCATCCGGCGGCGCCATCACGGCGCTGTCGCAGAATTACTGGGCGATGTCGGAGGAGATGTCGAACTGGTTCAGAAGTTTCGTCTCCGATTCGGGCAGCGATTTCGCAGCCCTGGAAGGCATTCTGGAAGAATGCCGTTTCATGACATGCACGGCTCGTATTCTATCTGAAACGGCAGCCCAGTTTGCCCGCGAACGCCGGCGCCTGGGCAATGTGGATGTGGTTCGCGAACAGGCGCGCATCAAGGAACTCACTTCGCAATACATCCGCAGATCGGAAAAAGGCCTCAAGCGCATAAGTGAAGTGGCCCAGCGAATTTCCGATGCTGTTACCATCATGCGCCGTTACGCGCTGGGCCTCAGTTCGACACGCGTGATGTGCAACATCGAAAGCGCCCGCCTTCCTGCCGGAGGCGAAACCCTCGCCAATATCATCGAACAGCTCGGAGAATTCCAGCATACCATCGATCAGCAGCTTGGTCGCATCGATGATCTGAGCCGAGACATCCACCTTCGCGCATCTACCCTTGGCTGATCCTGGGGACATGCCCAGAATGCTACCTTTTGATGCGGTCCGGCGTCAGGCGGGAGGGGCCGCTTCATTCGCAATCGCAGGGCGGCGCTTGCGTGCCTTTTCGCTCGCGGATTTGAGTTGCCCGCAAGCCGCCATGATATCCTCGCCCCGCGGCTTTCGCACCGGGCTGGAATAACCGGCGGCGTTGACAATATCCGCAAAGGCACGAATGCGATTGCCAGAAGATCGTTCGTAAGGTGCGCCGGGCCATTCATTGAAGGGAATGAGATTGATCTTGGCGGGGATGCCCCGGATGAGCTTCACCAGGCGGCGGGCATCCTCGTCACTGTCATTCACGCCTTTCAGCATCACATATTCGAAAGTGATGCGTTCGGAATTGCTGGCCTTTGGATATTCGCGCAAGGCGCTGAGAAGGGTTTCTATATTCCATTTCCTGTTGATCGGCACCAGGCGATCGCGCACCTCATCGGTGGTGGCATGAAAGCTCACCGCCAGCATGCAGCCGATTTCCTCGGCCGTGCGCGCGATCATCGGCACCACGCCGGATGTGGAAAGGGTAATGCGCCGGCGCGAGATCGAGATCCCCTCGCCATCCATCGCGATCTTCATTGCATCGCGCACATTCTCGAAATTGTAGAGCGGCTCGCCCATGCCCATCAGCACGATATTGGAGAGAAGCCGCCCTTCCGGCGGAAATGGGTCCCCGACCTTCGGCCATTCGCCCAGATCGTCACGCGCCACCATGACCTGCCCGATGATCTCGCCGGCCGTCAGATTGCGCACGAGCTTCTGGGTTCCGGTATGGCAGAAACTGCAATTGAGCGTGCAGCCCACCTGGGATGAGATGCAGAGCGTGCCCCGATCTTCCTCGGGGATATATACCGCCTCGACCTCATGCCCCCCCGCAATGCGCAGGAGGTATTTGCGGGTGCCATCCCGGCTCACCTGCCTGGTGACGATCTCGGGCACCCGTATCTCGAATTTTTCGGCAAGCCTTGCCCGGAGTTCCTTGGAGATATTCGTCATCTCCGAAAAATCCCGCACGCCCTTCTGATAGATCCATTGCCAGATCTGGCCGCTGCGCATCCTTACCTGCTTCTCGGGGATGCCGGCCTCGGCCAGGGCTTCGCCGAGGGCTTCGCGCGTAAGGCCGACAAGATTGCACCGGCCATTTTCATCCGGCTTGCGCGGGATGGTCACGAGATCCTGGGTGATGGGCGCTTCGGCCTTCATTGCATGAGCCTTTCAAGGAGCGGAGGTCTTGCCGCGCCTCATACAGGATTCGCGGAAAAACACAAAGCCACCCGAAACCGGGCGGCTCCGAAACTGCTTCGGTGGGCCTGCTTTCAGCCGCCGCAGCGCTTTGCGGCCTCTTCCACCGCTGCGGTGAAGCCGAGGAGGGAGAAGGTATCCTTCGTCACCGTGCCCGAGCGCCCCGAAACGCCCGTCAGCAGGGCCGTCTTGCCGCGCTTCATGGCGGTGATGATCCTGGCGTCATCATCCTTCGATGCAGGCCAGGCCCATTCACCATCGGTAAACAGCTCGTATTTCTTGCCGTCGATCTCCATGCTCACGGTCGAGCCTTTCCTGAAGCCGTAACCGCCGGTAAAGGAAACTTCGCCCTTCACATTGGCCGAGGGGCGGTATGTCACGAACAGCAGGATATCGCCGCGGCGCACGGCCACCGGGCGCCCGTCTTTCGTGTTGACGGTTTTCTTCGGTGCCGAAACGGCCCAGCATTCGGTGGGGTTGCTCTCGACGAACACGCTCCAATCCGTTTTTGCCGCCACGCGGTTGGTCGATTCCTGCGCCGATGCCACGCCCGCCGGCGCCAGTGCCATCATGCCGCCAAGGGCAAGTGCCAGAAGTGATTTCATCTTGTTACAGCCTCCAAGCTGTTTCGCCTCAATACTGCCGCGCCTTTTTCTCTTGTCGTTCATCGGCGCCTGGTGTTTGTCCCGATAGGGGAACATTAGCGCATGGGGGGGCTGTTATGAAAGCCCCTGCGGCGGAATTTTGCGCGGAAAGGAGATGCGATGACGACAGCAGAACCTCTGGCCGAAATCTGGCGCGGCGATTTCCTCGAGAGCGTGCATTCCGGCCATGCCGTCATCTGCGATGAAACCGGCGAAATCACCGAGGCCTGGGGCGATCCCGGCCAGGTGATCCTGCCGCGATCCTCCTGCAAGATGATCCAGGCCCTGCCGCTGGTGGAAAGCGGGGCTGCGGATGCGGCCGGGCTCGGCCCGGAGCAGCTTGCCCTGGCCTGCGCCTCCCATCAGGGCGGCGCGATCCATACCGCCAGGGTTGCTCGCTGGCTTGCCGTGCTCGGCCTCGGCGAAGCCGATCTGCGCTGCGGCGGCCACATGCCGCGCGATGAAGAAGCCCACCGGGCGCTTTATTGCGGCTGCAGGAATCCCGATCAGACACATAACAACTGCTCGGGAAAGCACACCAGCTTCCTCACTCTCAACAGGCATTTGCGCGCAGATAGCGAGTATATCGATCTCGCTCACCCGGTGCAGAAGGCCGTGCGCGAAGCCTTCGAAGCGGTGACGGGCGCTCCCAGCCCCGGCCATGCGATCGACGGCTGCTCGGCCCCCAATTTCGCGACCACCCTGCACGGGCTTGCCCGCGCAATGGCCTTCTTTGCCTCGGCCAACGGCAAGGCCGGCACGCGCGCAAAAGCGGCTCTGCGCCTGCGGGATGCCATGGTTTCGCACCCCGATCTGGTGGCCGGAGAGGGGCGCGCCTGCACCGAACTGATGCGCGCCATGGAAGGGCGGGTTGCCGTGAAAACCGGAGCGGAGGGCGTATTCGTGGCCATCATTCCGCAAAAGCGGCTCGGCGTTGCCCTGAAGATCAGCGATGGCGCGACCCGGGCCTCGGAATGCGCTATCGCGGCAATCCTCGTGCGCCTTGGCGTGCTTGATCCGAAGCACCCGGCCACGCAGAAGCGGATGGCGGCCCCGCTGGTGAATTGCAGGGGAATAGAGGCGGCTCGAATCCAGCCTGCACCTTCTCTTATCCGTCTCTAACCAGGCGCAACAAACTCTTCCTGGGCATAGCCCTGGAGGTAGAGAAGCGCGGTGAGGTCGCCGTGATTGATGCGGATATCGCATCTCCTGGCGACGCTCGGCTTGGCGTGGAGCGCAACCCCGGCGCCGGCAAGCTCCAGCATCCCGAGATCATTGGCGCCATCCCCCACCGCCAGCACGCCGGCAGTCGCAATCCCGAGGCGGGCGGTTATCTCGTGGAGGGCCTGCACCTTGGCATCGCGCCCGAGGATCGGCTCGGCCACCTTTCCCGTGAGCTTGCCGCCTTCGGTGAGAAGCCTATTGGCACGGTGCTCGTCAAAGCCGAGCCGCTCGGCGACGACTTCGGTGAAAGCCGTGAAGCCGCCCGAAACAAGCGCTGCATAGGCCCCGTTGGCCTTCATCGTGGCCAGCAGCACATCTCCCCCCGGCGCAAGCGTGATCCTTTCGGCCAGAACCTTCTCTATCACGGCGCAATCAAGCCCTTTCAGAAGTGCCACCCGTTCCTTCAATGCGGCCTCGAAATCGAGCTTTCCATCCATCGCAAGCGCCGTGATCTCTGCCACCCGCGCGCCGATACCCGCCTCGGCGGCCAGCTCATCGATACATTCCTGCTCGATCATGGTGCTGTCCATATCCGCAAGCAGCACCTTCCGGCGCCGCCCCTTTGCAGGCTGCACGGCCAGATCCACCCCCATCCCCTGAAGCTCCTGCCACACCTCCTCGAAATTTGCGGGCCGTTCGGGCAAGGCGAATTCCGCCGCCTCGTCCGGCGCAAGCCAGAGCGCATCGCCCCCGCCCCAGGCATTGCGCAGGCTCTCCACAAGCGCGGGATCAAGCGCCGGCTGGGCCGGATTCGTCAGCATGGTTGTCACATACATTCGCGCGCTCCCTATGTCGCTTTCAGCGGATAATGTGGCGCATTAGCGCAGATTTTCCGCTTGCGCCAGAGCCCGCAACCCATTATCGCCGCAGGTGGGACACCCCTCCCCAACGAGGGGCGAATATCTGGAAGGATACCATGACCAAACTTGAAAAACCGGCAGCGCGGCCGGTCAATCCGCGTTTTTCATCCGGCCCCTGCGCCAAGAATCCCACCTGGACATTGCAGAAGCTGATCGGCGCGCCCCTCGGGCGCTCGCATCGCGCGCCCATCGGCAAGGCAGCGCTGAAGCGCGCCATCGAGGAAACGCGCGAGATCCTCGCCATTCCCGAGGATTACCGCATCGGCATCGTGCCGGGCTCCGATACCGGGGCCGTCGAGATGGCGCTGTGGTCGATGCTGGGCGCGCGCGGCGTCGAGGTGCTGGCGTGGGAGAGCTTCGGCAAGGGCTGGGCCACGGATATCGTGAAGCATCTGAAGCTTGATGCAACCGTGCGCGAAGCAGATTACGGCAGGCTTCCCGATCTTTCGGCAGTGGATTTCGCAAATGACGTGGTGTTCACCTGGAATGGCACCACCTCCGGCGTGCGCGTGCCTGACGGCGACTGGATCGCGGATGATCGCGCGGGGCTCACCATCTGTGACGCCACCTCGGCGGTGTTCGCGCAAGCCCTGCCGTGGGAGAAGCTCGATGTCACCACCTTCAGCTGGCAGAAGGTGCTTGGTGGCGAGGCCGCGCATGGGATGCTGATCCTCTCGCCCCGCGCCGTGGAACGGCTGGAAAGCTACACGCCCCCCTGGCCGCTGCCCAAGCTTTTCCGCCTCACCAAGGGCGGCAAGCTCAATGAGGGCATCTTCCAGGGTGCCACCATCAACACGCCCTCGATGCTTTGCGTCGAGGATTATCTCGTGGCGCTCGATTGGGCGCGCTCGGTTGGCGGCCTTGAGGGCATGATCGCGCGGGCAGATGCAAATGCGGCCGTGATAGAGACGTTCACGGAGCAGCACGACTGGATCGAAAATCTCGCCGAGCAGCCCGAAACGCGCTCCAACACGAGCGTTTGCCTGAAATTCACCGATCCCCGCATCAAGGATGGCGCGGCCTTTGCCAAGGCGGTTGCGAAGCGGCTCGATGAGGAAAAGGCGGCCCATGACATCGGCGCCTATCGCGATGCCCCTCCGGGCCTGCGCATCTGGTGCGGCGGCACCATCGAAACCCGCGATGTCGAGCTTCTGATGCCCTGGCTCGAATGGGCTTTCGAAGCTGAAATCGCCGCCCTCTGATCCCTTTGCCGCCCCGCCCGGGGCGGCCCTCTCCCCAATTTCCGCAATGAAGGAGCCACGAAAATGGCACCCAAGGTTCTCGTATCCGACAAGCTTTCGCCCACCGCCGTGCAGATCTTTCGCGATCGCGGCATCGATGTGGATTTCGAACCCGACCTCGGCAAGGACAAGGAGCGCCTGCGCGAGGTGATCGGCCAGTATGACGGCCTCGCCATCCGCTCGGCCACCAAGGTCACCCCGAAGATCCTCGAAGCCGCCGACAATCTCAAGGTGATCGGCCGCGCCGGCATCGGGGTCGATAACATCGACATCCCCGCCGCCTCGAAGAAGGGCGTGATCGTGATGAACACGCCCTTTGGCAATTCGATCACCACCGCCGAGCACGCCATTGCCCTGATGATGGCCGTGGCGCGCCAGATTCCCGAGGCCAACGCCTCGACCCATGCCGGAAAGTGGGAGAAATCCCGCTTCATGGGGGTTGAGGTCACCAATAAGACGCTGGGCCTCATCGGCTGCGGCAATATCGGCTCTATCGTTGCCGATCGCGCGCTCGGGCTGAAGATGAAGGTGCTCGCCTACGACCCTTTCCTCAGCGAGGAACGCGCGGCAAAGCTTGGGGTGACGAAGGTCGAGCTCGATGATCTGCTGAAACGCGCCGATTTCATCACCCTGCACGTGCCCCTCACCGACAAGACCCGCAACATCCTATCGGCAGAGAACATCGCCAGGACGAAAAAGGGCGTGCGCATCATCAACTGCGCCCGCGGCGGCCTGGTGGATGAGGCCGCGCTTGCCGAGGCGATCAAGGATGGCCATGTGGCAGGGGCCGGTTTTGACGTGTTCGAGAAGGAACCGGCCACCGACAGCCCGCTGTTCGGGCTTGAGAATGTCGTCGTAACGCCGCATCTCGGCGCCTCCACCCGCGAGGCGCAGGAAAACGTGGCGATCCAGGTGGCCGAGCAAATGTCGGACTACCTGCTGACGGGGGCTGTCAGCAATTCGCTCAACATGCCGGCGGTGACGGCCGAGGAAGCGGCGGTGATGGGGCCGTGGCTGAAGCTCGCCGAGCACCTCGGCGCCTTCGTCGGCCAGATGACGGACGAGCCGATCAAGGCGATCAACATCCTCTATGATGGCGCCGTGGCCGAGATGAACCTTCCGGCGCTCGAATGCGGCACCATCGCCGGGATCATGAAGGCAACCAACCCGGATGTGAACATGGTGTCCGCCCCGGTGATCGCGCGCGAACGCGGCATCAAGATTTCGCAGACAACGCAGGAAAAATCCGGCGTTTTCGATGCCTATATCAAGCTCACGGTGGTGACCGACAAGCGCGAACGCACCATTGCCGGCACCGTTTTCAGCGATGGCAAGCCGCGCTTCATCCAGATCAAGGGGATCAACATCGATGCCGAAGTGGGCCGGCACATGCTCTATACCACCAACAAGGACGTGCCCGGCATCATCGGCACCCTCGGGGCCACCATGGGGGAATGCGGCGTCAACATCGCCAACTTCACGCTTGGCCGCAACGAAGTGGGCGGCGACGCGATCGCGCTTCTCTACGTTGACAACCCGGTGCCGCAGGAAGCGATCGACAAGCTGATCGATACCGGACTTTTCCAGACGGTATCGCCGCTGGAATTCAACGTGAACTGATGCTTGCCTGGAATTGAGCTTCCCGTCACGGCCCGGCACGAATGATGTGCCGGGCCGTTTTCATGCCTACCCGGATGCAGCACCCGGGTTCCTGGCGATCTTCAGCGCCTCCTCCAGCACCTCCATATCGCCCAGATGATTGGCGAGGATGAGGATCAGGCGCGCATTCAAGGCGTCGGATTCCTCCTTGCTCAGCCCCTCATGGGCCGCGAGCAATGCGGCGAAGAATTCATCGGCGGCAGGGATGTTGGGCGATGTTTCGAGTTTTGCCATCTCAGGCCTCCCCTTGAGCGGTGGCGCGGGCGAGTGCCTCCAGCACCGCCCGGCGATCGAATGCCCGCCAGCGCGCGGCCACATGCTGATCCGGGCGCAGCAGATAGACGGCGGATTGCGCATCCCCGAGATAGCGCGCCGCCAGTTCGGGGCTTTCATCGGGCGAAAGATGGATGGTCTCGATCTCAACCCCGCCAAGCTCCAGCCCCTTTTCGGCCGCCGTGCCGATGGCCAGCAGCTGGAAACGGTTGCCGAGGCGCTCCAGAAGCCAGCCTTCCTTCAGGGGCGCATCCACGGCCGGGGCGCCGGGGCGCAGGGCGCGGGGCAGGCCATCGGCATCAGGCCCGTTCAGCGCCGATCCGTCATATGTGGCCGGCACGGAGAGGCGGCCGGTATTTATCAACGGGCGGGCGAAATCGTGATGCGCGGCCAGATCCAGGACGGCATCGCGGAAGATCCGGCTTGTTTCGCTTTTCGGAGTGATGAAATCGGTGGAGCGGGTGGAATTGAGGATGTTTTCATCGGCGGCCATCACGCGCTCTTCGTTGTAGCTCTCAAGCAGGGCCTCCGGCGCATGGCCTTCCAGCACCAGCTTCAGCTTCCACACCAGATTGTCGGTATCCTGAAAGCCGGAATTGGCGCCGCGCGCACCGAAAGGCGATACCTGATGCGCCGCATCGCCGGCAAACAGAACCCGGCCATGGCGGAATTTCTCCATCCGGCGGCACTGGAAGGTGTAGATGGAGGACCACTCGAGCTCATATTCGATGTCATCGCCGAGCATGGCGCGCAGGCGCCGATCGATATTTTCGGGGCGAAGCTCCTTCTCCCGGTCGATATCCCAACCAAGTTGAAAATCGATGCGCCAGAGATTGTCTGGCTGCTTGTGCAGAAGCGCCGATTGCTCCGGGTTGAAAGGCGGATCGAACCAGAACCACCGCTCGGAGGGGAAATCGGCCTCCATCACCACATCGGCAATCAGGAAATTATCCTCGAAGACCTGCCCCACGAAATCGATCCCCAGCATACGGCGCATGGATGAATTGGCTCCGTCACAAGCAATCAGCCATTCAGCTTCCAGATTGTAGGGGCCTTCGGGCGTGGTGATTTCCAGCGTCACGTGATCTTCGTGCCGGCCGATGGCATCCACCTTGTTCTTCCCGCGCAGATCCACCGGCTTTCCCTCGGCCTGAAGCGCGCGCAGGCGCTCCACCAGATAGCGCTCCAGGTGATATTGCTGAAGGTTGATGAAGGCGGGGAACTTGTGCCCCTCTTCCTCAAGCAGCCTGAAGGCATAGATCTCGTGATCGCGGCAAAAGACCTTGCCGGTATCCCATTGCACCCCTTTCGCGGCCATTTCCTCGCCGCAGCCGAGGCGATCGAGGATCTCGAGCGGGCGCTTGGCAAAGCAGATGGCGCGCGAGCCGAAGGATACCTTCTCGTTATCATCGAGCACCACCACCGGCACATCCTGAAGCGCGAGATCGATGGCCGCCGCCAGCCCCACCGGCCCCGCCCCGACGACCACCACCGGATGGCGCACCGGTGCGCTCGCATCCTGATCGCGGCTGCGCCTGTAGGGATAGAGGGGTATTTCGAATATCCTTTCGGCCATCTTTTCGGCTCCTTTCTGCCGGGTCAGCCCTGAAGCGCCTCCCACATCTCGAGATCGCGCTGGGCTGTCCAGATTCTGGGGGTATCGATGCCCTGTGCCTCATCATGGGCGCGCGCCACGTTGAAGGGCAGGCAGTGCTCATAGATCGCATAATCGCCAAACTTGGGATCGCATTCGGCGCGCACAGCATCCCAGGCCTCCTTGAGGCTTCCCCCCCGATGAGCCACGCGCGCGGCCGGGCGGTAGGTCGAGCGGATGAAATCCTCGGTGCAATCGAGCGCCTTGTTGACCATCTCCTTGCCGATCAGCGCATCGCCGCGCCCGGGCGCGATGGCATCGAGATCGAAGCGGCGAATCGCATCGAGCGTGCCGGGCCAATCGCGAAAATGGCCATCGCCGCAATAGCAGGCCGAGCGGTATTCGACGATATCGCCGGTAAACATCACGTTCTGATCGGGCACGTAAATCACGATATCGCCGGCCGTGTGCGCACGGCCCAGATGCATCAGATCGATCCGTCTTTCGCCAAGATAGACACTCATCCGATCGCTGAAGGTCGTTGTCGGCCAGGTGAGGCCGGGGATGCTTTCATGGCCCTGAAACAGGCGCGGGAAACGCTGGAATTCGCTTTCCCAATCCTCCTTGCCGCGCTCGGCCACCATGGCGCGGGCCTTCTCGCCCATGATGATCTGATCGGCCCCGTAGGCGGAAGCGCCAAGCACGCGCACGGCGTGATAATGGGTGAGCGCCAGATGGGTGATGGGCTTGTCCGTCACCTTGCGGATTTCCTCGATCACCTTCTGCGCGAGGCGGGGCGTGGCCTGGGCCTCGATCACCATCACGCTGTCATCCCCGATGATCACGCCGGAATTGGGATCACCCTCGGCCGTGAAAGCCCAAAGCCCCTCGCCGATCTCGGTGAAGCTCGTCTTCTTTTCCTCAAGATCGCCCTGTGACGCAAATGCCTTGGCCATTTTCTTCCTTTCCCGCCTTTTTGCCTGTCTTGCCGCAGTTGCCGGCCGACATGATTCCAACATCTTCTTTCCAGCATCTTCTTGCCCATGATAGCAGGGCACGGTTTTTCCTGCCCGCCACATTTCTCATGAGGCGGCCGGCGATGCGGGCATGAGCGTGCCGCTGCACTCGCCGAAACCAATCCTGTATCCCGCGCCCCGGGCCGCACCTTTCAGGGTCACGGTATCGCCATCTTCGAGAAAGCTGCGAACTTCCCCGCTTTCGGGCAATGTCAGAGGCTCTTTCCCCCCCCAGCTCAGCTCCAGCATGGAGCCGCGGCTTTCCCGCTCCGGGCCGGAGATCGTGCCCGTTCCCAGAAGATCGCCCACCCGCATCGGGCAACCCGAGAGGGTATGGTGTGCCAGTTGCTGCGCCGGTGAATAGTAAAGCGCACGCATGTTGGTGCGGGCGATCGTGGTTTCGCCCTTTCCTTCGGGGCGCAGCGCCACCTCGAGATCGATATCGTAGAGCATTGGCCCGGGTTCCTGCAGATAGGGCAGGAGCGGCCCCTCGCGGGGTGGCGTGGGAGCCCGGAAAGGCTCCAACGCCGCCCTGGTGACGATCCACGGGCTGATGGAGGTTGCCGTGGCCTTGGCCTGGAAAGGGCCGAGCGGCTGGTATTCCCAAGCCTGGATATCGCGCGCCGACCAATCGTTCAGCAACACATATCCGAAGATCATCCGATCGGCCTCTGCCACCGTCACCGGGCCGCTCGATGGCTGCCCGACAATAGCGCCTATCTCAAGCTCGAAATCGAAGCGCCGGCTCGGAGCAAGGATCGGGGCATCGGCATCGGCCGGCTTCACCTGCCCCCAGGGGCGGCGCACTGGCGTGCCTGAAACCACCACCGAAGAGGCCCGGCCATTGTAGCCGATCGGCATGTTGAGCCAGTTGGGCGGCAGGGCGTTCTCCGGCCCGCGGAACATGGTGCCCACATTCTCCGCGTGGTGACGCCCGGCATAGAAATCGGTAAACTCCGAGATCTGGAAGGGAAGCTGCATGGTAACCGCGCTCTGTGCCACCATGTAAGGCTCCAACAAGGCCTGAATGGGCGAATTTTCACCCAGCGCCCCGATCAGCCAGCGGCGCAGCTTCGCCCAAGCCTCCGGCCCTTCGGCCATGAAGGCATTCCACCCCCCGCGATCGAAAAGCCGCGTATCGAAAAGCCCGAGCTGGCTGGCGGCTTCAAGGGCCGTCAGATCAAGTATCTGATCGCCGATCGCGACCCCGCAATGTGCAGACCCGCCCGCATGCGCAAACACGCCATAGGGCAGGTTGTTCAGCGGGAAACCGCTCTCTTCGCTGTTGGCGCTCGCCACCCAGGATTTCATCAGTGCCATGCGCGGGCTCTTTCAGGCTCGGGTTTTCGCACGTTGCGCGCAGTATGGCTCATTTCTCGCCCGGCGTGCCATCGAATTTCTTTTCCAGATCTTTCCAGCAATCGATATAGTCATCCTGAAGCGGCGCCTCCTTCGCGGCGAATTCGGTCAGATGCTGTGGGAAGCGGGTTTCGAACATGAACTGCATGGTGTTGTCGAGCTTCTCGGGCTTCAGTTCCATGGTCGTGGCCGCTTCGAAGGCGTTGAGATCGGGGCCGTGGGGGATCATCATGTTGTGCAGGCTCATGCCGCCGGGCACGAAGCCCTCGGGCTTGGCATCGTAGATGCCGTAGATGTTGCCCATCAGCTCCGACATGATGTTCTTGTGATACCACGGCGGGCGGAAGGTGTGCTCGGCCACCATCCAGCGCTCGCGAAACAGCACGAAATCGATATTGGCGGTGCCCGGCGTGCCCGAGGGCGCGGTGAGCACGGTGAAGATCGAGGGATCGGGGTGATCGAACAGGATCGCGCCCACCGGCGAGAAGGTGCGCAGATCGTATTTGCAGGCGGCATAGTTGCCATGCCAGGCCACCACATCGAGCGGGCTGTGGCCGATTTCCGTCTCATGGAATTGCCCGCCCCATTTCACCACCACGCGGCTTGGCACCTCGCGATCCTCGAAAGCGGCGACGGGTGTCTTGAAATCGCGGGGGTTGGCGAGGCAATTGGCCCCGATCGGCCCGCGCGAGGGCAGATCGAATTTCTGCCCGTAGTTCTCGCAAACAAAGCCGCGCGCGGGGCCTTCCAGCACCTCAACCCGGAAGACCATGCCCCGCGGCAGGATGGCGATTTCCTTGGGCTCTAGATCGATGATGCCCAATTCGGTGCAGAAGCGAAGCCGTCCCTCCTGAGGCACGATCAGAAGCTCGCTGTCGGCGGAGAAGAAATATTCGTCCTCCATCGACTCATTGATCAGATAGATATGGCTCGCCATGCCCACCTGGGTATTCACGTCACCCGCCGTCGTCATGGTGCGCATGCCGGTGAGGAATGTGAGCGGCTCATCGCTGTGGGGCACGGGATCCCAGCGATACTGGCCAAGCGAGATCACGTCAGGATCGATATTGGGCGCCGATTTCCAGTAGGGAAGCTCGATCTTCCTGAAGCGGCCCGTGTGCTGCACCGAAGGGCGGATGCGATAGCACCAGGTGCGCTCGTTCTGGCCCCGGGGCGCGGTAAAGGCGGTGCCGGAAAGCTGCTCGGCATAGAGGCCGTAATTGCAGCGCTGGGGGCTGTTCTGGCCCTGGGGCAGCGCGCCGGGAAGGGCTTCGGTTTCGAAATCGTTGCCGAAGCCGGGCATGTAGCCCTCGGTGGTGCCGCAGGGCGTGGGCGCCACGGTCATCCGCTGCGAAACTTCCTGATCCTTCATGGCTTGTCCTCCCCAATTCATCTCAGTTGCCTCGGCGGAAGGTATCGTTGCAAGTGCAATGAAGTCAATCGCCTGCCCTTGCAACCGGTGGCAATCCATGGCCTCTTGCGGGAAATGATCGGCGGAATATGCGGTAGGCCCATGGCGAAATTCGATCTCGATGCGTTCCTTCCCTATCAGCTTGCGGTGCTTTCGAGCCGGGTGAGCCGGGAATTTGCTTCGCTTTATCGGCAGAAATTCGGCATCTCCATTCCCGAGTGGCGCGTGATCGCGCATCTTTCGCAAGCCGGATCGGTGAGCGTGCGCGAAATCCACCAGAAGGTGGACATGGACAAATCCAAGGTGAGCCGCGCCGCCGCACGCCTCGAGAAGGCAGGTTACATCTCGAAAAGGCTGAACCCTGCTGATCGAAGGCTCGTGGAACTCGCATTGACGGATGAAGGCCGGGCCATGGTGGAGGAAATCACACCGATGGCGCGGGCCTATGAGGAAAGGGTGCTGGCGGCGCTCGGCCCCGAGGCCGGCTGTTTCCGCGCCGCGCTGGAAAGGCTTCTTGCCGAAGAAACGCATCAGGAGAATGCGGCCGGAGCAGCCGATGCACAATGAGGGAAGAAACATGTTGGAAGATATCGTCATCCTGTCGGGCATACGGACTGCGATCGGCAGCTTCAGCGGATCGCTCGCCGCGATCCCCCCGACGGAACTTGCCGCGACTGTGGCGCGCGAGGCGATCCGGCGCGCGGGCATTTCTCCCGATCAGATCGGACATGCCGTCTTCGGCAATGTCATCAATACCGAACCGGCAGACATGTATCTCGCCCGTATGGCCGCCATGAAGGCGGGCGTGCCGGAGAGCACGCCGGCGATGAATGTCAATCGCCTGTGCGGATCCGGTGTGCAGGCCATCCTCTCGGCGGCGCAGAATCTCGCCATGGGGGATGGCGATTTCGCGCTCGCGGGCGGGGCGGAAAGCATGAGCCGCGCGCCCTATATCCTCCCCGATGCGCGCTGGGGGCGGAAGATGGGCGATGCGGCGGGGCAGGACATGCTTCTCGGCACGCTCAATTGCCCCTTCGGCAGCGGCCACATGGGGATAACCGCCGAAAACGTGGCCGAACGCCATGGGATCAGCCGCGAAGAGCAGGATGCCTTCGCCCTTGAAAGCCAGAAACGTGCGGCGCGGGCTATTGCCGAAGGGTATTTCAGGGATGAAATAGTGCCTGTGGAGGTACGAAAGCGGCGCGAGGTGGTGCTCTTCGATGCGGATGAGCACCCAAAGGCCACGACGGCCGAAGCGCTTGCCGCCCTGCCGCCTGCCTTCCACAAGGGCGGCACGGTGACAGCGGGCAATGCTTCGGGGATCAACGATGGCGCCGCGGCGCTGGTGCTTGCGCGCGCCGATGCCGCCGAGGCTGCAGGCTGCTCGCCCCAGGCCCGGATCATCGGCTACGCCCATGCCGGCGTTGCCCCCGAGGTCATGGGGATCGGCCCCGTTCCGGCCGTGCGCCGGCTTTTCGGGGAAACCGGCCTCGGCACGGATGATTTCGACGTGATCGAATCAAACGAGGCCTTCGCCGCGCAGGCGCTGGCGGTGACGAAGGAGCTGGGCTTCGATCCTGCGCGAGTCAATCCGAATGGCGGCGCCATCGCGCTTGGCCATCCGGTGGGGGCCACCGGCGCGATCCTCACGGTGAAGGCTATTCATCACCTCAAGCGCACCGGAGGCAGGCGCGCCCTCATCACCATGTGCATCGGCGGCGGGCAGGGCATTGCCCTCGCGATCGAAGCCGTCTGAACCCCGA
The DNA here is from genome assembly GCA_015491895.1 of Albidovulum sp. Lineage (GTDB taxonomy): Bacteria > Pseudomonadota > Alphaproteobacteria > Rhodobacterales > Rhodobacteraceae > WFVA01. Next base: position 846 of record WFVA01000097.1, on the reverse strand, counting down.
GCAAGCTTTCAGGAGTGCGATGATGCGTGATTTCCAGCTTCCCGGCCGATCCGCCGTCTATGCCACCAACGGCATGTGCGCCACATCCCATCCCCTCGCCGCAAAGGTGGCCGTGGACATGCTGCAAGGGGGCGGCAATGCTGTCGATGCGGCGATCGCGGCGGCGCTGGTGCTCGGAATCGCCGAACCTCAGATGACGGGCATCGGCGGCGATTGTTTCGTGCTGCTGAAACCCGCCGGCGAGGATCGCATCATCGCGCTCAATGGCTCGGGGCGCGCGCCGGAGGGGCTTGATCCCGAACGCCTGCGCGCAGAGGGGCACAAGGCCATGCCGATTCACGGCGCCGATGCCGTCACCATCCCCGGTGCCGTGGATTGCTTCTGGCGGCTTTCGCGTGATTGGGGGAGGCTCGAATTTGCCGAATTGCTCGCGCCGGCCGTCCGCTACTGCGAAGAGGGCGTGCCGGTCGCGCCGCGGACCGCTTTCGATTGGGCCCGCGCCGCCGATTGCCTGCAGGGGGAGGCGCGCAGGCATTACCTCATCAATGGCAATCCGCCCGCCACGGGGCAGATCTTCCGTGCCCCGGCCCTTGCAGAGGCGCTGCGCCTGATCGCGGAGAAAGGCAGGGACGCCTTTTACGCTGGCGAGATCGCGGCAGACATGCTCGCAAGCCTTCAGGCGGCGGGCGGCACACATCAGGCGGAAGATTTCGCCGCGACGGCATGCGAATATACCGAGCCGGTGATCGGGCAGTACAAGGATGCCGAGCTGTTCGAGCACCCACCGAACGGGCAGGGGGCCACTGCGATCCTCATGGCCAATATCCTGAAGAATTTCGATCTTCC
>WFVA01000096.1 GCA_015491895.1 Albidovulum sp. | reverse complement strand
GGGGGAGGGGCATGAGGGCGGGCCTTGCCGTCCAGAGAATGGCGAGATCGATGCGCTTATCGGGGTAGATCCGCCGCAGTGCCGCGCCATAGGCACCCATCTGGCGCAAGAGGCCGTCAGGCACATCTTCGGGCCTTTCCGGCACGATGCGGTTCGTCTTGAAATCGACGGCGCGCACGTGATCTTCACGCACGATCAGCAGATCGATCTGCCCGAGGATCCTGCGTCCGCCAAGCTCTTCGAGCGCCGCGGTGACAGTGACTTCCGCCAGAGCATCGGCGGCGAAAAGGGGAGAAAGGGCGGGATCTGTCAGCACCTTTTCAGCCTCTTTCAGCAATGTCAGAGCCTGTTCTTCGGCGCAGGGATCGGGCGCGGCGGTGAGGATCGCGGGGGCGACGCGCGGCCATTCCTCCATCGGGTAGCGGGGCAGGTGCTCCAGCAGAAGGTGGATGCGGCGCCCGCGCACCAGCGCCTCTTCGCCTGATGTATCACCTTCGCCGGGCAGCGCCTTGGCACCGCCGAGATCGGATGGAGAAAGGGGCTGCTCGCGGCGGGGCGGGATTTCGGCAGGATGCGCTGCCCATGCCGGCAGTTCGGGCGTGCTGGCCGGGCCGTTCTCCTCCTGCGTCCGCTCTGCGGGCGATTCCCACGCGCCCGTTTCAAGGCGCAGGCCCGGCGCATCGGGGGCGAAGGGAAAGGCGCATTCCACAGCGCCCGCGGCCTCCATGCCCCGGCGCACGGTTTCATACCAGTTCTTTCCCTTGTCGGCCTCATCCCCCGCGCCGCAGACGATCAGCCATTTTTCCGCCCTCGTAAGCGCCACATAGAGGAGCCGCTTCCTTTCCTCTGCAAGCGCCGCCGCGCGGGATTCACGCAGGGCCCTGATGCTCTCGGGGCAAAGATCGGCGGCGGGCCGCCAGAATGGGAGAGCGCCGGGCGCGGCGAGGATCTCGGCCTTGTCGGCTTTTTCCTGTTTCAGCGTATCGGGCAGAATCACGATCGGGGCCTCGAGGCCTTTGGCGCCATGCACCGTCATCACCCGGATCTGATCGCTTGCGCTATCGACCTGGCGCTTGACCACCATATCCCCCCCTTCCATCCAGGCGAGGAAGCCGGTGAGGCTCGGCGGCTCGCTGGCTTCATGCGCCATGGCCTGGGAAGTGAGAGCGTCAATGCCGTCTTCCGCCTCGTGCCCGAGCCGGCCGATCAGGCGGCGGCGGCCGTCATGGCGGATCAGGATGCGCTCAAGAAGCTCATAGGGGCGCAGGAAATCGGCGGCATCGCGCAGATCCGTCAGCATGGCGAAGGTTTCGGGAAATTCCTCTCTCCGCCCGCGCAGAGCCTCGATGAGAAAGGCCTTTTCCGGGCGCTTGTGGGCAAGATCGTAGAGCGCTTTCTCGCTCCAGCCGAACAGCGGCGAGCGCAGGGCGGCGGCGAGCGAGAGATCGTCTTCCGGTGTGGCCAGGAAGGAGAGCAGCGCCACCAGATCGCGCACCGCAAGCTCGGCCCCCACCTTCAGCACATCGGCGCCCGCGATCGGCAATCGCTTCGCCTTGCAGGCGCTGATGATGGCATCAAACAGCACCCCGGTGCGGCCCTGCACCAGGATCAGGAAATCCCCGGCCCGCACCGGGCGCATCCGGTAGCCGCCGTTTTCAAGCGGTTCGGGGATGGCTTCCTCGGCGATCATGCGCGCGATTTCATCGGCGATCCGCCGGGCAAGGAGGATCTCGTGATGGTTCCTCGCCGGCTGATCGACAGGATCATGCCAATCGCGAAGTTCTGTCTCTGTTTTGGCCAGAAGTGGCCAGAGATCGGCCCGCCCCGGCATGTCATGGCGGAAGGCCTTGTGCTTGACCTCCCCTCCGAGCCCGGGCCCGGCGAAAGGCTCGAAACAATGATCGACAAGGCGCAGGATCGGCTCGGCGGAACGGAAGGAGAATTCCAGCTGATCAGGCACGAGGGGCATTCCCGCATCCGCGAAGCGGCTCTGGAAATATTCCCGCATCCGATCGAAGCCCTCTGGATCGGCGCCCTGGAAGG
>WFVA01000095.1 GCA_015491895.1 Albidovulum sp. | reverse complement strand
TCATACCAAGGCGGCAGGGATCGCCTGGTGAGAGATGAATGCAAGCGAATGCAAGACCACTGAAAGGAAAGACAATGCTGAACCTCATCAAGAATTTCGCCCGTGACGAATCCGGCGCCGTGACCGTTGACTGGGTGGTTCTGACCGCCGCGATCGTGGGCATGGGCATCGCCGTCGTGGCGAGCGTGCGCAGCTCGACCGACGCGCTCGGCACCAAGATCTCGCAGGCCGTGGGCAGCGTTTCGGTGAACTGATCCGCACCGCGAGCCGAAAAGACAGGGGCCGCACCCGCAGGGGCGCGGCCCTTTCTCATGTTCGGGCGGACCGAGATGCCCGAGATCGATCAGAGGATTGATGATTCAAGGAAAATCCCACATGCGCACAAGTTTTTGCCATATTCGGCGTTCAGAGTGCAATGAACCGAAAACCAGGTCGGAACAGCGCCCGAAATGGGCGGGTAAATTACGGAGTGCAAGAGAATGCGTAACGCGATCAGCCGATTTCTGCGGGATGAAGATGCGGCAGTCACTGTCGATTGGGTAATGATCACCGCCGGCATCGTTCTCTTCGGCGTGGCGGTTGCCGTGCCGATCCGCCAGGCTTCGGTGGCGAAATCGAGCGATATTGCCTCTTTCATCGATACCGTCTCGACGGACTGACCTTCCTGGCCGGCAAGGGCCGGAGGCTCGGGAAGCCTTGTTGAGATCTGTCGGTTTCCGGATCCGAACCAATGCAAGCAAAATCCATTGTTTGAACACGAGAATGACGTATTTGCGGGTTATGCAAATTCCAATGGCGCGGATTTCCGATAGATGATATGGCACCCGCGCAGGCTGGAGTGGCAGGTTATCGAAGGCCGGGAGGCCGTTCAGGGAAAGAAGAGGAAGCATCATGCGGATGGTTTTCGGGTTGGTTCTCGTGCTGGGGGTCGCGCTTGCGGCCTTCGCCGTTTACATGGCCAAGGGCTATGTGGACAGCTACCAGGCGCGGCTTGAAGCCGAGCGCGCGCAGCTTGCCAGGATCGTTCCCACCGTGGAGGTCTATGTGACCAACCGGCAGATCAAATATGGCGAGGAGATCGGCAAGGATGACGTGCGCAGGATCAAATGGCCCGAGGATTCCCTGCCCGAGGGCGTTTTTCGCACCGAGGAGGAGCTCTTTCCCAAGGGCACAGGCATTCCGCGCCGCGCCACGCGCCAGTTCGAGAAGAACGAGCCGGTGCTGGCCGCCAAGGTGACAGAGCCCGGCAGGATCGTGGGGATCACCTCCCGCCTTTCGCGCGGCATGCGCGCTTTCGCCATCAAGGTGGATGCGACAAGCGGGGTTTCGGGCTTCCTGCGGCCGGGGGATGTCGTCGATGTCTACTGGACGGGGCGGATCCTCGATCAGAACGTCACCAAGCTCATCCGCTCGGGGCTGAAGCTGATCGCCGTCGATCAGAAGACCGACATCGATCAGGACGGCGCCGTGATCGCCCGCACCGTGACGGTGGAGGTGACGCCCGAGGATGTGGCCGCCCTCGCGCAGGCCCAGGCAACGGGCCGCCTTTCGCTCTCGCTGGTCGGCAATGCGGAAGATGTGGTCAGCGGGAAGATCGAGATCGATCAGGACAAGCTCCTCGGCATCAAGCGTGAGGCGGTTGTCGAAACGGTGCCGGACAGGGTCTGCACCATTCGTCAGCGCAAGGGCACCGAGATTGTCGAGGTGGAGATCAATTGCCCCGACTAGGGGCGGGTTTCCCGTAGCCGGGCAGGCGTGCGCATCACCTCATGTGGGGGCGCGCCTCTCTCCTGCCACAACAAATAGTGAAGTGTTGCGGGTTGTCCACATGACTTTCGCCCGGCAAGGCTTTGATTCTTGCAATATTTAACGGTTTCCTGCATCCTGCCGTCCAAACGGGCGATCAGATCCGTATCCATTTTGGTGGTCAGAGAGGCAGGATCACAATGCAGATGAGCAGTTTTTTCAAGGCGGCCCTCATCGGGTTTGCCGTGAGTTTCACCGCGATCCCCACCGTTTCCGATGCGGAAACGCTGAAGGTCGTCCGGGGGGCGCCCTCGGCCGCGCTCAAGGTGCCGATGAACCGGGCGGTAGTTGTCGAGAGCGAGGAGCCCTACGGCCAGCTTTCGATCGCCAATCCCGATATCGCGGACACGACCCCGCTTTCCAACAAGTCGATCTACGTGCTCGGCAAGACCCCGGGGCGCACCACGCTCACGCTTCTTGATGACGCGGGCGGGCTGATCGCCAATGTGGAGGTGCATGTCACCCCCGATATCGCGGAATTCAAGGAGCGGCTGCGCCAGATCCTGCCGGGCGAGCCGATCGAGGTGCGCACCGCCAATGACGGCATCGTGCTTTCCGGCACCGTCTCCAGCACCATGAAGCTCGATCGCGCGCTCGATCTGGCCAACCGCTACGCGCCGGACCGGGTGTCCAACCTGATGAACGTGGGCGGCACGCAGCAGGTGATGCTGAAGGTGCGTTTCGCGGAGGTGCAGCGCTCGGTGGTGAAGGAGCTTTCCACATCCTTCGGTATCGCCGGCAATGATGTCCAGCTCGAAACGGGAAGCTGGCTCACGCCCGGCAATGATGTGGGTGTTCCGGGGACGGTGGTCAAAACCGGTGTCGCCGGCGGCGCGCGCCTCGGCTTCACCCTTGGTTCGGTCCAGTTCGGCGTGCTTCTCGAGGCGCTGGAAACAAAGGGCCTCGTGCGCACCCTCGCCGAGCCCAATCTCACCGCCCTTTCCGGCCAGGAAGCGGAATTCCTCGCCGGGGGCGAGATCCCGATCCCGGTGGCCCAGGAGAACAACACCATCACTGTGGAATGGAAGGAATTCGGCGTGCTTATGAAATTCACGCCCCGGGTGGTGGATGGCGACATCATCAATCTCCGGATGGAAGCTGAGGTTTCCGGTGTCGATACCGCAAACGCCTTCCAGGTGGGCCCCGACTTCTCGGTCCCCGCCTTCCGCACCCGCAAGACGTCCACCACCGTGGAAATGCGTGACGGCCAGAGCTTTGCCATCGCCGGCCTGCTGCAGGATGATTTCCGCGATCAGATCAACCAGCTCCCCTGGCTTGGCGATCTGCCGGTGCTGGGCGCGCTCTTCCGCAGCACGAATTATCGCCGCGATCAGAGCGAGCTGGTGATCATCGTCACCCCGCATCTGGTCACGCCCACCCGCGGCGAGGCGCTTGCGCTGCCCACCGATCGGGTGCGCCCGCCCTCCGAGAAAGAGCTGTTCATCGGCGGCAAGACAGCCGCGCCCAAGGGGCCGGCCGGAGAAGTGGCGCGGCAGGATTTCAATGCCTCCTATGGCTATGTGATGGAGTAGGGCCATGCAGAGCAAGATCAGGATCGTCGTCGCAACGGCCGGCATTGCCGCCCTCGCTGCCTGCAGCGACCGCGAGGCGGGTAGCGAACTGGACGAAGGCAATTTCGGCAACCCCACCATGAACAACACCCTGGTGGCAACGGGAGCGCGCGATTACACCATCAACCTCGCGCATCGCTTCGCCCGCGAAGTGCCCAATACCGTGACCTTCGATTTCGACAGCGCGCGCCTCGATGAAAACGCCAAGGCCGTGCTGCGCAAGCAGGCGGACTGGATCCGCCAGTTCCCGGAAGTGCGCTTCAAGGTGTTCGGCTTCACCGACAAGGTCGGCACCGAAGCCTACAACAAGCGCCTCGGGATGCGCCGCGCGCGTGCGGTGGTGAATTATCTCACGAGCCAGGGAATCAGCCGCAAGCGGCTTCAGGCGGTTGTTTCCTACGGGGAAACGCGCCCCCTGATCCCGACGGAGGGCCGCGAGCGCCGCAATCGCCGCGCGGTGACGGAAGTTTCCGGCTTCGTCAAGAGCAACCCGTTGGTTCTGAACGGAAAATATGCAGCGATCATTGCCCGCGAATATGTGAGCAGCGCGACGGAAGAGCCGAGATATTCCACCAGCAACAACAACTGAAATGAGCGTGTCGGGCTCGATCGTCGCAAGATACCGAATAATTACGGCTTTTTGGCCGTAATGTTGCCAAGATTTCGCGGCATCCTCATCCGGTAAGGAAGTGTTCACACGGGCAATCGTGCCCTGTGCCGACAAAGAGGGTGGCGTCCCGCCTGGGTGGGTGGGGATGGTCTGAAATCCCTTTCGTCGCAGAGATGAAGGACGTTTGGCAATGGCGAGTAATGCGATGCTGCAGCCTGAACCATCACCGATCGTGGCCTGCACGATTTCGCGTGATGTGCAGAATTTCGATCTTCTGATCGATGACATGGAATCCGAGCTCGGCGAGAGCTGGGGCGATCTTTCTTTCGAGGATGCGAAGGTCTTCCTGCATCAGCCGGAAGCGGAATACCTGGAATTCGTCGCCATCGCGGTGGACGACCAGGACGAAGCGGAGCTGCCGCGGATCGGTGAGATCATCCGAACCGCCAAGGAAAAGGGCATCAAGGTCATCCTCATCGCCGAGGAGGTGAGCCCGATCGCGCTGCACCAGCTGCTGCGCCTCGGTGCCGATGATTTCGTGCCCTATCCGCTGCCCGAGGGCGAACTGCACCAGGCGATCGAGCGCCTGCGCGCCGCGCCCGCCGCCGGCGAGATCGCCGCCGATCAGCGCACCACTCTCAAGGCGACCAACAATCACGATGCCGTCGTGATGGCGGTGCACGGGCTCGCCGGCGGCACCGGCGCCACCACCTTCGCCGTCAACCTCGCCTGGGAGCTGGCGAATATCGAGAAGAAGGATCCCCCGCGCGTCTGTCTGATCGATCTCGATCTGCAATTCGGCACGGTCGCCACCTATCTCGATCTGCCGCGGCGCGAGGCTGTCTACGAGCTCCTTTCGGATACCGAAGCCATGGACAGCGAAGCCTTCATGCAGGCGCTCCTGAGCTTCAACGAGAAGCTGCATGTGCTCACATCTCCCTCGGAGATGCTGCCGCTGGATCTGATCTCATCGGAGGATGTGAAGCGGATCATCGAAACGGCGCGGCTGAATTTCGATTACGTCATCATCGACATGCCATCGACCCTCGTGAACTGGACGGAAGCGGTGCTGAACGAGGCGCATGTCTATTTCGCCACGCTCGAGCTCGACATGCGCTCGGCGCAGAATACCCTGCGCCTCATCCGCGCCCTGAAAAGCGAGGAACTGCCGCACAACAAGCTGCGCTACATCCTGAACAGGGCACCGAAATTCACCGATCTCAACGGCAAGGCGCGCGTGAAGCGCCTGGCCGAGAGCCTTGATATCAAGATCGAGGTGCTTTTGCCCGATGGCGGCAAGCAGGTGCTCCAGGCCGGAGATCACGGCCTTCCGCTGGCTGAAAGCGCGCCGAAGAACCCGCTGCGCAAGGAGCTTCACAAGCTCGCGGTATCGGTTCACGAGGTCAATGTTTCGGAAGCGGCGGGGAAATAGGCCGTCGGCGGGATCCCCGTCCGGGTTGTGGATACATGTTTGACAAGGGGCTGAAGAATGTTCTCGCGTTACAAGAAATCGGGCACTGAAAAGCCGGCCGGCAAGGTTGTTGGCCCGAAGGTTGCCAAGGTCGTCGAAAAGCCCGTTGCCGCCGCCAGGGCGGAGCCTGCAAATCTGCGCAAGGCAGACGCGCCGGCCAAGGCGGCGCCGGCCGACAAGGAAAAGAAGCGCAAGGAGCGGCTCAGCGAGATCAAGGTCCAGCTGCACCAGCGGCTCCTCGATTCGCTCAATCTTTCCGCGCTCGAAAACGCGAGTGAGAAGGAACTCAAGGCCGAGATCAGCGCGATCGCGACGGAAGCGCTCGAGGAAATGAGCATCGTGCTCAATCGCGAGGAGCGCACCCAGCTCAATCAGGAGCTTTATGACGAAGTGACGGGCCTCGGCCCCTTCGAGCCGCTGCTGCGCGACGACACGGTGAACGATATCCTGGTGAACGGTCCGCATCAGGTGTTCGTGGAGCGCAACGGCAAGCTCGAGCTTACCGATGTGACCTTCAAGGATGAAAAGCACCTCCTGCGGATCATCGACAAGATCGTCTCCGCCGTGGGCCGGCGGGTGGATGAATCCAACCCCTACGTTGACGCGCGCCTCGCCGATGGCTCGCGCTTCAACGCCATGGTGCCGCCGATCGCGGTGGACGGCAGCCTGGTTTCGATCCGCAAGTTCAAGAAGGAAAAGCTGTCGATCGACGATCTGATCCGGTTCGGCGCCTTCACCGAGGAAATGGCCGCCTATCTGCAGGCGGCGGTGGCCACCCGCCTCAACATCATCGTTTCGGGCGGGACGGGCTCGGGCAAGACCACCACGCTCAACGCCCTTTCCTCCTTCATCGACGATTCCGAGCGCATCCTCACCATCGAGGACACGGCCGAACTTCAGCTCCAGCAGACCCATGTCGGCCGCATGGAAAGCCGCCCGCCCAATGTGGAGGGGAAGGGCGCCGTCACCCAGCGCGACTGTCTGCGCAACGCGCTTCGGATGCGCCCTGACCGCATCATCGTCGGCGAGACGCGCGGCGAGGAAGTGATCGACATGCTCCAGGCCATGAACACCGGCCACGACGGCTCCATGACCACGATCCACGCCAACTCGGCGCGCGATGCGGTTAGCCGCCTTGAAAACATGATCGCCATGGCCGGGATCGAGATGCCGATCAAGGCCGTGCGTGGCCAGATCGCCTCGGCCGTGAACCTGATCGTGCAGGCCTCGCGCCTTCAGGATGGTTCGCGCCGGATGGTCTCGATCACCGAGATCACCGGCATGGAGGGCGAGGTGATCTCGATGCAGGAGGTTTTCCGCTTCCAGCGCGTCGGCCTCACCCCCGACAACAAGATCATCGGCCATTTCACGGCCACCGGCGTGCGTTCGCATTTCTCCGAGCGCTTCCGCCTCTGGGGTTACGATCTGCCGCCTGAAATCTTTGAACCAGTGGAAGGTTAGGCACGATGACATTCAACACCGAGCTTGTCGTTTACGGGCTGATCTTCATCGCGGTCCTGCTCCTGGTGGAGGGGCTCTATCTCACGGTTTTCGGCAAGTCGATCAGCCTCAACAGCCGCGTCAACCGCCGCCTCGAGATGCTCGAGAAGGGCATGGGCCGCGAACAGGTGCTGGAGCAGCTCCGCAAGGAGATGAGCCAGCACATGAAGGCGCGCTCGATCCCGATCTATTCGATCCTCGCCAACAAGGCCCAGAAGGCCAATATCGCCTTCTCGCCCAACCAGATCATCCTGATCATGGCGCTGCTGTCGGTTTTCGCCTTTCTCGGGCTTACCATCGGCACCAAGGCCTCGCTTACCGTGCGCCTCCTCATTTCGGTGGTGATGGGCGTTGGCGGCGTCTACATGTGGATCAACAAGAAGGCCAAGAAGCGCCTGGCGATGATCGAGGAGCAGCTCCCGGATGCGGTGGAGCTGATGGTGCGCAGCCTGCGCGTGGGCCATCCTCTGGTTTCGGCCATCCAGATCGTGGCCAAGGAAGTCCCCGATCCGCTGGGCACGGAAATGGGCGTGATCGCCGACGAGGCGGCTTACGGCCGCGATGTGGGCGAGGCGCTGAAGGCCATGGCCGAGCGGCTCGATCTGCAGGATCTGCGCTTCCTCGCGGTTGCGGTTTCGATCCAGCAGACATCGGGCGGCAATCTTGCCGAGATCCTCGAGGGGCTTGCGAAGGTGATCCGTTCGCGCTTCCGGCTTTTCCGTCGCGTCAAGGCGATCACGGCGGAGGCGAAATGGTCCGGCATGTTCCTTTCGGGCTTTCCGATCTTCGCTCTGATCGCGATCAATCTGATTGAGCCCGATTACTACAAGGACGTGCAGGATACCGCGGCCTTCATCCCCGCGGCGCTGATCGTGGCGGCTTTCCTGATCGTCAACATCATCGTGATGCGCGCGCTCGTGAACATCAAGGTCTAGGGGGATATCATGGATTTCATCGAACAGATCAGAGTGTTTCTGACCGATAGCCTCGGGCCGTTCGGCCCCCTGATCGCGGTTGGCGTGCTCGGGCTGTTTCTCGTGCTGCTCACGCTGCCGGTGCTCCTGAAGAAGGAACAGGATCCGCTCGACAAGCTGCGCAAGAGCCAGGCCGGCGAACGGGCCGACGCCAAGAAGCGAAAAGGACCGGCGCTGCGCCACGACAACAAGAAGGACAAGCTGGAAAAATTCTCCACCTTCCTCGAGCCGCAGGATGAAAAGGAACTTTCGGCGGTGCGCCTCAAGCTCCTGCAGGCGGGCTACCGCAGCAAGACGGCGGTGCGCACCTATCATTTCATGCAGTTCGCGCTCGGAATCCTCGGGCTCCTGTTCGGCGGTGTCTGGGCGCTGATGAAGCTCTCGAATGGCGAGCCCACCACGCAGAACGTGGCCCTGACGATCATCATCCCCGGCCTCATCGGCTACATGGCGCCGAAATACTGGGTCACCCGGCGGGTGGAGACGCGCAAGGAAAACATCACCAACGGCTTTCCCGATGCGCTCGACATGATGCTCGTGTGCGTCGAGGCGGGGCAATCGCTCGATCAGGCGATCATCCGGGTGGCGAAGGAGATCCGCGCGGGCTTTCCCGATCTCGCCGACGAGTTCGAAACCGTCGCCAACGAGATGAAGGCGGGCAAGGATCGCACCTCGGTGCTGCGCGACATGTCCGAACGCACCGGCGTTGACGACGTGGCGAGCTTCGTGACGGTTCTGATCCAGTCGCAGACCTTCGGCACCTCGATCGCCGACGCCCTGCGCGTCTATGCGGCGGAAATGCGCGACAAGCGCGTGATGCGGGCGGAGGAAAAGGCAAATACCTTGCCAACGAAGATGACTCTCGCCACCATGATGCTGACGGTCCCGCCGCTCCTGATCATCCTGATCGGGCCTTCGATCTACGGGATCGCGCAAACGATGAAACAGCTCGGCGTGTAGCATATGGGCAGAAAACGGGTGGGGATGATCGCGGTGGCCGCATTGCTGACCGCCTGCCAGTCGGCGGGTGGTCCGCAGGCTTTTGGCGATAATCCCTACGCCCCGGCAGGCCGCCCCGTGCGCGGGGCGGAGGCCGATGGCCTCGAAGTGGGCCACCGCCTGATGGCGGCGGGCGAATACGAGCTTGCCCTCAAGGCCTATTACCGCGCCGCCGCCCAGCATGGCATGAATGCCGATGTGCTGAGCGCGCTCGGCTCGGCCAATCTGCGCCTCGGGCGGCTCAATCAGGCCGAGAAGCTCCTGCGCCTTGCGGTGAAGAAGGATCAGAAATTTCCCGCCGCCTGGAACAACCTCGGCGTGGTGCTGATGGAAAAGGGCGAAACCGCCGAGGCGATGGAGGTTTTCAAGAAGGCCTATGCGCTCGATAGTGGCCAAAGTGACTCGATCCGCGATAATTTGCGCCTCGCTATCGCAAAAACGCGCAAACCGGCCTATGATGCGCCTCAAAAGAAGAGCGAATTCGTGCTGGTGCGGCGCGGCGGGGGGCGATACCTCCTGCGCCGTGCGCCTTGAGGAAGGGGCGCGGCCGCGTCAGTCCGACAGGAAACGAGCAGTAACAAGGACGCCAAAGATGCGCCATCCAACCATTCTTAAGCTGTGCCTGGCCGGCACGCTGCTTCTGGCCGGCTGTGGCGAGAACGGCTCGTCAGCCGCCCGCAAGGCGCTGCGCGACGTCAATGCCATCGATGAAACCAATCTCAATGACGTGATGCTAACGGTGGCCGATCCCAAGGAGGCCGTGGCCTATTTCCGCCGCGCGACTGCCGAGAAGCCCGATCGCATAGATCTCAGGCGCGGCCTCGCGAAATCCCTGATCCGCGCGGGGCTGGTGGCGGAAGGGGTGAAGGCCTGGGAGCAGGTCGCCACAAGCCCCGAGGCCACCAATGATGACAAGGTCGAATGGGCCGATGCGCTGATCCGCAACGGCGAATGGAAGAAGGCCGAAGCGGTTCTGGATCAGATCCCGCCCACCCATGAAACCTACAAGCGCTATCGCCTCGAGGCGATGATCGCCGACAGCAACAAGGAATGGAAGAAGGCCGACAGCTTCTACGAAATTGCCGCCGGCCTCACCACGAAGCCCGCAAGTGTCTATAACAACTGGGGTTTTTCGAAGTTGACGCGCGGCGATTACAAGGGAGCCGAGCGGCTTTTCAATCAGGCCCTCACCTATGACAGGAGCCTCTTCACCGCCAAGAACAATCTCGTTCTGGCCCGCGCCAAGCAGCGCAATTACCAGCTCCCGGTAATCCCGATGACCCAGACGGAGCGCGCCGAGCTTCTTTACACGGCCGCGCTTGCCGCCATCAAGCAGGGCGATGTGACGATCGGCAAGGGGCTCCTGAAGGAGGCGATCGATACTCATCCGCAGCATTTCGAGGCGGCGGTGCGCTCGCTTCGGGCCCTGGAAAACAACGTGACGAACTGACATGGACATCGAACTGGTGACACCGGCCCGGGCGGCGCTGTGGTTCCTGCCCTTCGTCGTGCCGATCTGCATCTGGGCCGCCTGGAGCGATCTCAGATACATGAAGATCCCCAATGCGGCGGTGCTGGCGCTGGTGGCTGTCTATCTCGTGGTGGGGCTCATTGCCCTGCCGATGGATGAATATCTCTGGCGGTTTCTCAATCTCGTGGTGGTGCTGGTGATCGGATTCCTCCTAAGCGTGGCGGGGCTCGTGGGGGCGGGGGATGCGAAATTCGCCGCCGCCATGGCGCCTTTCATCGCCCGGGAAGACGCGGGCAAGATGCTGATCTTCTTTGCCGCCGTCGTGATCGCCGCTTTCGTCACGCACCGCCTCTTTCAGGCCTCGAAAGCCTTCCGCCGGCTGACAAGCGACTGGAAATCCTGGGACAACAAGGATTTCCCCATGGGGATCGCCCTTGGCGGCGCGCTTGTCTTCTATCTGGTGCTCGCAGCCCTTCATGGATCCTGAAGGCCGCCGCCCAGGTTTCGCCTCCCGTTTCAGCCCCCGGAAGCAGGGCTGACAGACAGCAGTATGTAAAGCGGCGTGCGGCGGATCTCGGTCAGGGTGATGTCCTCCCGCTTTGCAAGCTCTTCCAGCGCCACGCGCTGAGCGCGGCGCGAGAGCGGGCAGATCGGAACGATCACAAGCTCCGCATTCCCGATACCCGGAAGCCCAGCGTAATACCAGGGCGCGCCATGCGGGAGGGGCGGGGTTTCCTTCCCGTAAAGCCAGTAGCCGGTGATGATGTCGGCGGCGAAGAGCGGCTTGCCGCGGGTGGCCGGGTCGGCCTCGATTTCCTGCATGGCGGTGGCGAAGACGATCTCGAGCCCGGCTTCCATTTCGCATTGCGGCAGGGGCTGGCCGAGGAGATAGGCGCGCTGGTGCCTGGTTTCCTCGTCCTCCTCCTGCGGGGCGAGGCCGAAGAGGGTGCGATCGAATTCGGGCTCTTCGAAGATCACCTTGCCCATGTAGGGCAGCACGCGCTCCTTGCGGAAAAGGATATCGCGGTGCAGCCCGGCAACACCCAGCAGGGGCGTGTATTCGGAGCGGTCCTTGGCGAAATGGCGGACCGGGCTGGTGGCGATGTTGAAGGCGGAGGGCAGTGCGAGAGCCAGGGCGATTGCCACGGCGAGATTGAGCATGAAGCGGTAGTTCCAGCCCCGGACCGTCTCCAGCGAGGCCTCGGGGCGGAAGGCGAAAAGCAGGGCTGCCAGAAGCATCAGCCATTGAGGATCATTGCCGAAATTCTGATAGGTGACATAGAAGAAGCCGGGCGCCAGCAGCAGGAGGAAGAGCCCCTCGCGCATGCGCTCGCTTTTTCTGAGCATCATGATCGCTGCCAGCACGAGCACCGTTCCGCCGATGAATTGCGGAGCCGAAAGGATATCGGCAAAAGGCGCCCCCGGTTGCGGGCGCACGCTTGAGCGGGCCACGGTGAGGAGATCTTCCACATAGGCCAGCCAGAAATCCATCCCCGCCAGGAGGGTGACGCCAAGCGCCACGAGGATCCCCGTGATGGCGCCCGCCGTTGCCGTGCCCCATGCCCGGCGCAGGATCAGCGCCAGCGCGATGGGAGGGGCGAAGGCGATGAAATAGGTCACCTTGATCAGCACGAGGGCAGAAAGGCAGAGGCCGATGATCAGGCCATCGAGCCATGGCCTGGCTCGCGTGCGGGGCGGGAGAAGGGCCAGCAGGATGGCGATGTAGCTGAACGCCCAGGCCCAGCGGTTGTAATACATGGATATGCCGATGGTGGGGGTCTCGCCGCCATGCACCAGCGCCATGGAGAGCGCGATCACGTAAAAGCCGAGCAGCATCGCCATCGCCCCGCCGCCAAGGCGGCTTGCGAGCGCATGCCAGAGCATCGGCATGATGGCGAGGCTCACGAGCACGCTCCCCAGAATGAAGGCCTGGCCGATGTCGGGGCCGAGCTTCATTACCAGTATGATCGGCGCGAAGGCGAGGATGCCGATCGGGGTCATGAAATCCTTGTGGGGCAGGGCGCCGGCATCCATCCTGAGCAGGATATCCATCATGTGCAGCGTATCGCCTTCATGCCCGTCGATCATCAGCACGCCGGGCCAGGCGGTGAGCAATGCGAAGAGGAGGAAGATCCCTGAAAGAAATATCAGAAATTTCAAATGATTACCTGTGCCCATGAGCCCTCGCGCGCATTATTGTTGCATTTTGCGGCAGGATAGTCGTTCTCTTCTCGCCATGCAAAAGCCCAATTTCGTTTTTATTGTTTCCACAAATCCCCTTTAGGGAGAAGCACGATGTTAAGCAGTTTCTGGCGAAGCGGAAAGGCAGACTCGATGAACATGCACGCGGCCAATGTGATGGCCCCCCCGGCACCGCGCACCCTCGAGGGGATGAAGCTTCCCATCGTGATGATGCGCGATATTCTTCTGAAGACCATCTTCCGCAAGAATCTGGAAATGGTGAGCGAGATCGCGAAATCGATCTGCCTGCCGATCGGGGTGACCCAGGAACTGGTGGATCTCGCGCGCAGCCAGAAGCTTCTCGAGGCCACCGGCACGCTGCACGCCAATTCGGGCGGTGAGATGGGCTATCAGCTTACCGATGCGGGCAAGGCGCGCGCGCTCGATGCGCTTTCGCAATCGGAATATTACGGTGCCATGCCGGTGCCGCTCGATGTCTACAGCGAGCAGGTGAAGCGGCAATCGATCCGCAACATCAAGATCACCCGCGAACAGCTGACAGCCGCCATGGGCCATCTGATCCTGCCCGGCGAGCTTCTCGATCACCTCGGGCCGGCCGTGGGCGCGGGGCGCTCCATCCTGATGTATGGCCCGCCGGGCAACGGCAAATCCTCGATCTCCAACGGCATCCGCGATGCGCTGGGCGACAAGATCTACGTGCCCCGCGCCATCGAATATGCGGGCCAGGTGATCACCGTCTATGATCCGATCGTGCACACCGCCGCCGAGGTGGTGGAGGAGGATCCCAATTCCCTGCGCCGGCGCGGCGCCAATTTCGACAGCCGCTACGTGCTGTGCGAGCGGCCCACGGTCATCACGGGGGGCGAGCTCAGCCTTTCCATGCTCGATCTCGTCTATAACCCGACCTCGCGCACCTATCAGGCGCCCCTGCAGCTCAAGTCCACCGGCGGCGTGTTCATCGTGGACGACCTCGGCCGCCAGGAAGAGCCCCCGCAGGCCCTGATCAACCGCTGGATCGTGCCGCTCGAGGAAGGCAAGGATATCCTCGCCCTGCAATCGGGCGAGAAATTCGAGGTGCCCTTCGATACCCTTGTGATCTTCTCCACCAACTTCCACCCCAACGAGATCTTCGACAAGGCGGCTCTGCGCCGGATCTTCTACAAGATCAAGATCGACGGCCCGAACCAGGAGGATTTCCTCAAGATCTTCGCCATGGTGGCGCGCAAGAAGAAGATGCCGCTCAACGAGGCGGCGCTGGTGCATCTGCTGAAAAAGAAATACCCGACCATCAATAACGAATACGCCAATTACCAGCCTGTCTTCCTGATCGATCAGATGATCTCGATCTGCGAATTCGAGGGCATCCCCTATCAGATGACGCCCGAGCTCATCGATCGGGCCTGGTCCAACATGTTCGTGAAGGAAGAGGCGATCGAACACTGAAGCGAAGGGGCGCCCGAAGGCGGCGCCCCTCAATCTTCCTTCAGAAATCCGTTTTCGATGACATTGTGCTGATATTTCCGGCTGACGGGAACGACGGAGCCATCCCTGAGAAAGACGGATATCCGGCCGTTTTTCTTCCGCGCATCGACGATTGCATCCTCGGCAACCCAATGCGAGCGATGCACGCAGAAACCGCGCGTGCCATCTTCCGTTTCATTCACCGCATCGGCAAAGCGCATGCGGATGCTGTGCATGCCGTTTTCGGTGAATACGTCCACGAAATGATCCCGTGCGGACAGCCGGATCACGCGGCCGCGCTTCTCCTGCGGGAGGCGCTGCAGAATCCGCGGTGCGGTATTTTCGGGCTTCGTGGCGGTTTCGATGGTGAAATAGCGGATCGCATGCAGGGCGATCGAGATCAGGAAGATGCTCCCTGCCAGCAGGATGAGGTCCGGCATCATTGCCTGATCCAAGCTGAATACATGGATGGTGAAGTAATATATCAACGCGGAATAGGTGATCGCGAGTATCAGCGAGGCGACGGTGCCGATCTTCCAGTATGACCATTGCGGCCTGCTGAGGATCAGGGCCGAGCGGATGGCGGTTATCATGACAATGGAGAGGCCGATGATGAAGCCCCAGTAGAGGGTCCGTTCGAACAGGCTCATGGTGATGTATGAGCCAAACGGCCCGGCGATGCCGATAACCAGGCTGAGGAAAACGAAGACCAGTTTCTTCAGGGGGGTGTTCAGATCCCCGAGAAACTTCCGCCAGAACGCTCGCATACATCCCACCCGTTAACCACAACACCAGTCCAGCCGGGGCCGGATAGCGCCAGAATGGCCGTCATGCAACTTTCTTGTCGTGAAACCCTGCGTCAGGCAATCTAGGGCAGGCCATCCGGGCCTGCCACTAGGGAATTCCCGTAGGCGCTGACACGCACCATTGCGCGGGCGGATGAGGCGGGGGCGCGGAACGTTTCAGACGGAGAGCTTCTTGAAGATCGGCTCGGGGATGGCGCGGATGATCGCCATGATGTAGCGCCAGAAGAAGGGGGTGTAGAGGATGTTGCGCTTCCTGCGCGCCGCCCTGAGAATATCGGCGGCGATCTTCTCCGGCGAGGCCACGAGAAACATCCCCTCGATCCCCCAGGTCATGGCGGTATCCACGAAGCCGGGCTTGACCGTCATCACATGCGCGCCGCTGCGCGCGAGGCGATTGCGCAGGCCGGAAAGATATGTGGCAAAGCCCGCCTTCGCCGCGCCGTAAACGTAATTGCCGATGCGCCCGCGATCCCCGGCCACCGAACCGACGCCGATGATCGTGCCCGCGCCGCGCTCCTCGAGAAGGGGGGCGAGCCTGTGCAGGAATTCCGCCGGACCGGTGAAATTGTCGGCCACGACCCCCCGGATCAGGGTGGGATCGGCGTCGATCGCCACCTGATCGGGCATGGAGCCGATGAAGACGGCGGCATTGATGCTGCCCGGCCCCTCCTTCGCCCGTGCGATCGGGGCCTTGAAGCTTTCGGGGCGGCGGGCATCGAATTTCACCGCCTCGGCGCCGGCGGCTCCCCGCGCCCGGCAATCGGCGGCGGTGCGTTTCATGTCGTCCAGATCGCGCCCGGCGAGGATCACATGTGCGCCCTCCTCGGCCACGATGCGGGCAAAGGCACGGGCCATGGAGGAGGTGGCGCCGAGGATGATCCAGGTCTCGCTTGCTGTGCTGTTCATGCCGGGCTCCTCAGATCAAGACGGCGGACGAGATCGGTGACGAAACGGCCCTCGGGATCGGCCCCGGCCACTTCCCCGGCCCATTTCGGGTGTTCTTCATACATGGCCTTCACCCGCGCTCCGCTGGCGAGC
Source organism: Albidovulum sp. (assembly GCA_015491895.1). Taxonomy (GTDB): domain Bacteria; phylum Pseudomonadota; class Alphaproteobacteria; order Rhodobacterales; family Rhodobacteraceae; genus WFVA01. The sequence continues at coordinate 19,140 of WFVA01000095.1, read as the reverse complement.
GAATCCTTGGCGAGATAGATACGCCCGCCGGCGGCCTCGGCCATTTCGCCGAGGCGGGCGATCAGCAGCCGCGCCTGGGGGCGATTGGGGAAATCGACGGCGAGCGTGTAGCCCTCCATCGGGAAGGACATCATGCCCGCGCGCCCCGGCCCCATGCGCTTGAGCACCGCGAGCGGCGAGGCAAGGCCCGAACTGGCGATGGTTTCGAGCATCTCGCGCAGGCGCCCGGCGGCTTCGAGCGGCACCACGCATTGAAACTGGTGGAAGCCACGCTTGCCGTAGAGGCGATTCCAGTCATGGATCTTGTCGAGCGGGAAGAAGAATTCGCCGATGCGCTTCACCGAGGTGCGCCCGTGGGCGGGAACGCGGCTGAAATAGGCGCGGTTGAAGAGCTTCACCACGGGCTTGGAGAGCGCGAAATGGGGGGCGTTCATCGGCACCGCGCGCGCCTTCTTCGGCTTGGGCATGAGGCCGGAGCCGGTTTCGCCTTCCTCCAGTATGCCGCGCCCGAGCGCCTCGCCGCGCGCGGTGGCATCGATCCAGCCCACCGTGTAGGTGGCCGACGAGTGATCGAGAAGCTCGAGAAACTGCTCGAAATTCTCCGCCCGCCGCTCCGTTACCATCATCACGTCGCCCTTGCAGGGGATCATCTGCAGCTTTGCCGAGAGGATCACCCCCGTCTGGCCAAGCCCGCCCACGGTGGCGCGGAAGAGGTTTGCGCTGCGCTTCGGCCCGATCACGCGCGCCTTGCCGTCAGGCCCGAGCAGGGTAAGGCTTTTCACATGCTGGCCGAAGCTGCCCATGTGATGGTGGTTCTTGCCGTGCACGTCATTGGCGATGCAGCCGGCAACGGTGGCAAATCCGGTGCCGGGCAGCACGGCGGGCAGCCAGCCCTGCGGGGCGTAGAGGCGCGCAAGCTCGCCGATCCGTACCCCGCCTTCCACCTCGATCACGCCGGTTTTGCCGTCAAAGCCGAGGATGCGGTCAAGGCGGGTCATGTCGATCACATGGCCGCCGTCATTGAGCGGCGCGTCGCCATAGGAGCGGCGCATGCCGGCGGCGGGGGCGGGGGTGCTTTCAAGGAGCGCGGCGAGGGCGGCGGCGCGCTCGGGGCGGGCCACCTTCTCACGCGCCTTCAGCACCCGGCCCCAGCCGGTGTTGATCTCATCTTTCCACTGCATCCTGAGCCTTTCCAGAGATGCGTTCGGCCACGGGGAAGACCAGAAGGCCGATCCCGATCGCGAACCAGAGCGTTGTGACGCGGATGATCGCGGTCGCCGGCAGGCTGACCTCGAAGGGCACGCCCTCCATCGCCAGAAGCGCGATCATCGCCGCTTCCGCGCCGCCCACGCCGCCGGGCGCGCCCGTGAGCCCGCCCGCAAGGGTGGCAAACACGAAGATGGCCAGCGCTTTGGAAAGGCCGATGTCGGCCCCGAGCCAGCCCAGCAGAAGATCAAAGGCATAACCTTCGGCCGCCCAGCCCGCAAGGCCGAGCAGGATCGCCGGGGCAACCACGGCCGGGTGCGAGAACTGCCTGAGCGAACGCGCGGCGCGGCGCAGCCTGGCAAAGAGCCGCGGTGCGCGCCCGGTGCCGCGATAGCCAAGCGTTGCCAAGAGCGCCAGAAGCTTCGGCCGGGTGGCGACGATTGCGCCCGCAAGCGCCAGCGCCGCCACCGGCAGCCCGCCCGCTATGCCCACCGTGGCGAAGGCCAGCGAAATGCCGAGAATGAGCGCCATGGACGCCAGATCCGCCGCGCGATCCATCAGCACCAGCGGCGCGGTGCGTTCAAACGGCCAGCCGGTTTCGCGGCGCAGCCAGCGCATCCGCACCAGCTCCCCCACCCGCCCGGGCGTGACGCTCATGGCAAAGCCGCCGAGGAAATGGCGCAGATCCTGCACAAGCCCCGTGGGCAGGCCGAGGCGGCGCGCGAAGAGATGCCAGCGCAGCCCGCGAAAGAGGTAATTGACGAGCGAAAGCGCCAGCAGCGCAAGGAATTCGAGCCCCGAGATGCGGGCGAGCTGGGCACGGGTTTCCTCCCAGCCGGCAGTGGCGGCCATGGCCACGAGCCCGGCGATCATCAGCCCGAACAGCCCGAGCAGGATCCACAGATCCCGCCGCCCCCGCCCGCGCTCGGGGGCGGGGCTTGGCGGCAGGGCCGGCCTTGCTTCGGGTTTGGTGCTGCTCATCATCATTGACCGCGAACTAACGACAGATTCGGGCAACAATATGAAGCTGTTTCGCAAACGAGAACAGTATTGCGCCAAAATCTGGGCAGACAGCCGCCAGCCATCACATGCCCCGTTTGGCGCGAAGCGCCTATTTCGCGGTGGCTTTCTTCTTTGCCGGTGCCTTCTTCCTGCTCCCCTTGCCCTTTTTCGCGGCCTTTTCGGCAATCAGTTCCATTGCCTGCTCGAGGGTCACGCTATCGGGCTCCATGCCCTTGGGCAGGGTGGCGTTGATCTTGCCCCATTTCACATAGGGGCCGTAGCGGCCGTCCATCACGCTCACCGGGCCGCCCTCCTCGGGGTGCTCGCCAAGTTCGCGCAGGGGTTTTGCAGCCGCGCGCCGGCCGCGGCCCGGGCCGTTCGCCTTCTTCTCGGCCAGCACCTCGACAGCGCGGTTCATGCCGATGGTGAACACCTCCTCCACATCGGGGAGATTGGCATAGAGCTTCTGCTCCTTGCCGCTCTCGTCCACCGTGACATGCACCACATATGGCCCGTAGCGCCCGACCGCGGCCTCGACGATACCTCCCTCCGGGTGTTCGCCGATCACACGCGGCAGGCTGAGGAGGCGCAGTGCCTTCTCAAGCGTCATCTCCTCGGGCGCCCAGCCCTTGGGCAGGCTGGCGCGTGGGGGTTTGGGCTCATCTTCGGTGGCCTCGCCGCGTTGCACGTAAACGCCGAAGCGCCCCTTCCTGAGCGTGATCGGGCGGCCTTCCTCATCATGGCCGAGGAGCTTGCCATCGGGGCCGATATCGCCCTCCTCCTCGAGCCCCGGCGGGCCGAAGGGGCGGGTGTAGCGGCAATCGGGGTAGTTCGAACAGCCGATGAAGGCGCCGCCTGCGCGCGAGGTGCGCATGGAAAGCCGGCCCGCGCCGCAGGCCGGGCAGAGGCGCGGGTCGGTGCCGTCCTCGCGCGGAGGATAGAGATGCGGGGCGAGAACCTCGTCAATCTTTTCAAGGACTTCGGAGATGCGCAGATCGGCCGTTTCGGCGATGGCGGCGGAGAAATCGCGCCAGAAGCGGCGCAGGACTTCCTTGTAATCCTCGCGCCCGGCCGAGATTTCATCGAGCTCGTTCTCGAGATTGGCGGTGAATTCGTAGCCCACGTATTTGCGGAAGTAATTGACAAGAAAGGCGGTGACGAGGCGGCCCTTGTCCTCAGGGATGAGGCGGCCCTTTTCCTTGTGCACATAGCCGCGATCCTGGATCGTGGTGACGATGCTGGCGTAGGTCGAAGGGCGGCCGATGCCAAGCTCCTCCATCCTCTTCACCAGCGTGGCCTCGGTGTAGCGGGGCGGGGCCTGAGTGAAATGCTGCTCGGGGGTGACGGATTTCTTCTCCACCGCCTCGCCCTCGTGCATCTGCGGCAGCGTCTTTTCGTCATCCTCGCGCGCCGGTTCGTCGCGCCCCTCGGTATAGACCTTCATGAAACCATCAAACAGAACCACCTGCCCGGTGGCGCGCAGGCGCACCTGCTCATCGCGGCTGGCGATATCCACCGTGGTGCGCTCGAGGCGCGCGGCCTCCATCTGGCTGGCGAGCGTGCGTTTCCAGATCAGATCGTAGAGCTTGCGCTGATCGGGCTCGAGGCGGGCGAGTTTGCCGGCGTCGAGGCTCATGTCTGTGGGCCGGATGCACTCGTGGGCTTCCTGGGCGTTCTTCGCCTTGTTCTTGTACATGCGGGGGGATCTGGGCACGTAGTTTTCGCCGTAGCGCGCCTTGATCTCGTCGCGCGCGGCCATCACGGCCTCGGGGGCCATGTCGATGCCGTCGGTGCGCATGTAGGTGATGTAGCCTGCTTCATAGAGGCGCTGGGCGAGGCTCATCGTCTGACGGGCGCCGAAGCCGAACTTGCGGCTGGCTTCCTGCTGGAGGGTCGATGTCATGAAGGGCGCGGCCGGGTTGCGGCTGGCGGGCTTCGCCTCGACCGCCGCGACGAAGAGATCGCGCGATTGCACCGCCTGCGCGGCCAGCTCGGCGCCGGTGGCATCCTTGAGATCGAATTTCTCGAGCTTCCTGCCGGCGAAATGGGTGAGGCGGGCATCGAATTCCTGGCCGCGCGGGGTGGCGAGGCGGGCGGTGACGCTCCAGTATTCCTGCGGGCGGAAGGCCTCGATCTCCATCTCGCGCTCGACGATGAGGCGCAGGCAAACCGATTGCACGCGCCCGGCCGATTTCGCCCCCGGCAGCTTGCGCCACAGCACGGGGCTGAGATTGAAGCCCACCAGGTAATCGAGCGCGCGGCGCGCGAGATAGGCGTTCACCAGCGGCTCGTCCACCTGGCGAGGGTTCTTCATCGCGTTGGTGACGGCCGCCTTCGTGATCGCGTTGAACACCACGCGCTTCACCGGCGTATCCTTCTTCAGCGCCCGGCGCTTGCGCAGGGTTTCCTCGAGATGCCAGCTGATTGCCTCGCCCTCGCGGTCCGGGTCGGTGGCGAGGATCAGTTCGTTATCTTCCTTCAGCGCATCGGCAATGGCCTTCACGTGTTTTTTCGATTGCGGGCTGACTTCCCATTTCATCTCGAAATCGTGCTCGGGATCGACGGAGCCATCCTTTGGCGGCAGATCGCGCACATGCCCGTAGGATGCGAGAACGGTGTAATCATCGCCGAGATACTTGTTGATGGTCTTGGCCTTGGCCGGGGATTCGACGACGACGACGGGCATGGATTTCCTCACGAGTCGGGAAGGGTTGTGGCGGCGCAAGATGCGCGTGGCGCGGCGGGATTGTCAATGGCGTGGTGCTGGAAGGCGGGGGCGAAGGGGGGAGGAGGCTCTGCCCCCTCTTGCCCATGCGGGCAATTCACCCCCGGAGTATTTTCGCCAGGATGAAGGATCAGGCGAGAGAGACGAGGCCGCCCGGGGCGCGGCGAATGCGGCCTTCGAGCTCGAGGGTTGTGAGCTCGGGGGTGATTCTCCGTGCCGGAAGGGCAAGATCGCGGATCAGCTGATCCTCGGCGATGGGGCTCGGGGCGAGGCGCTCGAGGATCTGGTTGTGCAGGGTATTGGCTTCCCGCAGCGTGGGGCGCGGGGGCGGATCCGGCAGAGCCTCTTCCTTGCTTTGGGTGGGGCTTTCGGTGAGGGCGTCGGGGTGGCCGATGGCTTCGATCACGTCGCGCGCCGAGCGCACGAGGGTTGCGCCATCGCGGATCAGCATGTTGCAGCCGGCGGCGCGGCCATCGAAAGGATGGCCCGGAACGGCCAGCACCTCACGGCCCTGATCGAGCGCATCGCGCGCGGTGATGAGGCTGCCGGAGCGGGCGGCGGCCTCGATCACCACCACGGCGCGGGCAAGGCCGGAGATGATGCGGTTGCGGCGGGGGAAATCGCGGGCCTGGGGCTGGCGGCCGATCGGATCTTCGCCAAGGCGCAGGCCGCTTTCGGCGATGCGGGCGGCGAGCTCAGCGTTTTCCTTCGGGTAGAGCACATCGACGCCCCCGGCCTGAACGGCGATGGTGCCGCCTGCGAGCGCGGCCTCATGGGCGGCGGCATCAATGCCGCGCGCGAGGCCCGAGACGACGGCGAAGCCCGCCTCGGCAAGATCGCCCGCCATGCGCCGCGCCATGCGGATGCCGAGCGAGGAAGCGTTGCGCGCGCCCACGAGCGCGATCACCGGCCTTTGCAGCAGCGCGACATTGCCGATCGCCCAGAAGAAGGGCGGGGGATCGGGGATTTCGGCCAGCCTCGCAGGGTATTCGGGGCTGCCGATGCAGATCATTCGCGCCCCGGATTTGCGCGCGGCGCGCATCTCGCGCTCGGCCGCCTCGGGCGGGCAGGGCGCATAGCCCTTCACGCCGGCGGCCTCGGCCACCTTGGGCAGGGCCTTCAGCGCGGCTTCGGCGCTGCCGTGCTCGCCCATCAGCCTGAAGAATGTGGAAACCCCGACGCGGCGGGAGCGCAGGAGGCGGAGCCATGAAAGCTGCTGTTCCTTCGTGGTGGGTGGGGTGAGGGTATGGGGAGAAGAAAACAACTCTGCATCCATCACGATCCGCCTCCTGCAGGGATCACTATGGCGGCCCTTGGTTAACAGGAGGTGAACGGAATGCGGAAAAATCAGGGCAGGTGATTTTCCCCTTTTTCGAACGCGCTTGCGCAAGGGCGCGCGCGCGATGCACTATCGTGGCGTTTTGATCGGAAAGGGAATTATCCGATGCATAAGGTATTGCATGATCCGAACCAGCCACCGCATGCACTCATCGAAGAGCGGGAGGACGGAAGTGCCCTTCGTAATGATGGCGTGGAACTGAAACCGGCCAACAGAAACCCCTGGTATGTGCTGGCGACGATATACGGGGAGCAGGGCAAAGACAGGCTCGAGATGCTGCTTGGAGGATACGACGAGAAACTCGCCGCCAGGAACCGGCGGGCATGGAACGGCTGGGTTTGCCGTAGCTTCCCCGAAAGGAAAAGAAGTGAATTTGCAAAACGAGTCGGGCTGAACCCGAAGGAGTTGAGCCCGCTTTCGGAAGAGGAACGCGCGGATATCGAGCAGCGGTTTTCGGATCGTATGGAGGCGCTCGGGATTGAAACGACAAGCCTGCCGGAGGTGCCTTTTGAAGAGAATTTAATCGAGTTTGATCCCCCTTGGGAGCATGATTTTTCCAACCTCATTTTCAAACGCCCGGTTTGCTTTGCACGGTTCGTCTTTCCGTTTTCGGCCCGGTTTGAGAAATCACGGTTCCTTGCGGACGTGCGCTATTGGGAAGCTGCGTTCGTGGAGGAGGCAAGGTTCGGTGCTGCCAGCTTCTGTGGAGAGGCGGTTTTCATACATTCGGAATTCCGATCACTCACGGATTTCAGTAACGCGGTATTCGAAAACAAGGCCTTGTTCCATAATGCCAAGATATACGGATACTCTTGGTTCGATAGCGTTAAATTTGGTTCGACGGCGAGTTTTGATGCTGCGAAGTTCGAAGGAGCCGCTTGTTTTGGGGGCGAAGAGTTCGGCGGACGTTCCATTTTCGACGGCGCAAGCTTCATGGAAACCGCAAGTTTCAGATCCACCACCTTCAGTGGCGGGGTGAGTTTTGATTCTGCAAAATTTTCCGATCAAACCATTTTTACCGATGCGCGCTTTCTCACCCACGTGCCCACATTCCACGCGGCCGAGCTTTATGACGATACCGTGTTCCCCATCCCCGAAAACTACCGCAAAAACTGGCCGCCGCAGAAGGGCAGCGTGAAGATCACAGGCCAAGAACAGCCGGTGAAGGTAATGGAGGCCGGGGATCAGAAGCGGGCTTATGCGCGGCTCAGGCGGTTCATGGCCGATCTGCACATGATTGACGAGGAGCAGTTCTTCCACCGCATGGAAATGCGCTGCAAGAAGGCCATGGCGAATTGGAAGCACAGGCCGCTTTACCGGCTTTACAGCCTGCTCTCCGATTACGGCATTTCGGTGTGGCGGCCGCTGGCGGGCCTCTCGCTGGTATTTCTCGTGGGGATGTTGGCGATGCTGTGGTGGGATGGCGCGTTTACCTTCCTGCCGAAGGAAACGACCGGGTTTGACTGGGCTTTCGGGCTTGGAGGATCGCATGATCCCTGGGCCGAGCCGCGCAAGGCGGCCGGCTGGAGCATATCGAACACGTTGCCCTTCCTCGGGCTCGTGCGGCTGTATTATGCCGATACGGCTAAGGATCTGGCATGGCAGCTCAAGCTTATAGGCGGGCTGCAATCGCTTGTCGGCATCTTCCTCCTGTTCCTCCTCGGCCTCGGGCTCAGAAACAGATTCCGTCTGCGCTGAGGCTCACCCCGAGCCGCCCACCGTCAGCCCGCCGATCAGCACCGTGGGCTGGCCCACGCCCACCGGCACCCATTGCCCGGCCTTGCCGCAATTGCCGATGCCGGGATCGAGGGCCATGTCATTGCCGATGGCGCGGATCTGCTTCATCGCGGCGGGGCCGTCACCGATCAGGGTCGCGCCCTTGATCGGGGCGCCGACGCGCCCCTTCTTTACCCGGTAGGCCTCGGTGCAGGAAAAGACGAACTTGCCGTTGGTGATATCCACCTGCCCGCCGCCGAAGCCGACGGCATAGATGCCGTCTTCAAGATCGGCCAGGATGGCGGCGGGATCGGCCTTGCCGCTTTCCATGATGGTATTGGTCATGCGCGGCATGGGGGCATGGGCGTAGGATTCGCGCCGCCCGTTGCCGGTGGGCGCGGCGCCCATCAGGCGGGCGTTCTGGCGATCCTGCATGTAGCCCACGAGGATGCCGTCCTCGATCAGCACGTTGCGCCGGCTGGGGGTGCCTTCGTCATCGAAGCTGATCGAGCCGCGCCTTTCGGGGATGGTGCCGTCGTCCACCACGGTGACGCCGGGCGCCGCCACGCGCTGGCCGATCAGCCCGGTGAAGGCCGAGGTGCCCTTGCGGTTGAAATCGCCCTCGAGCCCGTGGCCCACGGCCTCGTGCAGGAGGATGCCGGGCCAGCCGGGGCCGAGCACCACATCCATCTGCCCCGCGGGCGCGGCCTCGGCCTCGAGATTGACAAGCGCGATCCGAAGCGCCTCGCGCGCCACGCCCTGCCAGTGATCGCGGGCGATGAGCCCGGTGAGCCCGAACCGCCCCCCGCCCCCGGCCGCGCCGCTTTCGCGCCGCCCGTTCGCATCCTCGACGATCACCGAGATGTTGAGCCGCGCCATGGGGCGGGTATCGCTGAGGCGCATCCCCTCGGGGCGCAGGATCTCGATTTCCTGCACGCTGGCGGCGATCGAGGCGGTGACCTGCACCACCCGCCTGTCCGCCTCGCGCAGGAAGGCATCGATCTCGGCAAGGGTTTCGACCTTGAGGGAAAATTCCGTTTCGCTCACCGGATCGAGATCGCGGTAGAGGCGGCGGTTGGTGCGGGGCGGCGCATCGGCGAGCGTGCCGCCGCCATCTCCCACCGCAAGGCGCGCCGTTTGGGCCGCGCGGCCGAGGGCGCTTTCGCTGATCTCGGTGGAATGGGCATAGCCCGCCGCCTCGCCCCGCACGGCACGCAGGCCGAAACCCTCGGCGGCATCGAAGCTCGCGGTCCTGAGCCGGCCGTCATCAAATACGAGCGCCTCGGAGCGGCGGCGCTCGAGATAGAGCTCGCCATCATCCGCACCGGCCGTGGCCGCGCGCAGGAGAACCAGCGCCTGATTCTCATCAAGCAGCGTCTCGAAGGGGCGAAAGGGGGCTTCTGGCATGAATCTGCTCCGGTTTTGGAGTGACAAAATCACAAAAGCGGCCGTTTGACGCGCTTTGTGAGCTTGTCACATATCCTCATATATGGTTTCAGATTGATCAGACACAACTCGATGCCGGAGCACAAGCTGCCGGATACGGGAAAAACGGCCGCGAAGGCCGGAAGCGAACAGGAAGAGGACATGAACACCATGCGCAGAATTACGGGCCGGACCGGCACTTTCCTGATGATGGCCATGAGTGCCGCGCTGGCGGGGCGCGCCAGCGCGCAGGACAACCTCCAGGATCTGGAAAGGGTCGGCAAACCGGTGGACGGGGGCATGAACTTCCAGCCCGCGGCAACGGAACTGGCGCGTGACGTGGTCTGGCTTGATGACGTGGTGCTCTATCTGATCACCGCGATCGTGATTCTGGTGGTGCTGCTGCTGGTTTTCGCCATCGGCAAGTTTCGCAGCTCGCGCGGCCACGAGCCCGCCACCTTCACCCACAACGCCCCTCTCGAGATCGCCTGGACGCTGATCCCGGTTGTGATCCTGGTCGTGATCGGCGCCTTTTCGCTGCCGATTCTCTTCAAGCAGCAGGAAATCCCCGAGGCCGATCTCACCATCAAGGTGACGGGCAACCAGTGGTTCTGGACCTATGAATATGTGGATGACGGGATCGAGTTCGATGCGCTGATGCTGGAGAAGGACGAACTTGCCGATTACGGCTACACCGAGGATGAATACCTCCTGGCGACGGACAATGCCGTGGTGGTGCCGGTAGGCAAGGTCGTGGTGATGCAGGTCACCGGATCCGATGTGATCCACAGCTGGACGATCCCGGCCTTCGGCGTGAAGCAGGATGCGGTGCCCGGGCGCCTCGCGGAGCTGTGGTTCAATGTTGAGAAGGAAGGCGTCTACTTCGGCCAGTGCTCGGAGCTTTGCGGGAAGGATCACGCCTACATGCCGATCGTGGTGAAAGCGGTGAGCGAGGAAAAATATGCCGAGTGGCTCGAGGGCGCGAAGGAGGAATTCGCGCGCGATGATGCCGCGCCGCGCCCGGTGAGGCTGGCCGCGAACGACTAAGCGGAGGGCGGGCCGCAGGCGGAGCCGGACGCATCGCCTGTATCGCCGGCATGCAACCCGGAGCCGCGCGGCGCGCGGAAAATGACAACCGGATCGCAGGGCGATCCTCTGGAGGGATTGAGATGAGCGATACCACAGGCATCAGCTTCGGGGCGCAGGAGGGCGAGGCCGGTTTCGGCGATTACTTCGCGCTTCTGAAGCCGCGGGTGATGTCGCTCGTGGTGTTCACGGCGCTGGTGGGGGTTCTGGTGGCGCCGGGCCCAGTGCATCCTTTCATCGTCTTCGTTTCGGTGCTGTTCATCGCCATCGGCGGCGGCGCCTCGGGGGCGCTCAACATGTGGTATGATTCGGATATCGACGCCAAGATGAAGCGCACGCGCGCGCGCCCCGTGCCTGCGGGGCGGGTGGCGCGCGAGGAGGCCTTCGCCATCGGCATCGCGCTTTCGGGCATGGCTGTCGTCATGCTGGGGCTTGCGGCCAATTTCACCGCCGCCGCGCTTCTTGCGTTCACCATCTTCTTCTACGTGGTGATCTACACCATGTGGCTGAAGCGGCGCACGCCCCAGAACATCGTGATCGGCGGCGCGGCGGGCGCCTTCCCGCCGATGATCGGCTGGGCCGTGGCCACGGGCTCGATCAGCCTTGAAAGCGTGCTGATGTTTCTGCTGATCTTCCTCTGGACACCGCCGCATTTCTGGGCGCTCTGCCTGTTCATGAACGGCGATTACAGCCGCGCCGGCGTGCCGATGCTGACCGTGACCCACGGCCGGCGCGCCACCCGCATCCATATCCTCGCCTACACGCTGATCCTGGCGCCTGTGGCGGTCGGGATCGGCTTCACCTCGATCGGCGGGCCGCTCTATCTGGCGGCCGCGGTGGTGCTGAACGCGCTCTTCATCCTCGGCGCGATCCGCCTCATGCGCCGCGACGAGGAAGCGGCCGCGGGCGATCACTACCGGGCCGAAAAGCGCTTCTTCCGCTTCTCGCTGATCTATCTCTTCGCCCATTTCCTGGCCCTCCTCGGCGAGGCCGCCCTGCATCATGCCGGCATCCGGGGGATCTGATCATGGGGATTGCGCAGGAACATGAGATCCACAAGCGCCGGCTGGGGCGCAATCTCGGGGTCGGGCTGGCGCTCGGTTCTTTCGTGGCGATCGTGTTCGGGATGACGGTGGTGAAGGTCAAGCGGGGCGACGAGATGCGCTCCTACGAGCATGTGCGCCCCGCCGAACAGGAGCTTTCGAAATGATGAAGAAACTACTCCCCGACATGGATCCCAACAAGCGCATCGTGGTGATGACGGTGGGCGTGGTGCTGCTGATGGGCTCGCTCGCCTGGGCGGCGGTGCCGTTTTACAACTGGTTCTGCCGGGTAACGGGCTTTTCCGGCACCACTTCCGTTGCCGAAACGGGCTCCGACGTGATTCTCGACCGAACCATCAAGATCCGCTTCGATGGCAGCCTCGAGCGTGGCATGGGCTGGAAATTCAAGCCCGTCGTGCGCGAAATGGAGATCAGGATCGGCGAAACCGGCCTCGCCTTCTACGAAGCCTGGAACCCGACGGACAAGCGCATCACCGGCTCGGCGAGCTACAATGTCTATCCTTACGAGGCGGGCGGGTTCTTCACCAAGATCGATTGCTTCTGCTTCACGGAGCAGACGCTGGATCCCGGCGAGAAGGTCCTGATGCCGGTCACCTTCTATGTGGATCCCGAGATCGTGAAGGATCCTGATTCGAAATACGTGAAGCACATCACGCTTTCCTACACCTTTCACGCGGTGGAGACCGAGGACATGCCCGCAAGCGAAAAGGATGCATCACTGGCACCCGAAACAATGAAACCGGCCGGGGAGCAGGCGGGCCTGCTGCCAGCCTCCGGGCCCAACAAACTGAACTGAACCAGACGGCAGAACAGGGGACGCGAACATGGCGCATACGAAGAACCACGATTATCACATTCTCAATCCTTCGATCTATCCCTTCCTAGGGGCGGCATCGGCCTTCGTCATGCTTCTGGGTATGGTGATCTGGTTCCATGAGGGGCCGATCTGGGTCACGCTGATCGGGCTCGCCGGTGTGCTCTACACCATGTATGGCTGGTGGGCCGAGATGATACGCGAGGCGCGCGAGGGCGATCACACGCCGGTCGTGCGCATCGGGCTGCGCTATGGTTTCATCCTCTTCATCATGTCGGAGGTGATGTTCTTCTCCGCCTGGTTCTGGACCTTCTTCAAACATGCGCTCTATCCGATGGCCGAGGGCTATCCCTATGTGATGGGCTCATGGCCGCCCGAGGGGATCGAGCCCTTCAATCCCTGGCAGCTGCCGCTGGTGAACACGCTTATCCTGCTGCTTTCGGGCGCCGCGGTGACATGGGCGCACCATGCGCTGGTGCACAAGAATGATCGCCGGGCGCTGATCCAGGGGCTCTCGCTCGCGATCGTGCTGGGCGTGCTCTTCACCATCTTCCAGGCGGTGGAATATGCCGAGGCAAGCTTCAGCTTCTCGGGAAATATCTACGGTGCCACCTTCTTCATGGCCACGGGCTTTCACGGCTTTCACGTGATCATCGGCACGATCTTCCTGACCGTCTGCCTGATCCGCGCGATCAGGGGAGATTTCACCCCCGAGCAGCATGTGGGCTTCGAGGCGGCCGCCTGGTACTGGCATTTCGTGGATGTGGTCTGGCTGTTCCTGTTCGGCGCCATCTACATCTGGGGGAGCTGAGCGAAAGCCGCTGGATTTTCGCCTCCGGCGGGGATATTTGCGGGAGCAGTGATGAAAGGGAAGCGCGGGGGCGGGGCCTTCGCGCTTTCCTGTTTGGGAGAGCATGGAGGGGATGACATGCGCAAGCTGATCGCACCGGTTCTGATCGGCCTCATCGGCGGGGCGATCCTCATTGCGCTCGGCATCTGGCAGGTGAAGCGGCTTGCCTGGAAGGAGGGGCTGCTGGCGGAGATTGCAGCGCGCATCGAGGCGCCGCCCGTTGATCTCCCGGCCGATCCCGATCCCGGGCGCGATCAGTTTCTCGCGGTGCGGATGAGCGGCACCATCGGCGAGCCCGATCTCGAGGTGCTGGCGAGCGTGAAGGGGATCGGCCCCGGTTACCGCGTGATCGCGCCTTTCACGCTGGATGACGGGCGGCGCATTCTTCTGGATCGCGGGTTCGTCGCGCTTGCGGCCAAGGATGCGCCGCGCCCGCCGCTGCATGCGGTGGTAACGGGCAATCTGCGCTGGCCCGACGAAAAGAATGCTTCCACCCCGCCGCCCGACGAGAAGCGCGAAATCTGGTTTGCCCGCGATCTGGAGGCGATGGCAAAGGTGCTGGGCACCGAGCCCGTGCTGGTGGTGCTGCGCGAGAGCGACGAGGCCAGCCCGCTGGCGACCCCTTACCCCGTGGATACGAAGGGGATCCCCAACAATCACTTTCAATATGCCGTCACGTGGTTCGGGCTTGCGCTTGTGTGGTTCGGGATGACAGGCTACTGGATTTGGCGTATCAGGCGCAAAACGGTCTGAGTGCGAACGGGGCGATATCGAGGCGAGTTGCGATGAAATACATTTCCACCAGGGGCCGGGCGCCCGCGCTTTCCTTCGAGGAGGCCATGCTGACGGGGCTGGCGCGCGATGGCGGGCTTTACGTGCCCGCCGAAGTGCCGGTGATGAGCGCGAGTGAGATCGCGGCGCTGGCCGGGCTGCCTTACGAGGAGGCGGCCCTGCGGGTGATGCGCCCCTTCGTGGAAGAAAGCTTCGGCGAAGAGGAACTGCGCGCCATCATCGCGCGCGCCTATGCGGGCTTTGCCCATCCCTCCCGCGCGCCTTTGCGCGAGCTTGAGCCCGGCCATTTCCTGCTGGAGCTTTTCCACGGCCCCACGCTCGCCTTCAAGGATTTCGCCATGCAGCTCATCGGCCAGCTCTTCCAGGCCGCGCTGGCGCGCCGGGGCGAGCGGGTGACGATCGTCGGCGCCACCTCGGGCGATACCGGCTCGGCGGCGATCGAGGCCTTCCGAGGGCTTTCCAATGTGGATGTGTTCATCCTCTACCCGCACGGGCGGGTTTCGGATGTGCAGCGCCGGCAGATGACGACACCGGCCGAGGCCAATGTGCATGCGCTGGCGCTCGATGGCGATTTCGACGATTGCCAGGCCCGCCTGAAGGACATGTTCAACGATCACGCCTTCCGCGACGAGGTGCATCTTGCGGGCGTCAATTCGATCAACTGGGCGCGGGTGCTGGCGCAGGTCGTCTATTATTTCACCGCCGCCGCGAGCCTCGGCGCGCCGCATCGTCCGGTGCGCTTCACCGTGCCCACCGGCAATTTCGGCGATATCTACGCCGGCTCCATCGCCCGGCGCATGGGCCTGCCGATCGAGCGGCTGGTGATCGCCACCAACCAGAACGACATCCTGCACAGGGCGCTCGAAACCGGCATCTACGAAACCAGGGGCGTCACCCCCTCGATCAGCCCATCGATGGACATCCAGGTTTCTTCCAATTTCGAGCGTGCGCTTTTCGATGCGCTTGGCGGGGAGGGGGAGGCGGTGGCGCAGCTCATGGAAGAGCTGCGCGCGCGCGGGCGCTTCGCCATTCCGCAGGGCGCGCTCGAACATCTGCGCGCGCTTTACGCCACCGGGCGCGCCAGCGAGGCGGAAACGAGCGCCGCCATCGCCCGCACATGGCGCGAGAGCGGCGAGATCATCTGCCCCCACAGCGCCGTGGGCGTGAAGGTGGCGCGCGAGCATCTCGGCGAGAGCGCCGCCCCCATGATAACGCTCGCCACCGCGCATCCGGCGAAATTTCCCGATGCGGTGGAGGCGGCCACGGGCATCCGCCCGCCGTTGCCGGCGCATATGTCCGATCTTCTGGAGCGCAAGGAGCGCATCACCCGCGTGCCCAACGATCTTGCCGCGCTTGAGGCGCTGGTGCGGGAGCGGCGGGCCGGATGAGCGTGCGGCTTGATACCCTCGCCAACGGCATGCGCATCGTCACCGAGCACATGCCGGGCTTCGAGACGGCCGCGATCGGCGTCTGGGTCACGGCGGGGGGGCGGCATGAAGCACCGGAGGAAAACGGCATCGCCCATTTCCTCGAGCACATGGCCTTCAAGGGCACGAAGCGGCGCAGCGCGCTCGACATCGCCGAGGAGATCGAGGATGTGGGCGGCTATATCAATGCCTACACCTCGCGCGAGATGACGGCCTATTACGCCCGCGTTCTGGCGTCCGACGTGCCGCTCGCGCTCGATATCATCGCCGATATCCTGCTCGAGCCGCTGTTTGATCCCGAGGAGATCGAGGTGGAGCGCGGCGTGATCCTCCAGGAAATCGGCCAGACGCTCGATACCCCCGATGATGTCGTCTTCGACTGGCTCCAGGCCGAGGCCTATCCCGATCAGCCGCTTGGGCGCACCATCCTCGGCCCGGCCGAACGGGTGCGCGCCTTCAGCCGCGAGGATCTGCTGCGTTTCGTGGCCCGCCATTACGGGCCGGGGCGGATGATCCTCTCGGCCGCCGGCGCGGTGGATCACGAGGCGATCATGAGCGATGCCGAGCGCCTGTTCGGCCATCTGCCCGCGCGCGCGGCCCCGGATCCCGAGCCGGCCCGTTTCGGCGGCGGGGAAGCGCGGCGCGTGCGCGATCTCGAGCAGGCGCATTTCACGCTGGCGCTCGAAGCGCCCCATTTCCGCGATCCCGATATCTATGCCGCCCAGATCTTCGCCACCGCCTTTGGGGGTGGGATGTCGTCGAGATTGTTCCAGGAGATCCGCGAAAAGCGCGGCTTGTGCTACACGATCTATGCCCAGGCCGGTGCCTACAGCGACAGCGGGCTGATGACGATCTATGCCGGCACCAGTGGCGATCAGATCGAAACGCTGGCCAATCTCACGGTGGACGAACTGAAGCGCGCCGGGGACGACATGAGCGCGCGCGAACTCGAGCGCGCCCGCGCGCAGATGAAGGCGGGGCTCCTGATGGGGCTCGAAAGCCCCAATGCGCGCGCCGAGCGGCTGGCGCGGATGATCTCGATCTGGGGGCGGGTGCCGCCGGTGAGCGAGGCGGTGGAGCGGCTCGATGCGGTGGAGCTCGGGGATCTGAGGCGCCTGGCGGGGCGGATGGCCATGGGCGGACGCGCGGCGATGGCGCTTTACGGCCCGGTCGAGCCGGCGCCATCCCTCGAGGCGCTGAAAGAGAGGCTCGGGGGGTGATGCTTCTGCGGGCCCGCAAGCTCAGGATCGAAACCGCGCGCATGACCCTGCGCCCGCCGCTGCACGGGGATTATCCCGCCTGGAGCAGCCTGCGCCGCGACAGCCGCGATTTTCTTGCTCCCTGGGAGCCGATGTGGAGCCGCAATCACCTGAAACGGCGCGCCTTCACCAATCGCGTCTACTGGGCGCACCGCTCGATCACCAATGGCACGGCGATGCCGCTGTTCATGATCCGGCGGGAGGATCAGGCGCTGATCGGCGCCGTCACGCTCGACAACATCCGCCGCGGCCCCGCCCAGGCCGGCACGCTCGGCTACTGGATCGGTGCGCCCTTCGCGCGCCAGGGCTACATGCGCGAGGCGATCGAGGCGGTGGTGCATCATGCCTTCGATGTGCTCGATCTCAGCCGTATCGAGGCCGCCTGCCTGCCCGAAAACGCCGCCTCGCGCGGGGTGCTGGAAAAGACGGGCTTCAAATACGAGGGCGTGGCGCAGGCCTACCTTCAGATCAACGGCCGCTGGCGCAATCATGTGCTCTATGCCAACCTGCGCCCCGACAGGCGCGGGCGCACCGCGATCGGGCAGGCCTGATGGCGGTGGAAGGGGCCCTGAACCCGGCCGATGCGGCTTTCGAGGCGCGCCTGCGCGCGGCGCTGCCCAAGCGCTGTTTCCGTCCGCTCACGCCGGAATTCCTCGAGGAGCCGCGGGGGCGTTTTCACGGCGCGGGCGGGCTGCTGCTGGCGCCCGGAAGCGCCGAGGAGGTGGCCAGAATCCTGCGCTACTGCGGCGCGGCGCGCGTCGGGGTGGTGCCATACGGGGGCGGCACGGGGCTTGTCGGCGGGCAGGTGAAGCCCGATCCGCCGGCGCCGGTGATCCTCTGGCTCGGGCGGATGCGCGCCCTGCGCGAAATCCGGGCGGAGGAAAATCTCCTGATCGCCGAGGCCGGCTGCACGCTTCAGGAGGTGCAGGCGGCGGCGCGCGAGGCGGGCCGGCTCTTTCCCCTTTCGCTCGCTTCGGGCGGCTCGGCCACGGTGGGCGGCGCGCTTTCCACCAATGCCGGCGGCGTCAACGTGTTGCGCTACGGCAATGCCCGCGCGCTCTGCCTCGGTATCGAGGCGGTGCTGCCCTCGGGCGAGATCTGGCACGGGCTGAAGCGGCTTTACAAGGATAACACCGGCTATGATCTGCGCGATCTGATGATCGGCGCGGAGGGCACGCTCGGCATCATCACCGCCGCCGTGCTGCGCCTCTTTCCCCGCCCCGAAGATGAGGCGGCGGCGCTTCTCGTGGTGCCATCGCCGAAGGCGGCGCTCGATCTCCTGGCGCTGGCGCGCGAGGTGGCGGGCGAGATGGTTTCGGGCTTCGAGCTGATCTCCGGCCAGGGTCTGCGCTTCCTCGCCGAAACCATGCCCGATCTGCGCCAGCCCTTTCCCGCGCCGCCCGAATGGATGGTGCTCGTCGATCTCGGGGTTTCGGGCGGGCTGCGGGCCGCCGATCTTCTGGAGCGCCTGTTCGAGCGCGCCAGCGCGGCGCGGCTCGCGAGCGACGGGCTGATCTCGCAGTCGGAAAGCCAGCGGAGGGATTTCTGGCATCTGCGCGAAAGCCTCCCCGAGGGCAACAGGCGTATCGGCTCGATCGTATCGAACGATATCGCCCTGCCGCTCTCCGAGATCCCCGGGTTCATCGCAGCGACAGGCGCCGGGATCCGCGCCCGCGGTCCCTTCCGCATCAATTGCTTCGGCCATCTGGGCGATGGCAATCTCCATTACAACATCTTCCCCGAGCCCGGCGCGCGGCGGGAGAAATATGATCACCTGCGCGAGGAGCTGAAGGATCTCGTGCAGGCCCGGGTGCTGGAGCGCGGCGGCACCTTCAGCGCCGAACACGGCATAGGCCGCCTCAAGGCCGCGGATCTGGCCCGCTTCGGGGATCCTGCAAAGCTTGCCGCCATGCGCGCGGTGAAAGCGGCGCTCGATCCTTCCTGCATCATGAATCCGGGCGCCGTGCTGGCCGGGTGATCCTGCCGGGGGAAGCGTTTCCCAGCATCTTCCCCAAGTGATTCGCATCTGCTAGGATGGCGCAAACACGAAAAAGAAGAATGGCGGGATGGGGCATGAGCAGAACCGAAACGGGCTTTCGCGGCACGTTTGTCATCTCCTGGGATCAGACGGAGCTTCCGGGCCTTACCGATGCCGGGCCGGATGATCTTCACACCGGCATGCTCTGGCGCTGGCGCGGAGAATCCGGCGCCAGAGGCGGGAGCGGAGACGGCGGAAGATCCCTTCGGCCCGGGCTTCGTCCTGACGGATGGTCAGAAACGCTATACCGCGACGCTAATCGAAACCGCCCGAGACACCGCAGGTGGCGGGGCGGCGGGGCGCAGGCCGCTCCTGATGTTTCTCGATCGGCTGCCGCCACGGGGGCGCGATCTGTGGATCGTGGCGATCAGGAGAGCGGGGCGGGAGGGGTGTACCC
>WFVA01000094.1 GCA_015491895.1 Albidovulum sp. | reverse complement strand
GGCCCATCTCGGCCCGGCCTGCGCGCGCTTCATGTCCTTCGGCGCCTATCCGGGGGCGCAGGGCCATTTCTTCGCCCGCGGGCTCTGGGAGGAAGGCGGGGTGGGGTGCCTCAATACCGGCCTCATATCCGAGGATATATCAAGTGCCTGGCTCGAGGGAGAAGGTGCGCGCCATCCCTTCGAAGGCGAGACAAAGCCCGATGGCGGGATGCGTGCCGGCTATACCTGGTGCAAGGCGCCGCGCCTTGAGGGGCGCATCGTGGAGGTTGGGGCGCTGGCGCGTCAGGTGGTGGCGGGCCATCCGCTGGCGCGCGATCTTCTGGCGGGAGGGCGCGAAAATGGCGGGCGGGGAAACGTGGAGGCCCGGATCGTGGCGCGCTTCATCGAGATCGCGCTGCTGGTGCCGGCGATGGAGCGGTGGCTATCGGAGATCCGCCCGCGCGAGCCTTTCATCGCCCATGGCGCGGCTTTCGAAAGCGGCGAGGGGGCCGGGCTCACGGAAGCGGCGCGCGGCGCGCTCGGCCATTGGCTGAGGGTCGAGGAGGGGCGGATCTCGAATTATCAGATCATCGCCCCCACGACCTGGAATTTCTCGCCCCGCGACGAGGCGGGCCAGCCCGGACCGCTTGAAACGGCGCTCGAGGGGGCGCCCGTGCAGGAAGGGGAGGAAGCGCCCGTATCCGTGCAGCATATCGTGCGCTCCTTCGATCCCTGCATGGTCTGCACCGTGCATTAGCCCGGGGGCGGCATGGCTGAAACCTGGCAGATAAGGGTGCGCGGGCTGGTTCAGGGGGTCGGGTTTCGCCCCTTCGTGTGGAAGCTTGCGCGCGGGATGGGGCTTCGTGGCGATGTGCGTAACGACGGCGAAGGGGTGCTTGTGCGCCTAGAAGCGTCCGGGCCGCTTCTCGAGGCCTTCCGCGATGCTCTGAGGGCAGAAGCGCCGCCGCTGGCGCGGATCGATGCGGTGGAGGTCTGCCCGCTTGTGAGCGCGGAGGCGGAAGAGTGGCGGGATTTCTCGATCATCGGCAGCGGCGGGGGGGCGGTGCGCACCGGCATCCTGCCCGATGCCGCGACCTGCGCCGATTGCCTTGATGACATTTCCGATCCCGCCAACCGGCGCGCCGGCTATGCCTTCACCAACTGCACCAACTGCGGCCCGAGGCTCTCGATCGTCCGCGCCATTCCCTATGATCGGGCGAATACTTCCATGGCGGAATTCGAGATGTGCAGCGCCTGCCGGGAAGAATACGAAAACCCGGCCGACCGCCGCTTCCATGCCCAGCCCAATGCCTGCCCCGAATGCGGCCCGCGCCTGTGGCTGGAGGATGAGAGCGGCCCGTGCGCAGGCGATCCGATCACGGCTGCCGCGGCGGCGATCAGGGCGGGAAGGATCGTGGCCGTCAAGGGGATCGGGGGCTTTCAGCTGGCTGTCGATGCCACCAGCGAAGAGGCGGTGGCGCGCCTGCGCAGGCGCAAGCGGCGGCCGGGAAAGCCGCTGGCGGTGATGGTGCGGGATCTGGAGATGGCAAGGCGCCATGCGCGGCTCGGCCCCGAGGCGGAAGAGATCCTGAAGGCGCCCTCCGCGCCGATCGTCCTGCTTCCGCCCGCGGGGGCGCCGCTGGCCGAAGGTATAGCGCCGGGGCAGGGGCGGCTTGGCATCATGCTGCCCAACACGCCCCTTCATCATCTGCTGATGCGCGCGCTCGAGGGCCCGATCGTGCTCACATCGGGCAATGTCTCGGGCGAACCCCAGATCATCGCCAATGACGCGGCGCGCGCCGGCCTCGCGGGGATCGCCGATCTGTGGCTCATGCACGATCGCGAGATTGTCAATCGCGTGGACGACGGGGTGGTGCAGATCGTGGCGGGCCGGCCGCAGCTCCTGCGCCGGGCGCGCGGCGAGGCGCCGGCCCCCCTCCTGCTGCACCCGGGCTTTTCAGACGCGCCGCCGGTGCTGGCGGTCGGCGGGGATCTGAAGAACACCTACTGCCTGCTGGACGGCGGCCAGGCGATCGTGAGCCAGCACATGGGAGACATGGAAACCCCCCTGGTCCAGCGGGATTTCCGCCGCAATCTGGCGCTGTTTCGCGCCGCCCATGATTTCACCCCGGCGGTGATCGCGACGGACATGCACCCGGGCTATTTCGCAACCCGCCTCGGCGCCGAGGAGGCCGGAGCGGCCGGGGCGGATCTGCTGGCGGTGCAGCACCATCATGCGCATGTGGCGAGCGTCATGGCCGAGCATGGCCTCGGGCCGGACGCGCCCCCGGTGATCGCAATCGTTCTCGACGGGCTGGGCCACGGGTCCGATGGCGCCATATGGGGCGGCGAATTCCTGCTGGCCGATTTTCACGGCTTCCGCCGGCTTTGCCATTTCGCGCCCGTCCCGCTGCCCGGCGGCGACAAGGCGAACCGTCAGCCCTGGCGCAATGCGCTGGCGCATCTGATCTGCGCCTTCGGCCCCGATGCCATCGAGGCGCTCGGGGAAAGCCATGGCGATCTGGCGGCGCTGAAGAGGCTGGGCGAAAAGCCGGTGGCGATGATTGCGCAGATGATGCACCGGGGGCTGAACGCCCCGCCCGCGGCTTCCGCGGGGCGGCTCTTTGATGCGGTGGCGGCGATGCTTGGCATCGCCTTCGAGGCGGTGGAATACGAGGGCGAGGCGGCGATGCGCCTGCAGGCGCTGGCCGAAAGCTGCCCCGGCGAGAGCGGGTCCTACGCCTGGGATGAGGGTGAGAGCATCGGCTGGGCGCCGCTCTGGGAGGGCATCCTTGCCGATCTCGCGGGCGCGGTGCCGCCCGCCCGCATCGCCGCGCGGTTTCACAATACGCTGATCCGCCTCCTGATCGAAAGGGGCACGGTCCTGGCCAGGTGCAGCGGCGCGGAGCGGATCGTGCTTTCGGGCGGGGTCATGCAGAATGCCTTGCTCCTCGAAGGCGCGGCTTCGGGCCTTGCCGCCGCCGGTTTCGATATCCTTCAGCCGCGAAGCCTGCCGGCCAATGATGGCGGGCTCTCGCTCGGCCAGGCCGCGATCGCCGCCGCCGCAGCCATGCGGCCCGAGGCCGCGGGGCCGGACAGGCAAGCGAAGGCGTAAGCGCCCTGCCTGTTTGTGCCATGCGTTGGGCCGCGCAGGGGCATTGCCTGACGTGCGACCGCCCCGTTGGGGGGCAACGGGGCGGCCAACTTCTGTGCAAACAGCGCCTGCTCCCGACAGGCAGGATCCTCAATAGGGCGATTCCCTTACGAAAGGATTACGCGCCCTCGAATTCCACAAGCGTATGCACCTTCATCCCGAGCTTCTCGAGCCGCTCGCGCCCGCCGAGATCGGGCAGGTCGATGATGAAGGAGCAGCCCACGATCTCGCCCCCGAGGCGCTCCACCAGCTTGATGCTGGCCTCCGCCGTGCCGCCGGTGGCGAGAAGATCGTCCACGATCAGGATCTTCTCGCCGGGGGTGATGGCATCGTCATGGATCTCCATCACCGCCTCGCCGTATTCGAGCGTATAGGCCTCGGAAATGGTGGCGCCGGGGAGCTTGCCCTTCTTGCGGATCGGTACGAAGCCCTTGGTCAGCTGATGGGCGATGGCGCCGCCCACAATGAAGCCGCGCGCCTCCAGCCCCACGACCTTGTCGATCTCCTGGCCGGCATAGGGATGCAGCATCTGATCCACCGCCATGCGAAAGCCGCGCGCATCGGCGAAAAGCGTGGTGACATCGCGAAACATGATCCCTTCATGGGGAAAATCGACGATGGTGCGGATGTAATCCTTGACGGTTTTCATGGGGCCTTCCCTCTGGCGAACAACGGTATCGGCCCCGATCCGGGCCGCACCAACTGATAAGCGAGCCCGCGCGCCCAGACAACGGCGATGTTGCCGCAAGCCGGCGGAATTCACCACGGGGCGCAAGGCGCCCGGCGCGCGGCTCTGGTGCCGGGAAAAGCCGGATCTCGGGGCGCAGCGGGAAGCGTGAGGCGATGTGGCCGAAGAGGAAGAAGGAGAGCATCCAGCACGCCACCGTGAAGGCCGGGGCTGGGGAAGAGGCAAAACACCGCCCCGTGAGGGCGGCGGATTTCACGCAGGTTTGAGCTGGTGAGCGCTATCCCGGCCGGTTGACCATGAGCCAGAAAATGCAGATCAGAGCCGCGAAGGCGGGCCATCCAAGAGCAAACCACAGGCGGAAATCCTTCCGGGCCCGGTTGGGCAGGGGCGTGTTGGCGGCCAGTGCGGCTCCCGCCATATCGCGGATTCTGATTTGCAGGTGAACGACCGGGGCCCAGCAGAGAAAGGCCAGTATGTAGAGGGCATAGGTCAGTAGCAGCCAGGGTTCGTTCCAGTCATGGCCTTGTTGCAGGATCAGCAGGTAACCGGTGAGCGGCTGGATGAAACCGGCAGGCGTGGTGAATATCCAGTCGGCAACGACCACACCCGAGGCGACCGAGTGGATGGTTTCCACCCGCCCCGTGCGCCATGCCCAGACCATCTGGAATGCCGTGCCAATGCCGGTGCCGAACAGCACGGTGGAGGAGAGGATATGCAGCCATTTCAGGGTCAGATACGGATCCATTTACCGTTCCTCTTCCAGCACGCGGTGGATCAGGATCAACACGAGGATCGGCAGGTTTTTCAGCAAACCGCCGAACGGGTCCAGCCAGAGGGCGGGGTTGATCAGGCTGAGGCCAACCGTATAGCCCGCGACCATTGCAAATTGCAGCCATGCAATTTGTTTCAAACGCCATGCGCGCAGAAGGGCCAGCGCGACTAAAAGGTCAATCGCGCCGGTGATGCGGGCGGCGGCGATCAGAAAGCTGTCAGGCAACAGGCCCGAAACATGGGGCAGGAAGCTATCGGCGGGCAGCAGCAGGCCGATCAGCCCCGAGGCCAGCCACATCAGCGCAAGCGTCAGCCGCAAAACGGGGCGCAGCAGGTAGAGGCGGGCGTGCCACAGGTCTTGCGTTTGCGAGGGGCGGGCGCGCAGGAAGGTGGCAAAGCCGCGCGGGCGGGTTTTGAAATGGCGGTTCTGTTCGGTTGTGTTCGTTGCCACGCCCTGTTCCAACTGCTGCACCGATGTGACCGAGATCGGAGCAAGGCGCAGGGCATCCCCGATGCGGCCCATCAGGCGGGCCAGCGGCAGGGGCAGGCGCAGGATGCGGGCCGGGCGCAGACCCAGCCATGCGCGCAATCTGGTCAGCAGGGCGGTTTGGGTGATCCGCTCCGGCCCCCCGATTTCGACTGGCCGGGCCGGCGTATCGGCCTCAAGCGCCTCGATTGCCAGTGCCGCCAGATCATCGGCATGGATCGGGTTGAAGGGCTGATTGCCGCTGCCGATCACAGGCGTGACAAGCGGCAGTGCAGCCAGCGCGCGGGCAAGGGACGAGCCGCCATAGCTGCCGTCCGCCAGCACCAGACCGGGGCGCAGGATGGTGATGGGGATGGGCGCGGCTTTGGCAGCCTTCTCACCTTCACGGCGGTAACGTGCAAATCGCGTGTCGGCTTCGATCCCGACAGCCGAGATCAGCACACCGCGAGCTGTGGCGGGCAGGGCGGCATAGATTGCCTTTGGGGCGGCAACATGCACGCCATGGAAATCCGCGTCACGCCCGGTCAGCAGACCGGCACAGTTGATCACATGGGTGCAGCCTTCCAGATGCGGGCGCCAGAAATCGGGGCTGTGGGTGGCCGGATCGGTCAGATCGGCCTGCAATGTGTCAAACCCCATCGCATTCAGGCGACGGGTGTTGCGGGCCGTGGCCAGTACGTCATGGCCCGCACCGCGCAATGCGATGGCGATGTGCTGGCCGATGAAGCCTGCTGCGCCAGGAATCAGCACCTTGCCCATGTTACCTGGTGTTATCGATCATGCTTTGGGTGACGCGAAACAGCAGCGTATCGGCAGGCGCCCTGCGGCATTCAACCACGGAGGCTTCTGCGATCCTGTTTCCGCCGGCACTTTCGACAATGTCGGCAAAACCGGTTTCGCGCTGAAAGGTGGCCGCGGACCAGAACCCCATGAACCAGCCGAAAAGCTCGCCTTTTTCGCCCGGGGGGCCTTCTTCATGGGCGCGGATGACCTCTTTACAGGGCCTGTGCCCCGCTCCGAGGACATATCCACCGGCAATGGCCCGTGCGGGAAGGAAAAGCGGAAGCAGCAATGAGACGCATTTCAAGATTCTCTCCTGAATTTCAGTGCGGCGGTTGCAGCACCCTGCCCGCCACGGCGTCCAGTTTGGCCACCAGTGCCCGGTCGCGGGCCTCGGGGGCCGTGAGGATGGCGTATTCAAGCGCGCGGTCGCAGCTATGCGCGCACAGGGCGCGGCCTTCGCCCAGAAGCCCCGGCAGGCGGGCAACCAGCGCGCGGGCCTTTTCGGCGTTGCCGGTGAGGGTGGCGATGATCTCGGAGATGTCCACCGCGCCGTGATCGGGGTGCCAGCTGTCGTAATCGGTGATCATGGCGACGGAGGCGTAGCAGAGTTCGGCCTCGCGGGCGAGCTTGGCCTCGGGCATGTTCGTCATGCCGATCACGTCGCAGCCCCATTGTTCGCGATACATCTTCGATTCCGCCACCGTGGAGAACTGCGGCCCCTCCATCGCAAGATAGGTGCCGCCATCGTGCACCGTGATGCCCTCGGCGCGCGCGGCCTCGAGGCAGGCGGCGGAGAGGCGCGGGCAGGTGGGATGGGCGACGCTCACATGCGCCACGCAGCCGGTGCCGAAAAAGGATTTTTCGCGCGCGAAGGTGCGGTCGATGAACTGATCGACGATCACGAAATCCCCCGGCGCCATTTCCTCGCGAAAAGAGCCGCAGGCGGAAACCGAGATCACGTCGGTGACGCCAAGCCGCTTCAGCGCATCGATATTGGCGCGGTAGGGCACGGTGGTGGGCGAATGCACATGCCCGCGCCCGTGGCGGGGCAGGAAGGCCATCTTCACGCCACCGAGAACGCCCGTCAGGATCGCATCCGAGGGCGGGCCCCAGGGGGTGTCCACCCCCTGCCAGGCGGCCTGTTCCAGCCCCTCGATTTCATATACACCCGAGCCGCCGATGATTCCGATCATGGTTTCCTGTGCCATGCTTCCTCCCGCACAATCCAGAGTTGCCTGCGGCGCAGGCTAGCTGATGGCGCGGGATGAGGAAAGCGGTTTGCGTCTGCCGGGGAGGGCGGCGGCTTTCACGGCAGGAAAGGAGCCTTCCCGATGAGGTGGTCTCAACCGAAGGAAGGGAGCATCGCGGGAAATGGCGGGCAGTTTTTCCGGTCAGTCATCCGGGCGCTTCAGGCTGAAGAGTTCGCTCACCCTGGTGTAATCGCGATAGCCGAGGCGGGCGAGGGGCTGGTAGGTGGTCACGTCAAACACGCCATCCTTCAGGCAATCCTCGCGCAGGTGCACGCCCGTCACCTTGCCGATCACCATGAAATTCGTCTCGCCCTCGAGCGGAACGATCCTGACAAGCCGGCATTCGAGCGCCGCCGGCGCATCCGCGACGCGGGCGCAATCGATGGTTTCGCATTCGGCCTTGCGGATGCCGGCATGTTCGAATTCGTCCACCTCGGCAGGATGGCTGCCGGAGGTGGCGTTCATCGCCTCGCGGGCGGAATATTCGACGATATTGACGCAGAACACCCCCGTTTCATCGATATTGGCCACGCTGTCCTTGCCCATGTGGCGATCCTGCTTGGTGCTTGTGGAGGCGAACATCACCTGCGGCGGCTCGTAGGCCACGGCATTGAAGAAGGAATAGGGGGCGAGGTTGTCGTCTGCCGTCTTGCCGCGCGTCGAGATCCAGCCGATCGGGCGCGGGCTGATGATGGCGCTGAAGGGATTGTGGGGCAGGCCGTGGCCTTCCTCGGGGCGGTAGAACATGGGGCGTATCCTTCGTTTGCTCCAGAGCTAGCGCCATGCTAGGGGCGTTTCCAGCGAAAAACGCAGGATGGCGGGGCTTTGGGCGGTGTTTGAACTCGGGCGCGAGGAAGAGGCGGACCGGTGGGAGGTGGAGGCGCTCTTCGATCTCTGTTTCGCGCCGGGGCGCGAGGCGCTTTCCTCCTACCGCCTGCGCGAGGGGGTGAGCCCGATCCGCGATCTCTGCCTTGTGGCGCGCGATGAGGAAGGGATTGTGGCCGGGGCGATCCGCTACTGGCCGGTGCGGGTGGGGCGGGCGCCGGCGCTTCTGCTCGGCCCCGTGGCCGTGCATCCTACGCATCAGGGCGAGGGGCTTGGCGGGCTCCTGATCCGCGAGAGCCTGGCGGGCGCGCGGCCGGAATGGGAGCGGGTTCTTCTGGTGGGAGACGCCCCCTATTACCGGCGCTTCGGCTTCGAGCGGCTTTCGGGCGTGAAGATGCCGCCGCCCACGAATCCGGCGCGCGTGCTTGGCCGGGCGCTGGTGGCTGGGGGCTGGGATGGCGTGCGCGGTGAGGTCCGGCGCTGGGAGGAGTGATCTGCGGGCCGGAAACCCGGATCGGCCGTGCCGGATCAATCCGGCTGGCCCTGTCAATCCGGCTGCTGTTGTGCGAAATGCAGGGCCGAGGCGAGAAGGGCAATGGTGCCCGCCGCGGAATAGCCCATCAGCGCAACGAGCAATGGCTGCCCGGCGTGGAGGAGAAGCCCCGCTTCGAGCGCCCCGGCGGCGCATCCTATGAGAAGAAACCTGCACATGCCCCCATTGTCCATTCACGCATGTGGCGAAAATGTGGCGCCAATATTACCAAAAGATGAATATTGCCCGAAATTTGCCGTCATTCTTAATGATTCCGGGTTCATTCATCCTTCAGCGCCGACATTTCACGGATCGCGCCGGCAAACCGGGCCAGGGTCCGGGAGGTGGCGCCGCGCTCGAGCATTACCTCGATCAGGTGGAAATGATCCGGATCGCCATGCGCCGCGGCCAGCGCTTCGCCCAGCTCGCCCGTCGTGCGCACCCGCCGCCCCTTGCCGCCGAGATGCCCGGCGATGGCGGCATAGTGCCAATCGTCGAGATCATGGTAGGAAGGGCCGGGCTGGAAGGTGCGGAGCATTTCCCAGCTTCGGTTGTTGAACAGGATGACGATCGGGGCGAGGCCGTATTTTCGGCAGTTGCCAAGCTCCCAGCCCGTCATCTGGAAGGCGCCGTCGCCCACGAGGATGAGGGGCCGCTTGCCGGAGGTGGCGTTGATGGCCATGCCGGCGGGCACGCCGAGCCCCATCGAGGCGTAATAGCCGGGCGCCACGAATTCGGTATCCATGATCTCCATGCCGGTAAACAGGCAATCGCCCACATCCGAGGCGATCGGCATCCGCCCGTGGGCGGCGAAGAGATCGTTGACGGCCATCGCCACATGCGAGGGCTCGAGCGCCACATCGCCTTCGGGAAGGCCCGTCTTGTATTCGGGGCGGTAATTGGGGGTGGCGGAGCCGATCGGCTCGGCCATCTCCTCGAGCGCTTCCACCAGCGGGCCGAGGGGGATGCCATCGTAGCGGTGATGGGCGAATTCCACCGAGCGATCGAAGGCGCGGATGGCTTTCTGCATGTCGATATTGCGCCCCGAGACGCCGAAATTCGTGTCCGAAAGGATGACGCCGAGCATGAGCAATCCGTCCGATCCCTCGACGACCCGCGCCGGCAGTTCGTCCCCGGCGCTGCCGAGATAGGTGCCCACCAGCGGCAGATCGCGCCCCGCCAGCAGCCCGCGGCCCATGAAGCTCGTGGCCACCGGGAGCGCGAGCTTCTGGCAGAGCCGCGCGATCCTGTCTTCGAGATCGTAGCGGCGCGCCTCGACCCCGATCAGGATCGCCGGCCTCTTCGCGCCGCGCAGGCGCGAGAGGATTTCGCTGGCGCAGGCGCGCGCGGCCTCGCGATCGGGCAGCCCCGGATCGAAGGGCGGCACGCTCCCGCAGGGGGCGTTCACCACATCGCGGGGGATCTCGAGATAGACGGGCCGCGACATCCGCCGCGCCGCATCGAGCACGCGGGCTATTTCGCCCGGCGCGGTTTCGGGATCATCGAGCAGCCCCTGGGCGCAGGTCAGCTCGCGGTAGATCTCCATCTGCGAGCCCAGGGTCTTGACCTGATGATGCAGGCCAAGCCCGAGCGCGCCTTCATCACACCCCGGCGCGCCCGAGATCACCACCAGCGGCGATTTCTCCGCATAGGCCTGGGCCACGGCGTTGACCATGTTCAAGGCCCCCGCCCCGTAGGTGACGACAGCCACCCCGAGCTTGCAGTTGAAGCGCCCCTGGGCATCGGCGGCATAGCCCACGCCCGGCTCGTGGCTGAGCGTGTGCCAGGGCAGGATTCCGCTTTCCTCGATCACCCGGAAGAAGGGCAGCACGAAATCGCCGGGGATGCCGAAGAGGCGATCGGCGCCGCGATCCCTGAGCGCGCAGAGGAGGGCCGTTGCGATGGTTTCGGTCATGGGTTTCCCCCTGAAAAGGATGTATCTGTTCCGGCTCTGGATAACCGTTGCACCTGCAATGGAAAAGCGGAAACTGCCGCCCTGCCGGTGATCTGAAACGGGTTTCTACCCGCCTTCCACGGCCCGTCCGAAGAGAGTGATCGCGAGCCCGAGGAGAACCAGCAGGGCCAGCAGAAGGGCCTTGGCCCTTTTCCCCCGATGCCAGGCGGTGACGGCGGCAATCGTGGCCTGGACGGTGTAATAGAGCGCGAAGGCGCGCGAGGCATAGGCGATGATCTCGAAGATATTGGCCGCCCAGGTGAGCGTGATGCCGATCGCCACGAGAAGCGCATAGGCATCGCGTTCGCGCAGGCGGCGGCGCGTGAGCTCCTCGAAGAGGCCGCCGGCGCCGGCGGTATCGGCCACCGCGGCGCTGAACTGCGCGGCGACGGCGGCGACGATCAGCATATAGGGCAGGATCGGCGCCACGAGCTTCATCATGTCGATGATGCCGGTTTCGGAGAAGGGCACCTCACCGGGGCGGAAAACAAAGGCGATGAGGGCGATATAGACGACATAGATCACTGTCGAGAGCGCCTGGGCGTGGATCATGGCGCGGATGCGGGTGCGGGCATCATAGGCGCCGCCGAGATAGCGGGTGGTTTCGAAGCCCTGCACGGTGATCAGGAGGCCGAAGGCGAGCGTGAGCGCCTCCCAGCCGGTGATGCTCGCAGGGTTGATCGAAAGCCCGCCCTCCTTCACCTTCTCGGCAAGGAAGAACACCAGCCCCACTAGCATCCCGGCTATCACCGCGAGCTTCAGCCCGACGCTGTATTCCTCCATCCGCTCCATGGCGTGAAAGCCGCGGATCCAGCCGACGGCGAGGATGAAGAGAAAGATCGCCGTGGTGAGAAGGCGCGCGTTATGGGGGGTGTTCCAGGGCGTGAGGCGCATCCCGAAGGCACCGAGCAGATTGAGGTAATAGGCCACGGAAATGATGTAGGCGAAGGCCAGCACCCAGCTTGCCAGATGCTCGAGCCGCTCGGCGGCGGGCGGGCGGGTGCGGGCCTCGATGGCGGCGATGTTGCAGCGGATCG
The DNA here is from genome assembly GCA_015491895.1 of Albidovulum sp. Lineage (GTDB taxonomy): Bacteria > Pseudomonadota > Alphaproteobacteria > Rhodobacterales > Rhodobacteraceae > WFVA01. The sequence goes on along the minus strand of WFVA01000094.1, from coordinate 13,700 downwards.
CGGCGCCGAAAGCCCAGGCGGCGGCGCAGAGGAACAGCATCAGGAGAGGCGCCCAGGCGCCGTAGCTGTCGTTCAGGATCGGGCCGAGCACCAGGAAGCCGCTGCCGATGATCGAGGCCAGCGGGGTGATCAGTGCACGCCAGTTGCGCGAGGCGGTGATGCGCGGGGAAAAAAGGGCCGCCAGCACGATCAGCGTGACGGCGGCGATGGCCGCGTTTTCATATTGCATTCCTGCCAGCCTTCCTTCTCTCCTTCGCTCCTGCCTGTTCAGAAGCCGGATGCCTGGTGCTGAAGCCAGTTCATGACTGCCGGGCGCACGGATTGCGCGCCGCTCTGGCGGGCCTCGTCGATCACCTTGCGCAGGTCGGAAAGATCATGCTGCATCAGCATGTGCTTCACCGGGCCGATGGAGGCGGGGCGCATGGAGAGGTGGCGCAGGCCCATGGCGGCGAAGCAGAGCGCCTCCACGGGCCGGCCGGCATCCTCGCCGCAGAAGGAAAGCGGCGTGCCCGTTTCGGCGCAGCGCCCTATGATTCCCTCGAGGAAGTTGAGAAAGCTCACGTTGAGCGTATCGTAGCGGCGGCGCACGCGCTCGTTTTCGCGGTCGGCGGCGAAGAAGAACTGCTTGAGATCATTGCCGCCGATGGAGATGAAATCCGCCATCTCGAAGAACTGGCGCGGGGCGAAGGCGATGGAGGGCGTTTCCAGCATCGCGCCCACGTGGATTTCCTTCGGCAGCGGGTGATTGAGGCGGCTTTCGCGCTCGAGCGCGCGCTCGAGCTGCCCGCGAGCGGCCTTGAATTCCTCGAATTGCGCGATGAAGGGAAACATCACGTGAAGCGGCCGCCCGGCGGCGCCGCGGATCAGGGCCTGAAGCTGCATCCGCAGCACGCCCGGCTTGTCGAGCCCCACCCGGATCGCGCGCCAGCCCATGGCCGGGTTGGGCTCGTCCTGCGGTTTCATGTAGGGCAGCACCTTGTCGGAGCCCACATCCAGCGTGCGAAACACCACCGGCTTGCCCTTCGCGGCATCCATGACGCGCGCATAGAGCGCCGCAAGCTCGCCGCGCCTGGGCACGGTGTTGCGGAGCAGGAACTGAAGCTCGGTGCGAAACAGCCCCACGCCATCGGCGCCGGAGCTTTCGAGCGAGGGGAGATCGGCCATCAGCCCGGCGTTCATGGTGAGCTTGATGCGCACCCCATCGCGCGTGATGGTCGGCTTGCCGCGGATGCTGGCATAGCGTTTCTGGGCCTCGGCCTGCATGGCCATCTTGTCGCGGAAGGCGGCGGCGATGTTGTCGTCGGGGCGCAGGTGCACGATACCCTCGTCGCCGTCCACCAGGATCGGATCGCCGTTGAGCGCCTCGGTGGTGATCGGCCCGGCATTGATCACCAGCGGGATCGCCAGAGCGCGCGCCACGATCGCCGCGTGGCTGCCCACGGAGCCTTCTTCGAGCACGATCCCGCGCAAGTTGCGGCCGTAATCCAGGAGTTCGCCGGGGCCGATATTGCGCGCCACAAGCACCGGATCGGCCGGCATTTCGGCGCCGGTGTGATTGCCCTGGCCCGTCAGGATGCGCAAAAGGCGATTGGAGAGATCATCGAGATCATGCAGACGTTCGCGCAGGTAGGGATCGGGCACCTGCATCATGCGCGAGCGTGCCGCCGTCTGCTCCTTCTCGACAGCGGCCTCGGCCGAGAGCCCGCCCTCGATCGCCTCCTCGATGCGCCGGATCCAGCCCCGGGAATTGGCAAACATGCGGTAGGTTTCCAGCACCTGAAGCTGTTCCTTGTCGCCCGTCGGTGCCGAATCGAGCATCTCGTCCACCGAGACGCGCAGCCGCTCGATGGCTTCGCCGAGGCGTGCCTTTTCCTGCTCGGGATCGTCGGCAATCGGATTGGTCACCACCACCCGGGGCTCGTGCAGCCAGACATGCCCCTCGGCCGTGCCTTCCTGGGCCGAAACGCCGCGGAACATCACCGGGCGCTGGTGCAGCGCGCCCAGCGCCGCGCCCTCGCCGATGAAGGCGCCAAGCTCGGCCATTTCCGCCAGCACCATGGCCACGACCTCGATCGCGTAAACCTCGTCATCGGTGAACTGGCGCGGCGTTTTCGTCTGGACGACAAGCACGCCGAGCGTCTCTCCGAGGCGCTGAACCGGCACCCCGAGGAAGGAGGAAAAGCTCTCCTCGCCCGTTTCCGGCATGTAGCGGAAGCCGGGGTGGGAGGGGGCATCGGCGGTGTTGATGATCCGCCCGTCGCGCCCCACGCGCCCCACGAGCCCCTCGCCAAGGCGCATCCGCGTCTTGTGGACTGCTTCCGGCTTCAGCCCGTGCGTGGCGCAGAGCTCCAGCGTTTCGCTGTCGCGAAACAGGTAGATCGAGCAGACATCGGTGCCCAGAGAGCGGGCGATCAGATCGGTGATGCGGTCAAGCCGCTCCTGCCCGGCGCTTTCCTGCGCCAGGGTTTCGCGCAGGCGCTGTAGAAGCCTGCGGCTCACGCTTTCCCTTGCTTCGGGCATGTTCCCCCGTGCGCGGCCCGCTCTCAGGCCGCCTTGTCCAGTCCGAAGGCATCATGCAGCGCCTGAACGGCCAGTTCCATATATTTCCGGTCGATCAGCACGGAAATCTTGATCTCGGAAGTTGTGATGACCTTGATGTTGATCCCCTCCGAGGCGAGCACCTCGAACATCTTCGCCGCCACGCCCGCATGGCTGCGCATGCCGATCCCGACAACGGAAACCTTCGCCACGTCCTTGTCGGCCACGATATCGTGGAAGTTGATCTCGCCGCTCTCGCGCGCTTCCAGCATCGCCTTTTCGGCGCGGGCCACCTGATCGACGGGGCAGGAGAAGGTCATGTCGGTGCGGCCTTCCTCGGAGATGTTCTGCACGATCATGTCCACGTTCACGCCGGCTTCGGCGAGAGGGCCGAAGATCGCGGCGGCGATGCCGGGGCGGTCGGCCACGCTGATCAGGGTCATCTTGGCTTCATCGCGCTGATAGGCCACGCCGGCCACCACATTCTGTTCCACGATTTCCTCCTCGTCGCAGACAAGCGTGCCCGCATTCTCGTCATATTCTTCGAAGCTCGAAAGCACCCGGAGCTTCACCTTGTAGCGCATCGCCAGCTCGACGCTGCGTGTCTGCAGCACCTTGGCGCCGAGGCTGGCAAGCTCCAGCATCTCCTCGAAAGCGATCCTGTCAAGCTTGCGGGCCTTGGATTCGATGCGCGGATCGGTGGTATAGACGCCATCCACATCCGTGTAGATGTCGCAGCGCACCGCCCCGAAGGCGGCGGCGAAGGCCACGGCGGTGGTATCGGAGCCGCCGCGCCCCAGCGTGGTGATGCGCCCTTCCGGGCTCACCCCCTGAAAGCCGGCCACCACGGCCACCTTCATGCCCTCGGCAAACTTGGCGTTGATGTTTTCGGTCGGGATATCGAGGATGCGGGCGGCACCGTGCCGGGATGTCGTCTGCACCGGCACCTGCCAGCCCTGCCAACTGCGCGCGGGGATGTCCATCTCCTGCAGCGTGAGCGCCATCAGCCCGGCGGTAACGTTCTCGCCCGAGCTCACCACCGCATCATATTCGCGCGCATCGAACAGCGGCGAGATCTCGTTGACCAGCCCCACGAGCTCGTTCGTCTTGCCCGACATGGCCGAAACCACGACGATCACGTCATGGCCATTGGCGACCTCGCGCGCCACGCGCTTGGCGGCGCGGCGGATGCGATCAGGATTGGCAACCGACGTGCCGCCGAATTTCATTACCAGAACGGACATGGGATCCCCTGTCTCGAGCCTGCGGAACGCCGCCACTCTTACGGCGCGCCGCCGCCAAGGGCAAGGGGCCGGGCGGCGGGGCGGGCGGCGCGCTTCGGCTTCAGTTCGTCTTGCGTTTGGGGGTGAAGGGCAGGGGGGTGACGGGCACGCCCTCCTCGATCAGGGCCTTTGCCTCTTCCGGGCGGGTTTCGCCGTAGATCGGGCGCTCGGGGGCAAGCCCCTCGTGGATGGCGCGCGCCTCGCTGGCGAATTCCATGCCTACGTAATCGGCATTGGCCTCGATCCTGGCCTGAAGCGCGGCAATCGCCTCCCTCCGGGCGCGCGCCTCGGGAGAGGTGAGCGCCCCCGCCGCCGCCTGTGCCCCCGCGCCTTCGCTGGCGCCTTGAGGTGCCCTGCTTTTCGCGGGGGTGACGCGCGGCGCCATCAGCGCCTTTTCGATCCCTTCGGCCGTGCCGCATTCGGGGCAGGCGATCATTCCTTCCGCCACGAGCCTCTCGAAGGCGGAAGAGGATTGGAACCAGCTTTCGAAAGCATGGCCTTCGGGGCATTTCAGGGCATATCTGATCATTCGAAAATCCAGCCTTCTGCCTTCATGATGTGGCCCGCGCGCGCTCCGTTTTCAAGCCTTCCTGCGGGAGAGCACCTTTGGCCGGAAGCTGCGGATCAGCTGCGCGAGCTCTGGCTCGCTCACCATTTCCGCCGCCTTCTTCTGGGAAAACCACTTGCGCCGGCGCTCTTTCGCCTCGGGCCATTTTTCATGCACCTTCTTCACCTTGAGCGGAAAGACGGCGGCGATGCAGGGCATGTTCTCTTCGTCCGGCATGTTCTTCTGGTAGGAAAAGACACCGAGCACCACATCGGAGATCTTCCCCTCCACGCCCGCTTCCTCGAAGGCTTCGGCGGCCGCCGCGGCCGAGGGCGTGGCGCCGTCCATGGGCCAGCCCTTGGGGATGATCCAGCGCCCGGTGCCGCGGCTGGTGATCAGCAGGATCTGCACCTTGTCGTCATGAATGCGCCAGCAGAGCGCACCGAACTGGGTGCGCACATCCCGCTTCGATGCGGACTGAAGCCGCATGGGGAGCAGTTTCTGCTTTGCTGCCGTCATGTATTTCCTGCCGGACCGGCCCGATTGCCCTCGATTATCCGCAAATTCTAGCGGCCTTTTCTTTTTCATCCCTTAAGAATAGAGGGAAATCGGGCAAATGGAAGCCCTTTGCGGATGTTGCGGCCACATATGGTGGGTGTTGCGGCGCCTGATCCTGGCGGCGGTCAGGCGCTGCCCGTGGCCCCCTGCACCGCTCCGGGCGGGGCGGGCGCTCCGGGGGGCGCAACGGATCAGGGCATCCACTCCGCCTGCAGGATCATTCACGGGAGGCCGGGCGGCAGCACGGTGGAAGCGAGGGCCACCATGAAGCAGATGATGTCGATCGTGGCTGCGGCTCACCGGCCGCTGCCGGCCGGCGCCCGTGCATGGCGGGGAGGGCTCCCATGCCGGCGGTATCACTCCTCCAGCATGGTATATCTGCTGATGAAATCCTCGTTTTCCGCGATCACCTCCTCAACGACGCGCACCGCATCCTCCAGCGTGGCGATTCCGGTGATCGTGCTGTCGCGCAGGCGGATGTTGTAGGAAAGATTGCCCTCCACATCGGATTCGGTGTTGATGAAAAGGCTCATCCTGGAGCCGACGCGGATGTAATGGGCGCTGCGCAGCTCCTTGCCCTTGTACGTCCATTTGCCGCGCATGTCATGCAGGACGAAGCTCTTGATGCTTTTGGGAAATTCCATCTCGTTTCTCCATCTGTGGCTGGCGGCGGGGCAGGATGACTCCGCAACACGGAGTATCGTCCTGCCCCGCCGGAGCGTTTCGGTGCGGGCTCACGCAGCGGCCGATTCCATGCCGGGCGTGCCCGATTCCGGCTCCGTGATCGCATCCTCCGTTCTGGCGATCACCACCGCGGCGCAGGCATCGCCCCACACGTTGATCGCGGTGCGGAACTGATCGAGGATCCGGTCGATCGCCAGGATCAGGCCGATGCCATCGAGCGGCAGGCCGGCGGCCGTCAGCACGATGCCCATGGTCACCAGCCCGGCGCCGGGAATGGCCGCCGCGCCGATCGCCGCGAGGGAGGCGGTGATGAAGATCACGATCTGCATCCCGATCGTCAGATCGATCCCGAGGAGCTGGGCGATGAAGATCACCGCCACGGATTCATAGAGCGCCGTGCCGTCCATGTTGACCGTCGCGCCGAGCGGCAGGACGAAATTGGAGACCTTCGGGTCCACCCCGGCGCGCTCCGTCAGATTCGACATGGTGATCGGCAGCGTGGCCGCCGAGGAGGCCGTGGACCAGGCCGTCATCAGGGCGGGCGCGACCGCCTTGAACAGCTTGATCGGGTTGTATTTGCCGAAGATCCACACCAGCGCCGTCAGGGTAATGCCGGCGTGGATGGCAAGCCCGACAAGCACCGTCAGCGCGTATTTGCCAAGCGCTGCCAGGGCGGCGAAGCCCAGATCCATGAAGATCGCCGTCACCAGCATGAAGATCGCATAGGGCGCGATCTTCATGATCGCCATGATCCCGGCCTGCATGATCCTGTCCAGCCCGTGAATGGCGCTGGTCATGGTATCGGAGGCCTTGCCGACGATGGAGGCCATGATCGCGAGGAAGATGGTGAAGAAGATCACCTGCAGGATATCCCCGCTCGCGAAGGCCGCGGCGGCATTCTTCGGGATCATGTTGACGAAGGTATCGACGATGATGATCACCGGAGATTTCTCGCCGACCCCCGCACCTTCGACCTTGCCGGGCACCTCGGTGCCGATCCCGAGCGCCGAGAGGGATTCCTTGTCGATCCCGAGGCCGGGATTGAACAGATTGACGACCAGCAGACCCGCGGCCACCGCGAGCGCCGTCGTCAGGAAATAGAAGCCGACGGTCTTGCCGCCGAGCTTGCCGAGCGCGCGCACATCGCCGAGATTGACGATCGCCATGAATATCGAGGCGAACACCAGCGGGATGATCAGCATCCGAAGCAGGCGGATGAAGATTTCGCCGCCGTATTTGAAGATGGTCTTGAGGACGTATATCGGCCCGCTTTCGACGCCGGCGCCGTAGGTCACGTTGATGAACAGCCCGAGAGCGATGCCGAGCACGATGCCGATCAGGATCTTCCACTGGAGATCCAGACCTTTCCTCTTTTTCGTTCCAGTCTCGGCCATGGCTCAATCCCCCCCGTAGAAGTCATCGGTGATTTCGAGGCTCCGCACGGAAACCTGCGCCTTCACCGGAATGTATCTGTTCATGTATTCAAGGATGCGCCCGTTGCCCTTCAGTTCCGCGAGGATGAAGGTATCGAGCATGTGGACGAAATCGAGATTGCCCTTGGCAACCGCATAGCCGTAGTAATCCGGCTTGAAGGGGCGGTCGAACACGGTGAGCACGAATTGCGCCGAGGCCGCGTTGTCATGCAGCCAGACCTTCAGGAACATCTCGTCATGCACCATGATGTCGGCCTCGCCCCGGAGGACGGCTTCGGCCGCGGCCTCGTTGCTCTCATGGGCGACGACCTGCGCGCCGGGGAAGAAGCGCGGCACCACCTTTTCCGGCGATTTGCCCTTGGTCACGGCGATTACCAGCTTTGAGATCCTGCCGCTTTTCTTCAGGCGCGAGATCAGCGTGTCGTAATCGCTGACCAGCCCGACGCCGAGCTTGCCGAGCCGTCCCTTGTTGGCGAGGATCGAAAGCCCGGTTTCGAAATAGGGATCGGTGAAATCAACCACCCTGGCGCGATCGAAGGTGATGCTCATCCCGGCCATGGCCACATCGATCTGGCCGCGCTCGACCATCGGGATGAGATCCCCGAAGCTCTCCGGCACCACAAGCTCGAGCTTCACGCCGAGCTTTTCGGCCAGCAGGGCGGCCACATCCGCATCCACCCCGACGCGCTTGCCGCCCTCCTCGAAGGAGAAGGGCTTGAAGAGCGGGTTGACCCCGACCTTCAGGACACCCGTCTGCTTGATGCGGGCGAGTGTCGAGGAGCTGCTGTCCTGCGCATCCGTCTGCCCGGCTCCCGCCAGCCAGACAATTGCGGCAAGGACCAGCAGCGCCGATGATAGAAATCGTTTCATGGCGTTTGCCTCCCGTTGGTGTTTCGAGGCTGCGCCGGATGTATTTCTTCCGTTACACCTTGACGACACAGCCGGATCCTTCTTCCGAAGTCACGTGCCGCCAATACCGTTACCGATCCGTTCCCTGCGGATTTACCCTCCGGGCGAATGGCCGAGGCCTCCGGCCGAATGCCATTCCAAGCCTTTCGGATCGCCGTGATGGCGAACTCCGCATTGTCGAATATCGGAAAAGATTAGGCCGGTTCGGACCTTGTTGCAAACAAACCAGTGTTAACAAGATTTCATCCCCGCTGCTCAGGCGGCCCCGGGCGGGCCTCCCTGCCGCTTGTGGCGGGCGATCGGCAGCGTCGGATTGCCAATCCGCGCCGATGCGGCTAGGCAGGCGCCATGCCCAGATATGCCCTGAAGATAGAATATGACGGCGCGCCCTTTTGCGGCTGGCAGCGCCAGGCCGGGCTGCCCTCCGTGCAGCAGGCGATCGAGGAGGCCATAGCAAAGATCGCCCCCGGGGGGGCGGCGATCACCGGGGCGGGGCGTACCGATACGGGCGTGCATGCGCTGGGGCAGGTCGCGCATTTCGATCTTGCGCGCGAATGGGAACCCTTCCGCCTGATGGAGGCGCTCAATTTCCACCTCAAGCCCGCTCCGGTGGCAATTCTCGCGGCGGCGCGGGTTGCGGATGATTTCCATGCGCGCTTCGATGCGGTGAAGCGGCGCTATCTCTTCCGCCTCGTCAGCCGGCGTGCGCCGGTGGTGATGGATCGCGGCAAGGTCTGGCAGCTGCGCCACGCGCTCGATGTGGAGCCGATGCGCGAGGCCGCGCGCCACCTGATCGGGAAGCACGATTTCACCACCTTCCGCGCCAGCCAGTGCCAGGCGCAATCACCGGTCAAAACGCTCGATCGCCTCGATATCGAGGAATTGCCCTGCCCGGAGGGGCGGGAATACCTCTTTCACATCGAGGCGCGCAGCTTCCTGCACAATCAGGTGCGCAGCCTTGTCGGCACGCTCGAGCGCGTGGGCGCGGGGGCGTGGGAGCCCGAGCGCGTGCGCGCGGCGCTCGCGGCCTGCGATCGCGCCGCCTGCGGGCCGGTTTCGCCGCCCCAGGGGCTCTATCTCGCGCAAGTCACCTACCCGGAAGATCCCTTCGCCTGAGGAGGGGCAGGGCGGGAAAGGGCCGGCGTGGGGCCTACCAGTGCGGCGGCTTCCGATCGGCCAGCGGCACCGTGCCGCCCTCTGCCAGCTCCTGCTCGGCGGCGCGCTCGATCAGCATTTCGAGGCGGCGGGTGAGCGTGGCGATCTCGCGCTCTTGGCGGATCACGGTATCGGAAAGATCATCCACCGCGCGCGCCAGATGGGCGATCTCTTCCTGCATGCGTGTGATTTCATCAGTGCTCATGGCTTCTCCCTCGCCGATCCGCAGCGGATGCGCAATGCCCCTGTGCAATGCCCCGTCACGCTTGTTTCCATCACGCTTGCCCACCGGCGCGCGCTTCTGTAAACGCGCAGGCGGATGTTGCGCAAGGGAAAGCCCCATGGCCAAGCAGAAGAAACAGAAGAAACAGCCCCGCCCCAGGGCCCTGCCGCCCAAGGGCTTTCGCGATTATTTCGGTGCCGAGGTGCGCGAGCGCGAAGAGATGCTCGGGCGCATCCGGGATGTCTATGAGCTGCACGGCTTCGAGGCGCTGGAAACCTCCGCCGTGGAAACGGTCGAGGCGCTCGGGAAGTTCCTCCCCGATGTGGATCGCCCCAATGCCGGGGTGTTTGCCTGGCAGGAGGCGGAAGAGGAGGCGGAGGGCGCGCCGAAGCCGGGTGACTGGCTGGCGCTGCGCTATGACATGACGGCTCCGCTCGCGCGCGTCTATGCGCAGTTTCGAAACGATCTGCCGACGCCCTACCGGCGCTATGCCATGGGGCCTGTGTGGCGCAACGAAAAGCCGGGGCCGGGGCGGTTTCGCCAGTTCTATCAATGCGATGCCGATACGGTTGGCGCGCCTTCGGTGGCCGCCGATGCGGAGATCTGCGCCATGCTCGCGGATACGCTCGAGGCGGTCGGCATCGCGCGGGGCGATTACATCGTGCGCATCAACAGCCGCAAGGTTCTGAATGGCGTTCTCGATGCCGTCGGGGTGGCGGATGAAGCCATGCGCGAAGGCATCCTGCGCACCATCGACAAGTTCGACAAGGTGGGCGAAGAAGGGGTGCGCGAGCTTCTGGGCAAGGGGCGGCTCGATGCCTCTGGCGCCTTCATCGATGGCGTGGGGCTTTCGCCCGAACAGGCCGAGCCGGTGATCGCCTTCCTCACTGCACGCGGTAAGGATGGCGCCGCGACGCTGGCAAATCTCGCGGCGGCCGTCGGCGGCTCGGCTTCCGGCGCGGAAGGGGTCGGGGAGCTTGAAACCATCGCCACGCTCCTTGAGGCGCGCGGCTTCGGCCCCGATCGCATCGTGATCGATCCATCCGTGGTGCGCGGGCTTGGCTATTACACCGGCCCGGTGTTCGAGGCCGAGCTTACCTTCGACATCACCGATGAAAAGGGCCGTGTGCGCCGGTTCGGCTCGGTCGCCGGCGGCGGGCGTTATGACGATCTGGTGAAGCGCTTCACGGGCCAGAGCGTGCCGGCGACGGGGGTGAGCATCGGCGTCGATCGCCTGCTGGCGGCGCTGCGCATGAAGGGGCGGATCGGCGGCGGGGCCGCGCGCGGGCCGGTGGTGGTGACGGTGATGGATCGCGCCCGCATGGGCGATTACATGACGATGGCCGATGAGCTGCGCGCCGCCGGAATCCGCGCCGAGGTCTATCTCGGCAATCCGAGGAACTTCGGCAACCAGCTCAAATATGCGGACCGGCGCATGGCGCCGGTGGCCGTCATTCAGGGCGAGGAGGAAGCCGCGCGCGGGGTTGTCCAGCTCAAGGATCTGGTGCTGGGGGCGAAGATTGCCGAAAGCGCGAGCCTCGAGGAATGGAAGGCCCGGCCCGCCCAGGAGGAGGTGGCGCGCGAGGATCTGGTGGCCGGGGTGCGCGCCATTCTGGAGCGGCAGGGATGATCGCGAAATCCGATATTCGCGCCGAGGCCGCGCGGCTTCTGGATTATTTCCGCGCCGCGGGGGCGGCGCATGTGGAGGCCGATATCCTCCAGCCCGCCCGGACGCTCATCGATCTCTATGGCGAGGATATCCGCGCCCGCACTTACGTGACGAACGATCCCCTGCGCGGCGAAATGATGCTGCGCCCCGATTTCACCGTGCCGCTGGTGCTGCATCACATGGCCAACGGCGAGGGAGAGGCGCGCTACACCTATGCCGGCGAGGTCTTTCGCCAGCAGCAAGCGGAGGCGGACCGGCCCTCGGAATATATCCAGGTGGGCTATGAGCTTTTTTCGGCCGAAGATCCCGCGCGCGCCGATGCCGAGGTGTTTGCGCTCTTCGGGGAGGTGCTTTCGCCCCTTGGCCTGCGCGCCTCCACGGGCGATATCGGCATCCTGATGGCGGCGGTGCGCGGGCTCAAGGCATCCCAGGCGCGCAAGGCGGCGCTCCTGCGCCATATCTGGCGTCCGCGCCGCTTCCGCGCCCTGATCGAGCGCTATTCGGGCCGCGCGCCCGTGCCCCCGGCGCGCGCAAAACTGCTGGCCGATGTGGCGGCGGGGCGCGATGTGATCGGCGCGGCGGGGCCGCTTGTGGGCCTGCGCGGGCGCGAGGAGATCGAGGCGCGCGTGCGGGCGCTTGTGGCCGATGCCGCCGAGCCGCCGCTTTCCGAGGGCGAAAGCCAGCTGCTCGACGAGATCCTGAGCCTCCACGAAACCCTGCCGATGGTGCTGGAGCGGCTGCGGGATCTCGAGGTGGACATGCCGGCCCTCGCGCCGGCCGTGGAGCGCTTCGCGGCGCGGACGGATGCCCTGGCCGAAGCCGGGATCGATGTGGATGGCCTCATGTTCGAAGGCTCCTACGGGCGCAGCACGATGGAATATTACGATGGCTTCATCTTCGGCTTCTACGCCCCCGGCGCGCCGGCCATGCCGCCGGTGGCTACGGGCGGGCGCTATGATGCGCTGGTGCGCGCGCTCGCGCGGGAAGGGGGCTGCCCGGCGGTGGGCGGCGTGATCCGGCCCGGCCTGATGCTTGAGGTGCGGAAGGGGATGGCATGAGCGTGAAGCTTGGCGTGCCCTCCAAGGGCCGGCTGATGGAAAAGACCTTCGACTGGTTTGCCGAGCGCGGCGTGAAGCTCGGGCTGAGCGGCTCTTCGCGCGAATATGCGGGGCATGTGGAAGGGATCGAGGGGGTGGAACTGGTGCTGCTGGCGGCTTCGGAGATACCGCGCGAGCTTGCGGCCGGGCGGATCCATCTGGGGGTGACGGGCACCGATCTGGTGCGCGAGAAGCTTGCCCGCTGGGAGGCGCAGGTGGAGGAACTGCGGCCCATGGGCTTCGGGCACGCCGATCTGGTGCTGGCGGTGCCGGCGGCCTGGGTGGATGTGAGCACGCTTGACGATCTCGACGCGGTGGCGGCGCAGTTTCGCGCCCGCCACGGCTTCCGGCTGCGCATCGCCACAAAATATCACCGGCTGGTGCGGGAATTCCTGCGCGATGCGGGCGTGGCCGATTACCGGCTGGTGGACAGCCAGGGCGCCACGGAGGGCACGGTGAAGAACGAAACCGCCGAGGCGATCGCCGATATCACCTCGACGGGCGAAACCCTGCGCGCCAACCATCTGAAGGTGCTGGAGGACGGCCTGGTGCTGCGCTCGCAGGCGACGCTTCTGCGAAGCCGGGCCGGGGCGGGGGACGAGGGCGTGATGGCGGAACTGCTGGAAAGGCTCGAAGCCGGGCCGCTGGCGGAGTGATGGAGGCCGCCTCGCGGCGGCGCCTCCGGCGGGAGTATTTTCACCAAGATGAAGGGGCTATCTGAGGCCCATGTCGGCGAGCGCATTCGCGAGATCGGGGGGGAGTGCCGGCTCCGCGCTGCGGCTCTCGGGGAGGTCCGGCGGGGCGTCCTTTGCCTCGAGATAGCGCCAGCCCTGGAAGGCGCGCCGGGGGGCGGGCATCGTGCGGATGATTTCAGGATCCATCACGATGGCGCAGCGGCGGATGCCGTCATCGCCGATCGCCTCTTCGAGCCGCAGGATGCGCTGTCGGGCGCGGATCTGCCCCTTGATCACCCAGTAGAGCGAGCCGCCTGCAAGGAGTTCCTTCTCGCGCTTCGGCCACATGCGGGTGATGTGGCGCGGGGGCTGGGGCGCGCCTTTCGCCTTCATGCGGGCGCGATAATCGGCGAGATGTTCGACGGATTCGATCCCGACGCAGAGCTTCACGAGATTTAGCGTGCCTGTCACCATTTGCCCCCAGATGTGCTATAGTAGCGACTCACGCGAAGCATAGCCGATCCCGGCGGGGAAGCAATTGACCGGGCGGCTCACTGCGCGTATTCAGATGATCTTCTGTCAATACGGGATGACGAGATGAGCCGATTCACCGCGCCGATTGCCGAACAGATCTGGGACATGAAATACCGCCTGAAGGAGCAGGGCAAACCTGTGGATCAGACGGTCGAGGATACCTGGCGGCGTGTTGCGCGTGCGCTGGCCTCCGTGGAGGAGGGGCCGGAGGCGTGGGAGGAGAAATTCTACGCCGTTCTCAAGGATTTCCGGTTTCTGCCCGCAGGGCGCATCATCGCCGGGGCCGGCACCGCGCGCTCGGTGACGCTGTTCAACTGCTTTGTCATGGGCACCATCCCCGACGACATGGGCGGGATATTCGAAAACCTCAAGGAAGCCGCGCTTACCATGCAGCAG
>WFVA01000093.1 GCA_015491895.1 Albidovulum sp. | reverse complement strand
CACCAAGCCTGGGCGCGACGGCTCCGCCAAGGCAACCATCTCCCCCCGCCCCGGCGCCCATGTGCCCGGCGCGCTGTTTCTTCTCGCCAACAAGGACGCCGAAAGCCTCGACCGCGCCGAGGGGCTCGGGAAGGGCTATGACAGGATCACCGTCCCCCTCCCCGATCCGCAAAGCGCCGCGCGCCTCGAGGCCCAGACATATATAGCCAGCGCGCCCCGCGAAGGCCTCCCCGCCTTCGATTGGTATCTCGCGCTGGTGATCGCCGGGCGGCGGCATTTCGCCCTGCCCGCGGATGATCTCGCGGGGATCCCCTGGCAGCGCGATCCCCTGCCCGAGAGGCCGGCACGGCGCGAAGGCATCAGAGCCCTCGAAGCCGCCGGCCTGCACCGCTGGGAGGCGCTTCTTCCTCCGGGCTGAGATCACCCTGATGTCGGTTTTCCGCTCATTTCCCCGCATGGCATTGCGCCGGTTGAAATCAAGCGGCGTAAAGGCTTTAATCGCCGCAAGCAGCCGTGAAACGGGCCCGACATGAGCGATACAACCACCCTGGGAAGCTGGCTCACCGCGGCAATCCATGATCCCTGGATGCAGGCGGTGCTGATCGCTATCGGAACATTCATCCTCGAAGATGCCACCACGATCCTCGCCGCCATCATGGTGGCCGACGGCATCGTGCCTCTCGCCGCGGCCCTCGGCGGGCTCTATGCGGGCGTGATCCTCGGCGATCTCGGGCTCTATGGGCTCGGCCGCCTCGCCTCGGGCAACGGGCGGGGGGAAAGATACGGCCGCCACCGCCTCCTCGCGCCTTTCCGTATCTGGCTCGATACCCGCCTGATCCTCACCGTTTTCGCGGTGCGCTTCATTCCGGGGCTGCGCCTGCCCACCTATACCGCCTCCGGCTTCTTCCGCCTGCATTTCCCCCGCTTCGCCATCACGGTGATCGCCGCCACGACGATCTGGACAACCCTCCTCTTCCTCGGCTCCTGGCATTTCGGGGCCGCCACCGCCGAAAGCCTCGGCCCCTGGCGCTGGGTGTTCGGGCTGGGCATTGCCGGGCTGATCTTCCTGATCGGACGCACCAATGCCGGCAGGTTTTCCCCTGCCGGAAAGGGAAGCATCTCCGACAGAGCCGGAAGCCATGACTTTTCAGACAGGGAAATTTGAACATGACATTCATTCGGGAAAACCGGGACGACATCCGCCCCATGCGCCGATCCCGCAAGGAACGCGAACGCCAGCTCTCATGGTTCGAAACGGCCCCCGCCTTTCTCTTCTACCTGCCCGTTGCCGCCTGGTGGGGGCTTCTTTCCCTGCGCTACATGAGCCCGACCCTGCCAACCCTCGCCAATCCCTCCATCCAGGCCGGCGGGCTCTGCGGCGAAAGCAAATCCGCCGTGCTCGATCTCCTTGGCCCCACGGGGCGGCGCCATCTCGCCCGTTTCACCACCATCAGACGCCCCGGGGACATGGCTCCGCGCGCCATTGCCGCCCGGCTGGAAAAGCGCATGGCGGCCGCCGGGATAAGCTATCCCGTCGTTGCAAAGCCCGATATCGGGCGCAACGGACGCGGCGTGGTGCTGGTATCCGATCGGGCGGAACTCATCGAGTATGTCGCCGGTTTTCCTGCCGGGCTGCGCCTCATGGTGCAGGAACTGGCCCGAGAGAAGGGCGAGGCGGGCGTCTTCTGGGTGCGCGAGCCGGGCGCGGCACAGGGGCGGATCACATCGGTGACGCTCAAATTCTTCCCAAGCGTCACGGGCGATGGCCGCTCCACTCTGCGCGAGCTCATCCTCGCCGATCCGCGCGCCGGGCGGGTTTCCCATTACTATCTGCCACGTTTTCGCGACCGGCTCGATACGATCCTCCCGGAGGGCGAGGAATTCCCGCTCGTCTTCACCGGCAATCACTGCCAGGGCGCGATCTTCCGCAACGGAGAAGCGCATGTCACAGAAGCCCTGACCCGCCGCATCGGCGCAATCGCCAGGGAAATCGAGGGTTTCCATTTCGGCCGTTTCGATATCCGCTACGAAAGCCTCGAAGCATTGGAGCGCGGAGAGGGTTTCACCATCATCGAGCTGAACGGAACCGGCAGCGAATCCACTCATATCTGGGATGCCGGCATGACACTGCGCGGCGCCTACCGCACGCTGTTCGCCCAGGTCTCCACGGCATTCCGCATCGGCTCCGAGATCCGCAGGCGCTACAATCTGAAACCGATGCCCCCGATCGAACTGCTGCGCCTCTATCTCGGCGAACTCGCCCTGATGCGCCGCTATCCGCAAGAAGGCGGGGTGTGATCGTGGTTCTGTTCGCCATACCGATCGGTTTCGTCTTTGCGGTGCTTGCCGTGGGCTATTGCAAGCTCAGACGCCATGATCTGGAATCGGCCAGGCCCGTGATAATGCTGTCCGGGCTCGTCGGCTTCCTGCTCGGTGCCTTCACGCCCGTTTTCCTCGGCAGCATCCTGCTTCCCTGAAAAACGCGCGCGGATCATGAGAAGGAAACGCCGAAAGGCCTATCCGCGGGGCGCAGGTATCGAGGCTTCGTTCGGGGCCGGCGGCAGGGCGGGCGATCACACGCCGAGGGCGGTGATCACGATATCATCCTCAGCCAGTTCTTCGGTCAGGCCCAGCAGCGTCACCTGGATACCGGAACTCGTCGTGACAACGAGCCCGCTCTCGGTGAGCGCCTGCGTGAATGTCTCGGTTGCTGGTTCGGCGGCCCCGATGAAGAGCGCATCTGCCGCAGGATCGAAATCCATGATCGAAACGGCGCCACCCAGGGCATGGAAACTGTCAGCCCCGTCTTCGCCATAACCTTCATCACCATCGCCGAGATAGAGCGTATCGTCGCCCTTGCCGCCGACCAGCAGATCCTGCGCTCCGTCATTCACATCCGTGCCGGTGCCGCCGCTGAGGGTATCGGCCCCGCCCGAACCCTTGACGTAATCGGCCCCGGCGCCGCCATCGAGCACGTCATCGCCAGCGCCCCCGCCGAGCGTATCATCGCCGGCGCCGCCCTTGACGATATCATTGCCGTCTTCGCCGTGGAGATCATCCTGCCCGTCTCCTCCGAGCAGGGTATCATCGCCCGCGCCGCCGATCACGGTATCGCCTCCGGCGCCACCATCGATGTAATCATTCCCATCCCCGCCGGACAGGCCGTCATCCCCGGCAAAGCCGTGGATCACATCGCCCCCGTCGGTGCCGGAGAGATCGTCCTGGCCGTTGGTGCCGTCAATATCACCTTCGTGATTTATTTCTTCGCTTCCCCCAAGCCCGGCGACGGAAATGGGAACAAGAAGGCCCAGCAGCAGCAAGATAGGTTCCAAGAGAACACCCCGAAATCCGAAATGACGATCACCCACACAAAATCAGCTAAAATCCTTACCAAATGCAGAACAAAATGGAAGAAAAATGGGGCGATATGCTCGAATGTCGCCACATTTGCCCCAAAGGTGGCACAATGTTGCCACATTCTGCCCAATCATTCCCTTTGGTCCCTCTGCGCCCGGCCCGATCGCCGACAGACGAATCACCTTCGCGCAAGGCACTCTGCGGGTGCATCGCAATGGCGCGGTGCGGCCTGTGAAAGCGCGCCTGGAGAAAGCTCCCGCAACAGCTTTTCAAGGATCGCGCGGCGGAAATCGTGATAGTCCCGCGCCTGCATCACGAAACTGCCGTTGCCGGTGATCAGCCGGGCGCGATACCAGAGGTGGAGGCCGGCATATTCGTTCTCTATCGCGAGCCCGTTCACCGTCACGCCGGCGCGTTTCGCGGCTTCGCGCGCGGCGGGCAGTTCGATCGCGCCTTCCTTCCAGGGCTTCGATTCCGGGCCGTCGCCGGAAACATCCACCACCAGGCGGCGCGCGGGCGTGGGCTCAGCGGCCAGCATGTTCAGCGCAAAGGCGAGCGCTTCGCCGATCCCCGTGCCCCCGCCGCCGATCGCAGGCACGCCCGGGGCCTGGACATTGAACGCCTCCACCTCCCGCGCGAAGGCCTCGAAGCTTCCCGGCGGGCCGAGGAGGTGCCAGCGCGTGGGGTATTTCGGAAAGGCGGCGTCGGACCAGACAAGCACCGCGGCCAGCACCCGGCCATGCGGCCCGCCACGCACCGCGGCGGCCACCTCGGGCCTTCTGATCGCAGCCGCGATGCCTTCGATCTGGAGGCGGAATTCATCGCGGCTGACGCTCCCGGAGGCATCCACGGCAAGGATTATCTTGAGATCGACAGCGCCCTCCCGCGCCCCGGCCCGCAGGGAAAGGGCGAGAAGGAAGGCCAGCAGGAGGAAGGTGAAACGCCCCGTCATGGATGGAGCATGGACGCTTGAGCGCCGGCGCGCAAGCCGCGAGGGCTCAGACGAGCCGCCCGCCCTCGAGGCGCAGCACGCGATCCATGCGCGCGGCAAGCTCCAGATTGTGGGTGGCGACCAGCGCCGAAAGGCCGGTTTCGCGCACCAGTTCCATCAGCGCGGCAAACACGCGATCGGCGGTTTCGGGATCGAGATTGCCCGTGGGCTCATCGGCCAGCAGCACCGCGGGATCATTGGCGAGCGCCCGGCAGAAGGCCACGCGCTGCTGTTCGCCCCCGGAAAGCTCGGCCGGGCGGTGGTGTGCCCGCTCGGCCACGCCGACACGCGAAAGAAGCGCCTCCCCCCGTGCCCGCGCCGCCGCCTCGCCCGTGCCGTTGGCCAGCTGCGGCAGCACGATGTTTTCCAGCGCCGAGAATTCCGGCAGCAGGTGGTGAAACTGGTAGATGAAGCCGAGATCGCCGCGCCGCACCGAGGTGCGGCGGCGATCGGAGCGCCGGCTCATGTCCTGCCCGCGGATGATGACAGCGCCTGCGTCGGGGGTGTCCAGCAGGCCGGCGATATGGAGAAGCGTGGATTTCCCCGCCCCCGAAGGGGCCACGAGCGCCACCACCTCGCCCCGGGCGAGGCTCAGATCAACCCCGCGCAGCACCCGCACCTCGCCGGGAAGGCCCTTGTTGTAGGTCTTGGTGATGCCGGAAAGCTCCAGCACGGTCTCCTGCGGCTCACTCATAGCGCAGCGCCTCTACCGGGTTGAGCCGCGCCGCGCGCCGGGCCGGGAAGATCGTGACCCCGAAGGAGAGGATGAGCGAAAGCGCCACCGCCGAGAGCACATCCGAGAGCTGGAGCTTCGCCGGCAGGCGGTAGATGCCGCGCACGCTGGCATCCCACACATCCCCCCCCGCCGCGCCGTTCACGAAAGCGAGGATCTGATCGAACCAGGCAGCGAAAAGCGAGCCGAGGATCACCCCGAAGAACGTGCCAAGCAGCCCCACCAGCGCCCCGCAGATGAAGAACACCCGCATGATCGAGCCCTGCGTGAGCCCCATGGTGCGCAGGATGCCGATATCGCGCCCCTTGTTCTTCACCAGCATCACAAGGCCGGAGATGATGTTCATCGAGGCGATCAGCACCAGGATCGACATCAGCACGAACATTACCGTATCCTCCACGTCAAGCGCGCGCAGGAAGGCGCCGGAGGCATCGCGCCATGTCCAGACAAGGGCGCGATCGCCGGCCGCGGCCAGAAGCGCGGGCGTGATCTCCTCCACGCGTTCGGGATCCTCGATCATGATCTGGATCTCGTCGGCCACGCCCTCGCGGTTGAAGAAGCTCTGGGCCTCGGCGAAGGGCAGATAGACGCGGGTGCTGTCGATATCGGCGCGCCCGGCGCTGAAGATATACGTCACCGGATAGGCCTTGACCCGGGGGCTGGTGCCGAAGGCGGTTTTCACGCCATTGGGGGAGATGAGGCGGATGCGATCGCCGACTCCCACCCCGAGGATGCGCGCCACCCCCTTGCCGATCGCGATCCCCTGATCGAAATCGCGGATGTCGCCCTGCGCCAGATCGGGATTGGCGATGCGCGGCAGGCTTTCGAGATCCTCGCGCGCGATGCCGAGCACCTGCACGCCGGCGTTGTAGCTGCCCCTGTTGGCCATCACCTGCCCGCGCACCACGGGCGCCACATGCACCACCCCGGGCACCTTGCTGAGGCGCTCGGCCATTTCGGCGTAATCGGGGATGGTGCGGCTGAGGATGCCGTTTTCATCCACTTCGGCGCTGTTGTAGATCGTCACATGGGCATTGGCGCCGAGGATGGTATCGAGAAATTCCTCGCGAAATCCGGCGCGCACGGCAAGGGTGATGATGAGCGCCGCCACGGCAAGGGTGATGCCGATCAGGGAGATCCACGTCATGACGCTCACCCCGCCCTCGGCGCGCCGGGCACGCAGGTAGCGCCAGGCGATCAGCCATTCGAAGCGGGAAAAGGGGGGCGGGCTCTTTGCCATTATCTGCTCGTGCGGTTTTTCATTGGCGCGGAGTCTTGCCGCTGGGGGCGGAATGGTCAAGCGGGAAAGGCGTGCAGGTGCGGATACGCGCGCACCCTGGCGGGGAGTGGGGGGATCATGAGTATTTGGGCCAAGATGAAGGGCAGGGCTCAGGGATTGTGTTCCAGCCAGGCAATCAGCTCCTCCACATGGGAATCGGGCGGGAAGACCGGATAGAACACATGCGAGATGCGCCCCTCGTCGATCACCATGGTGAGGCGCCTGAGGAGCGGGCGGCCCTCCACTTCCATCAACGGCAGCGAAAGGGCGCGGGCGAAGGCGAGGGTGTGATCGCTCAGAAGCGGAAAGGGCAGGTGCAGGCGCTGGGCGGCCTCGCGCTGATATTCGCGATCCTGCACGGAGAGGCCGAAGAGCGCATCGACGCCATGCGCCGCAAGTTCGGCCGCATGATCGCGAAAGGCGCAGGCCTGGGGCGTGCAGCCGCGCGCGCCGGGGATCATGTCCCACCCGTCGGGGAGGGGGATGCCGGGGCGGGCTGTCATCGGATAGGCATAGAGGATCGTGCGGCCGGGCAGGCGGGCGGGGTTCACATCCGTGCCATCGGTTGCCGGCAAGCTGATATCGGGCAGTTTGCTGCCCGCAAGATGCGCGGCACCGCCATCATCGACGGGCGGCGGCAGGCGGCTGAAATCGGGGAGTTCGTCAGGCCTCACAGGGCAATCCTCAGCCGCATTTGCTGTGGCCGCAGCTCGGACAGGTCATGCAGCCCTCGATCATCCGCATGCCGAATTGTCCGCAGGCCGGGCAGGCCTGCCCGCGCGGGGCTTCGCCCACTGCCATCACCTCGGCCCTCGGATCGCTCTTGAGCCCCATCCCCTCGCCCTCAATGAAGCCGATGTTGATCAGGTGGCGTTCGATCACGCCGCCGATCGCGGCCAGGATCGAGGGGATGTAATTGCCCTCCATCCATGCCCCGCCGCGCGGATCGAACACCGCCTTCAGCTCCTCCACCACGAAGCTCACGTCGCCCCCGCGGCGGAACACGGCCGAGATCATCCGCGTGAGCGCCACCGTCCAGGCGAAATGCTCCATGTTCTTGGAATTGATGAACACCTCGAAGGGGCGGCGGTGGCCGTTCAGCACCACGTCATTGATGGTGATGTAGATCGCGTGCTCGCTGCCGGGCCACTTGAGCTTGTAGGTCTGGCCCTCGAGCGCCTGGGGGCGATCGAGCGGCTCGGAAATATAGACGACATCGGCGCCGCTGTCGGCCTCCGGGGCCTTCTCGCTCTCCTCGCTGACCGAAAGCACCGAGCCCGTCACCTCATTGGGCCGGTAGGTGGTGCAGCCCTTGCAGCCGGTTTCGTAGGCCTCGAGATAGATGTTCTTGAACTCCTCGAAGGAGATGTCTTCGGGGCAGTTGATCGTCTTGGAAATGCTGGAATCCACCCATTTCTGCGCCGCCGCCTGCATCCTCACGTGATCGCGGGGGGTGAGCGTCTGGGCATTGACGAAATGATCGGGAAGCGGCGCATTGCCGAATTTCTCGCGCCACAGCGCCACCGCGTAATCCACCACCTCCTCCTCGGTGCGGGTGCCGTCGGGCTGGAGCACCTTGCGGGTGTAGCTGTAGGCAAAGACCGGCTCGATCCCGCTCGAGACATTCCCGGCCAGCAGGCTGATGGTGCCCGTCGGCGCGATCGAGGTGAGGAGCGCATTGCGGATGCCGTGGGTGCGGATCGCCTCCTTCACATCCTCGTCCATATGCTCGAAGAAGGCGCCGGCGAGGTATTTCTCCGCGTCAAACAGCGGGAAGGGGCCCTTTTCGCGCGCAAGCTCCGTGCTCGCGAGATAGGCGGCGCGGGCGATTTCCTTCATCCAGGCCTCCGTCTGGGCCACCGCCTCATCGGAGCCATAGCGCAGGCCCAGCATCAGGAGCGCATCGGCAAGCCCCGTGACCCCGAGCCCGATGCGCCGCTTGTTCCTCGCCTCCTCCTCCTGCTGCGGGAGCGGAAAGCGCGAGGCATCCACCACGTTGTCCATCATCCGCACGGCCGTGCGCACGAGATCGGCGAGCGCCTCGCTGTCAAGCCGCGCGCCCGGCCCGAAAGGCTCCTGCACCAGCTTCGCGAGATTGACCGAACCGAGCAGACAGGCGCCATAGGGCGGCAGCGGCTGCTCGCCGCAGGGGTTGGTGGCGGCGATGGTTTCGCAATAGCGAAGGTTGTTCATGGCGTTGATGCGATCGATGAAGATCACGCCGGGCTCGGCGAAATCGTAAGTCGATTGCATGATCCGGTTCCAAAGATCGCGCGCCTCCACGGTGCGGTAGATCCTGCCGCCGAATTTCAGATCCCAGCCTCGGCCCGCCTTCACGGCCGCCATGAAATCATCCGTCACCAGCACGCTCATGTTGAACATGCGCAGCCGCGCCGGATCGCGCTTTGCGGTGATGAAATCCTCGATGTCGGGATGATCGCAGCGCATGGTGGCCATCATCGCCCCGCGGCGCGAGCCCGCGCTCATGATGGTGCGGCACATGGCATCCCACACATCCATGAAGGAAAGCGGCCCCGAGGCATCGGCGCCAACCCCCTTCACATCCGCGCCGCGCGGGCGGATGGTGGAGAAATCGAACC
>WFVA01000092.1 GCA_015491895.1 Albidovulum sp. | reverse complement strand
CCCCTTCCGAAGCCCACCCCTCCCGGCTCGATGAACTGCCGGGCGAATTGATGATGTGGGTGCTGATCGTGAG
The DNA here is from genome assembly GCA_015491895.1 of Albidovulum sp. GTDB lineage: Bacteria > Pseudomonadota > Alphaproteobacteria > Rhodobacterales > Rhodobacteraceae > WFVA01. The sequence goes on along the minus strand of WFVA01000092.1, from coordinate 4,033 downwards.
CGAGCTTCTGGTGTTCGGCGCCGGGCTCGTGGCCTTCATGGCGGTGCGCGCGAGCGACCCGGAAGGCTTTTCAGCCGCGCAGGCCACGTTGCACCGCACCGGGGCGGGGATCAACACCATCGTGCTCGTGACCAGCGGCTTCATGGCCGCACTGGCGCTGCGCCTCGCCGAAGAGGAACGGCGGCGCGCCATGGTGCGCGCGCTTCTTGCGGGCGCTGCGGCGCTTGGCGGCCTGTTCCTCTGGATCAAGGGGATCGAATATGCCGACAAGATCGCCCATGGCATCTCGACGGAGACACACCCCTTCTACACCTTCTACTATCTGCTGACGGGCTTTCACGCCGCCCATGTGGTGGCCGGTATCGTGATCCTGCTCCTGGTGGCCTGGCGCGATGCCCCGCGCAACATCGAGGCGGCGGCCGCCTTCTGGCACATGGTCGATCTGGTGTGGGTATTGCTGTTTCCGGTGATCTATCTCCTGTGAGGAAATCCGCCATGCAGCTTCTCACCCGCAATCTCACCCGCGATCCCCTGATCCGTTCCTGGGCGGGCCTGATGGGCCTGATCGCCGCGGCAACGCTGATCGCGCAGGTGCCACTGCCCGCCGGATGGCCGCAGGCGGCCCGGGCCGGGGCCATCCTGCTGATCGCCGGCCTCAAGGCGCGGATCATCCTTTCGCGCTATCTCGGGCTCTGGCGCGCGCCCTGGTGGCAGCGTGGTTTCGTCACCGTGATCGCGCTGTTCCTGATCGCTGTCTTCATGCTCTACCTGATCGCCTTCCTGCGCTGAGGGCGGGCTTTCACGCCTGGCTCAGGTGCCGGCAATTGCCTGCCGCTCCCTATGCGCAACAAGATACCAGAAGCGCCACATCAGGAGGCCGCCCGCCACGGCCAGCCCCACCACGAGGCCGAGCCAGACGCCCACGGCGCCGATCCCGGCCACGATCCCGATCCCGTAGCCCGCGCCGAGCCCCGGCACCCAATAGGCAAGGGTGGCGATCAGCATCGGCATCCGCGTATCGCCAACGCCGCGCAGAAGCCCGAGCGCCAGCACCTGCATCGCATCGGCAAGCTGAAAGACGGCGGCCACAAGCAGAAGCTCCCGCCCGATGGCGATCACGGCCGGGCGGGCCGGATCGCCGGGATCGAGAAACAGGGAAATGATCTCTTCAGGAAAGGCGATGAAAAGCGAGATCACGATGAGCGAGAAGCCGAGCGAGAGCGCGATCACCACCTTCGCGCCATCGCCAAGGCGGCGGAGATCGCCGCGCCCGATCGCGTTTCCGGCCCGCACCGTGGCGGCGCTTGAAAGCCCCACATGGACCATGAAGGCCAGCGCGGCGGCCTGAAGCGCGATCCCGTGCGCGGCCAGCGCCTCGGTGCCGAGCCAGCCCACCATGACCGCCGAAGCGGTGAAAAGGCCCGTCTCGGCGAGATTGGTGAGCCCGATCGGCCAGCCGAGGCGGAATATGTCGCGCAGGGCCTCGGGATCGGGGCGCAGGAAGCGGGTGAAGAGGGCGTGTTCGGGAAAGCTGCGGCTGGCGTGGAGGGCAAGCGCGAGGAAGGAGGCCGCATTGACGATCACCGAAGCGATCGCCGCCCCGCGCACGCCAAGCTCCGGCGCGCCCCAGCGGCCGAAGATCAGGGCGTAGTTCATCAGCGCATTCATGGCCACGGCTGAAAGCGTCACCAGAAGGATCACCCGGGTGTTTCCCATCGCCGCGAGGTAATTCTTCAGCACCATCACCCCGAGCGCGGGAAAGATGCCCCAGGCGGCGATGCGCAGGTAACTCTCGGCCAGGCCTGCAAGATGCGCCTCCTGCCCGAGCGCGCGCAGAACCGGCGCGGCCCAGAGCATCAGCGGCAGCACGAGAGCGCCGTAGGCGATCGAGGCATGCAGCCCCATCCGCGTGATCCTGCGGGCGCGGGTCATGTCGCCCCGCGCCTCGGCCGCCGCCACCATCGGCGCCACCGCAAGCCCGAAGCCCGCCCCGGTGATGAACAGCACGAACCAGTAGCTGCTGGCCAGCGTTACCGCCGCAAGGGCGCGCACGTCATACCAGCCGAGCATGAGCGTATCGGTCATGTGAATGGCAAACTGCGCGATCTGGCTGCCGATCAGCGGCAGGCCGAGGGCCAGGATGGCCCGCATGTGCTCACGATATGATGGCGCATGATCCATGGCCCCTGCATATGGGCTTCATGCCCGAACGGCAATCGCTGCCGCGCAGGGTTTTCCCGCGCCTCATCCGCTCCACGCCCGCTCCGGGCCGGGGCACGAAAAAAAGCGGCCGGAAGTTTCCGACCGCTCAGGTGTTGCGAGTGTGGTGTGTCGGGTCTGGCTGTCATGCTTGTGCGCAGCCAGGTTCCTGCTCGATATGCCCCGTCTCGGCTTGCGGATCCGGCGATGCACCGACCGTCACCGCAGATGAAAAACCATTTACCGCAGGCCCATGCCCAGGTTCAGATGAAGATATTGTGTTCACGCGCACGGCGCGTCTGGAAGACGGGATTGCAGCGCGGATCACGCAGATCGCGCCTGTCGCCCCGGCGCATGCCCTCGATCGCCCTCAGGGCGTTTTCCCGGCCTTCGCGTGCCTTTCTCAGAAGATCGTTGCTCATGTCAATTTCCCCTTTCTTCAGTTTCGGTCACCGTGCCGTTTTGCCCGGCTTGCATCCTGGTGATCCATCGTTCGTGGAGTTTCAGTTTGTGAGCGAAATAAGGCGAAAATTTGTCTGTTAATACAATTTTAGCGTGTGCGTGCGTTCAGCAAATAATTCTCACGGTCCTGCATTAATCAAGATTAACAATATGTGCGGAATATAACTGTCTGCTTTCAAATGATTATTTACATGTTTCTTCCTGGATGATTTCGGACTTTATCCACGTGAAGAAGAGATGTGAAATGCCACATTTCGCCGAGCCACAACCTTGAGTTGTTAGCCGATTTCCTCTTTGCGCCATATTTATGCCATATTTCAGGGTCGCCGAATGGGCTGCCGCAGGGGGGAATCAACCTTAAGGAGAATCGCCCTGCACGCCCGGGCCGCGCAAGTCCGCCCGCCCGGATCTCCGCTCCTTGCCTCAGCCCTTGCGCATGTCGGGGTGCAGGGCCGCGCCGAGGATGTGATCGGCATTGTGAATCACATGGCTCGCCCGCCCCACGATCAGCGGATCGGGAGGGGTGACGACTTCGTGATCCTTGTCGGGATAATCGAGGGTGGAGAGGAAATGCTTCATGCAGTTGATCCGCGCGCGCTTCTTGTCGTTCGATTTCACAATCGTCCAGGGCGCATCGGCGGTATCGGTGTAGAAGAACATCGCCTCCTTCGCCTCGGTATAGTCATCCCATTTGTCGAGGCTGGCGATATCCACCGGCGAGAGCTTCCAGCGCTTCAGAGGGTCCGTCTTGCGGGCCTCGAAGCGGCGGCGCTGCTCGTCGCGCGTTACCGAGAACCAGTATTTGTAAAGCCGGATCCCCGAGCGCACGAACATCCGCTCGAGCTCCGGCGTCTGGCGCATGAACTCGAGATATTCTGTGGGCGTGCAGAACCCCATGACCCGCTCGACACCGGCGCGGTTGTACCAGGAGCGGTCATAGAACACCATCTCGCCAGCGGTGGGCAGATGGCGGATGTAGCGCTGGAAGAACCACTGCCCGCGCTCCTCCTCGGTGGGCTTTGCAAGCGCCACCACGCGCGCCTCGCGGGGATTGAGATGCTCCATGAAGCGCTTGATGGTGCCCCCCTTGCCGGCCGCATCGCGCCCCTCGAACAGCAGCACGAATTTCTGCCCCGTGTCCTTCACCCATTTCTGCACCTTCAGAAGCTCGGCCTGAAGCTTCGCCTTCTCCGCCTCGTATTCCTTTCGCCCCATCTTCTTTTCATAGGGGAACTTTCCGGTTTCGAATGCCTCGCGGATCCTGTCGGGCGTGACCGTGGGAAAGGTGCTCGGCCCTTGCTGCGCCGTTTCCTGCTTCTGCGCCACTTTCTGCGTGGCTTCCCTGGGTTCGGCTTTCCTGGCCCTTGCCGGG
>WFVA01000091.1 GCA_015491895.1 Albidovulum sp. | reverse complement strand
GTGGTGGCCTCCCAGCAGCTGAAATCGGCCCAGGACGCGCTTTCGCGCGCCCGCGAACTGGTGAAGCGCGGGGTTGAGAGCGAGGCGCGGCTCCAGGATGCGCAAACCGCCTACAAGGCGGCGAAGGCGCGGCTCGAACAGGCGCGCGCGGCGCTGGCGCGGGCCGAGGATCTGCTGAAATCGGCGACCCTCAGCGCGCCCCATGAGGGGATTGTCACCGGGGTGCTGGCCGATCCGGGCGAGAGCGTCACCGCCGGGCAGCCGGTGCTGCGCCTTGCCGGCACGAAGGCGCGCGAGGTGCTGGCCGATGTGGGGCCGGCCGAACTGGCCGCCCTGCCGCGCGAGGCGGATTTCACCGCCCGCCTGCTGGCCGCGCCGGATGCGGTTGCAACCCTGCGGTTCGGCCATGTGGATCCGGTCGCCGACAGGCGCACCCGCACCCGCCGCATCCATTTTTCGCTTGTGAGCGCCTCGCCGGTGTTTCGCATCGGCGCGCTGGTGCGCATCTTTCCCCCGCCCGCCCGCGAGGGGGCCTTCACGATCCCCACATCCGCGATCCTCGAGGCCACGGAAGGGCGGGGCGCCGTGTGGGTCGTGGAGCGGCCCGCCGGGGATGCGGCGGCTGCCGGGAAGGTGCGGCGCGCCGCGATCACCCACGGGCCGGATCTCGGCGGGCGGGTTCTCGTGCTCTCGGGGCTCGAGGCGGGGCAGGAAATCGTGATCCGCGGCATCCATTCGCTCCGGGAGGGCGATATCGTGGGGCCGGCAATCGGGGAGCGGCGCGATGGGGGATAGGTTCAATCTCTCGGACTGGGCGCTCAGGCACCGCGCGCTGGTGTGGTATCTGATGATCGTCAGCCTGGTGGCGGGCACCATGGCCTATCTCGCCATCGGCCGCCAGGAGGATCCCGATTTCACCATCAAGACGATGGTGATCTCCGCCGCCCTGCCCGGCGCCACGATCCAGGAAACCCTCGATCAGGTGACCGACCGGATCGAGAAGAAGCTTCAGGATGTGGACGAGCTGGATGTCACCAGATCCATCACCTGGCCGGGGCAGGTGATTGTCTATGTCGATCTCAAGCCCACCACGCGCGGCGCCGATATCCCCGCGATCTGGCAATATGTGCGCAACCAGATGAACGACATCCGCGGCGAATTCCCGCCCGAATTCGCCGGTTTCCGCTTCAACGATCACTTCGGCGACGTGTTCGGCAATGTCTATGCCTTCACCGCCGATGGCTACAGCCCGCGCGAGCTTCTCGATTTCGTCGAGGAGGTGAAGCGCGAGATCCAGCAGCTCGAGGATGCGGGCAAGGTGGAGATCTTCGGGGATCGCGAAGAGGTCGTCTATCTCGATTTCGCGCCCGAGAAGATGGCGGCCCTGCAGGTGAGCGAGCAGCAGGTGCTGGCCACGCTGGCGGCGCAGAACGCGATCGTGCCGGCGGGGGTGATCGAGGCGGGCGCGGAGCGGGTGATCGTGCGGGTAGGGGGGCAGTTTCGCGATGCGCAGAGCCTCGAGGATGTGAATCTGCGCGTCGGGGATCGCTTCTTCCGCCTCACCGATGTGGCCACCATCCGCCACGGCTACCGCACGCCCCCGGGCGAGATCGTGAAGTTCAACGGCGAGGAGGCGATCGGCCTTGGGGTGGGGATGCGCAAGGGGGGCAATATCATAAAATTCGGCCAGACCCTCGATCGGCTGATCGAACGGGTGCGGGCAAGGCTGCCGGTGGGTATCGAGGTGCACAAGGTTTCCGATCAGCCGAAGATCGTGGAAACTGCCGTCGGCCGTTTCACCCGGGCGCTGTTCGAGGCGGTGGCGATCGTGATGCTGGTGAGCCTCGTGGCGGTGGGCCTGCGGGCGGGGCTCGTGGTGGTGGTGGCGGTGCCGCTCACCCTGGCGATCACTTTCGTGATCATCAAGGAATACGGGATCACGCTGCAGCGGGTTTCGCTCGGGGCGCTCATCATCGCGCTCGGGCTTCTGGTGGATGACGCGATGATCGCCGTCGAAAGCATGATCTCGCGCCTCGAGAAGGGCGAGAGCCGGCGCGAGGCGGCCTCCTATGCCTGGCGCACCATCGCTTTTCCCATGCTTTCGGGCACGCTGATAACGGTTGCCGGATTCATCCCGATCGGGCTCAACGATTCCGCGGCCGGGGAATTCACCTTCTCGCTTTTCGTGGTGATCGCGGTTTCGCTTCTGGTGAGCTGGGTGGTGGCGGTGCTGTTCAGCCCGCTGATCGGCGCGACCGTGCTGCCGAAAAAGCTGAAGAGCGCCCATGCCGGGCCGGGGCGCGCGCTGCGCCTCTTTCGCGCCGTGCTTCTGGGCGCCATGCGGATGCGCTGGCTCACGCTGGCCATAACGCTCGCCGTCTTCGCCGCCAGCCTCTACGGGCTGCGCTTCGTCGAACGCCAATTCTTCCCCGATTCCGATCGCCCGGAGCTGATCGTCAACATGACCCTGCCCGAAAACGCCTCAATCGAGGAAACGGCGCGCCGGATCCGGGCCATGGAGGAGAATCTGAAGGGCAGGGCGGAGGTGCGCTACTATACGAGCTATATCGGCCGCTCCGCGCCGCGCTTCCTGCTCGCCTTCGATCCGGTCACGCCGGCGCCCAATTTCGGCCAGATCGTTATCCAGACCCGCAATCTGGAGGCGCGCGACAGGCTGCGCGCCGATCTCAAGCGCATCGTGCGCGAGGATTTCGCCGATATCGACGTGCTGGTGAAGCTCCTCGCCATCGGCCCGCCCGTAAGCAGGCCGGTGCAATATCGCCTTTCGGGGCCGGATATCGCCAAGGTGCGCGATCTCGGGCGCGATCTTGCCGCCATCGTCGCCGGCGACGACCGCCTCGAAAGCGTGGCGCTCGACTGGAACGCGCCGGCGCGGGTTGTCAGGGTCGATATCCTGCAGGACAAGGCGCGCAAGCTCAATCTCACTTCCCGCGACATCGCCGATGCGCTGAACACGATCTATGACGGCAAGATCGTCACCATGCTGCGCGATCACACCTATCTCATCAGGATCATCGCGCGCGGCAGCCGCGAAGCCTCGACATCGATCGATTCGCTCCTCAATCTCCAGATCCACACGCCCACGGGCGACGCGGTGCCGCTTTCGAGCGTCGCGCAGCTGCGCTACGAAACAGAACAGCCCATGGTGGTGCAGCGCAACCGCATGCCCACTGTTACCGTTCAGGCCGCGATCGCCACGCAGGATCAGCCGGCCACCATCGTGCAGGATCTGGCCCCGAAGATCGATGATTTCGCCCGCAGGCTGCCCGAGGGATACAGGATCGAGGTGGGCGGAACGGTGGAGAAAAGCGCTGAATCCCAGGCGCCGATCGTCGCCGTGGCGCCGTTCATGGTGATGATCATCATCACCCTGGTGATGATCCAGATGCAGAGCTTCCGCCTCGCGCTGATCGTGCTCTCCGTGGCGCCGCTCGGGCTGTCTGGCGTGGTGGCGGCGCTGCTTCTGGCCCACAAGCCGCTCGGTTTCGTGGCGATCCTCGGCGCTCTCGCGCTCGGCGGCATCCTGATCCGCAATTCGATCATCCTCGTGGATCGCATCGAGGCGCTGCGCCGGCGCGGCGAGAAGCCCTGGGAGGCGGTGGTGGACGCCACGCTGACGCGCGCCCGCCCGATCGTGCTCACGGCCTCGGCCGCGAGCCTCGCGCTCATCCCGATCTCGCATCAGGTCTTCTGGGGGCCCATGGCCTATGCGCTGATGGGCGGGATCATCCTCGGAACGGCGATTACGCTGATCTTCGTGCCGGTGCTTTACCTGATCGTTTTCCGCGTGAAGGAGAAGAGCGCGTGATTTCTCGGATTGATCCTGTGCCGCAGGTTCCAAGCGCATCCCATTGTCTTGCCATTGGATTTCCTGCTGGCGGTCCATGGATAATATTTACATAATACATATTATGCGCTTGAACGGGGGCGCCGGAGCGCTTTTCCGCGTGATGGTTGGCATGGAGGGCGCGGAGGAAGAAATCCTGCCCGTGGCCGATCTCGAAGGGGTGCGGGCCCTCATCCTCGAGCTTCACCCCCATATCATCGGCGCAGCAAAGGTATCGGCGCTGGTGAAGGATCTCGAGGCACGGGGATTTTCCCTGCGCGAGAAAATACACAAGACATATTTCCTCGAGCGCTGAGCGATCCCCCGCCCGCCTCCGCGCCCCGCCCCTCTCGCCTGGCGTCCGTGCAACCGATCAATGGCGCCGCCGGCCGGCGGTGCGACATCCTGACCTATTGGGGAAGAGGTTATAGGCCTATAACTCACGCCCGAAAGGATATCATCCAATTCGCGAAAGGAGCCGGATCATGTCTGCACGATACGGAAAGACGAATATTCTGATCGGCCTCTGGGTCATGGCCTTTTTCATGCTCTATGGCTTCGTGCTGATCTATCTGCGCGATTTCGCGCCGGGCAAGGAAGAGTGGATCGCCCAATACGCCAGCGGGCCGCATTTCCAATCCCGCCTTGCCCATGTCCACGGCAATCTGTTTGCATTGCTCAATATCGTCTTCGGGCTGGTGCTGCTGAAGCTGGATATCCCCGCAACGCAGGCGAAATGGGCCTCATGGCTGGCCCTTGGGGGGCTGCTGATGCCCCTGGGGATCCTCTCCGAGGTCTATCTGGGCCTTCCCCCCTTCCTCGTGATCCTGGGGGCCGCCTCGATCCTCCTGGCCACGATCACCCTGGCGATCGGAATCTCCCGGGCCGGTGACGGGGGCTGACGGGAGGGCCGGCCGGACAGCAGGCAGAATTGTTCGGAATGCGGCCGGGGCCGATCATGCCGTGGCCGCATCGCTTCTCCACATACATTCCGCATCCTGGACAGGAGATCATCAATGTCACACACATCTCGCCCGTCTCCGGGCCGCTCCGTTTCGCCCGTTGTCCGGATCCTGGGCCTGGCCGGGATGGCCTTCGGGGTCCTGACCATCTTTTCCGGCGGGTCGGTCCTGTTCGGCCCGCAATCGGCCCGCGACGCGGCGGGGGCCGTTGTCCCCTTCGTGCTGTGGTTCAACTTTCTCGCAGGCTTCGCCTATGTCGCGGCCGGGTTCGGGCTGTGGCGGGGCGCCGCATGGGCGCCGGGGCTGGCGCTTGCCATTTTCGCGGGCACGGTGCTCATCGCGATGGGATTCGCGCTGCATGTGGCCACCGGCGGCGCTTATGCCGGGCGCACCGTCGGCGCGCTGGGGCTGCGCACGGGCTTCTGGGCCGTCATCTCATTCGTGGCCTGGAAAGCCCGGCCCGATGCGGCGGGGCCCGGGCGAAACGGGGAGGACGGGGCGTGAACGAAATCAGGCCGGCACATGATCCGTCGCGCAGGGAATCCCGTGCCGGCACCCGGCGCGAGGAGATCATCCGCGCGGCGCTCGAGCTGGCCGCGGAGGTCGGCCCGGAGAACGTATCCACCGGAATGATCGCGGCCCGTCTCGGGATCAGCCAGCCCGCGCTCTACAAGCATTTCCGCAACAAGCGCAATATCTGGGCCGCGATCGGCGAGGACATCGCCGGACGCATCGCCGCCAATCTCGCGCGCGTGCAGGCGGAGATCGCGTCGCCCGTCGGCCGCATCCGGCGGCAGGTCCTGGATCACCTGCGGCTGATCGTGGAGATACCCGCCCTCCCCGACATGGTGCTGCTGCGGTGCCATGATGCCAGCCTCGCTCCGCTGCGCGAGAGGGTTCTTGGCGCCATGTCGGGCTTTCATGCCCGCCTTTCGGCCGAAGTCGCCAGCGCCGTGCGCTGCGGCCGCTTCGCCCCCGGGACAGACCCCGACGACGCGGCCGGCCTGCTGCTGGGCCTGATCCAGAATCTCGTGCTGCGCATGATCCTTTCGGGAAAGCGCGGCGATCCGGTGAAGGACGGGGCGCGCATGCTGGAGCTTCTGCTGCGCGCCTTCGAGAATCCGCCCCGGAGCACCACCGGCAACCATCAGGAGGCCACGCAATGAGACCTGCCCTGAAACTGATCGTCATCGCCCTGCCCCTGGCAGCGCTCGGCGCGGGCTTTCTCGCCTATGCCGTGGCCAACCGCCCTGAACCTGCGCGCATCGACATCGCCGAACGGGCCGTGCCCGTGCGTTTTGTCGAGGTGACCCCGGCCAGCCTGCCCCCGCGCGTCATCGGAAACGGGCTGGTGCGCCCGGCGCGGGTCTTCGAAGCGGTGGCAGAGGTCGGCGGCACCGTGGAATGGCTGGATCCGGGGCTCGAAACCGGCAGCATATTGCCCGAAGGAAAGGTGTTTCTGCGCCTCTCGAAGGCGGATTATTCGCTTGCCGTCGCCCAGGCGGAGGCCAATGTCCGCGCCACCGAAGCGAAACTGGAGGAGCTGGAATTATCGGAGAGCAACCAGAAGGCCGCGCTGGAGCTGGAGCGCAAGCTGCTGGAGATCCGCACCGCCGATCGTGACCGTATCGCCCGGCTGGTCGAGCGCGGGGCGGCAAGCGCCACGGCGCTGGATGCCGCCCGCGCCGCATGGCTTGCGCAGCGCCAGAAGGTGCTGACGCTCGAAAACGCAATTTCCCTGATTCCCACGCAGCGCCAGGTTCTGGTGGAGCAGATCAACGTCTACAAGGCGGCGCTGGAAGCCGCCAGGCTCAATCTCGAGCGCACCGAGCTCACCCTGCCCTTCACCGCCCGGGTGGCGAAGGAGGAGGTGGAAATCGGCCAGTTCGTGCGCCAGGGCCAGCTGGTGGCGATATTCGACGGCATCGATGCGGCCGAGGTCGAGGTCAGGATATCGCTTTCCGAGATGAGCGCGCTCACCAGCCCTTCCGCCGAGGGCGACCATCTTCTCGATCCGGTGCGGCTCGGCGAACAGCTGAGGGCGATGGGGCTGCGGGCCGAGGTGCGGCTGGAGCTGGGCGGCAGGCAGCTGATCTGGCCGGCGCAGGTCGATCGGCTGAGCGATACCGTGGATCAGAAGACCGGGACGCTTGGCGTGATCCTGCGCGTGGACAACGCCTATTCCTCCGCCAGGCCGGGGCTGCGCCCGCCTCTGACGAAGGGGATGTTCGTCGAGGCTGTCCTCTCCGCCCCCGGCCGCAGCGGCATCATCGTGCCGCGCAGCGCCGTGCATGAAGGCCGGGTCATGATCGCGGATGACGAAAACCGCCTGCGCCTGCTGCCTGTCACGATCCTGCGGGCGCAGGATCAGGTGGCGCTGATCGGTGAGGGGCTGGAGGCGGGAATGCGCCTGATTGTCAGCGATCTGTCGCCACGGATCCCGGGCCAGCTTCTGGCGCCGGTGCGCGATGAAGCCCTCGAGAAACGCCTGGCGGCGCAATCCGCCGGCGGCATGGCGGAGCGCAGGAAATGATCCGCTATTTCGTCAACCACCCGACGGCGGCCAATCTGCTGATGATCCTGTTGCTGCTCACAGGCCTTCTGGCGGGGCCGTCGCTGCTGCGGGAGACCTTTCCCAAGGCTCCGCCGGACGAGGTCGAGATCAGCGTCGTTTATCCCGGAGCGCGGCCGGAAGATGTCGAAAGCGCGATCTGCGAGCGGATCGAGAGCGCGCTCGATGCGGTGACCGATATCGAAACCCACTCCTGCGAAGCGCGGGAAGGGCTGGCCCGCGCGGTGGTCAGGATGCGCGAGGGGGCGGACTTTCAGAGTTTCAGCGCCGACATCCGCGCCGAGATCGACGCCATAGACGATTTTCCAGACCGCGCGGAGCCTGCCCGAATCCGCTCTCTCGGGCTGACGGAATTCGTTGCCTCGGTTGCCCTCACCGGCCCCCAGTCCCGGCCCGAATTGCAGGAGCTGGCCGATGATCTGCGCACACGCATGTTGCGGACCGGCATCATCCCGCAGGTCGAGATCCGGGGATTCGCCACTTCGGAATTGCGCGTTGCGCTGCATATGGAAGCCCTGCAGCGCCTCGGGCTTTCCGTCTCTGACGTGGCGCGGGCAATGGAGGCCGCCTCGATCGATCTTCCCGCCGGCAGCATCGAAAGCCGCGACGAAACGCTCCTGATCCGCGTTGCCGAGGAGCGCCGCACACCCGGGGAACTGGCCGATCTGGTGCTGATTGCCACCCCGGACGGCGGGCGTGTGCGGCTCGGAGAAATCGCCACCATCTCCCGCGGCTTCGTCCATGACAATGACCGCATCCAGTTCGACGGCCGCCCGGCCGCCATTCTCGATGTGAGCAAGACCCGCGCCGAGGACAGCCTCGTCGTGGTCGATGCGCTCAAGAGCTTCGTTGCCCGGGAACGCGCGCGATTGCCGCAGGACGTCAGCCTGGAAATCGTCTCCGACGGCGCTTCCGTCGTGCGCGACCGCCTCAAGCTGGTCGTGGTGAACGGCATCCAGGGGCTGGCGCTGGTTTTCCTGGTGCTCTGGCTGTTCTTCGGGCTCAGATTTTCCTTCTGGGTGGCGATGGGGCTGCCGGTATCGCTGGCAGGCGGCATCGCGCTGATGGCGCTGGTGGGCTATTCGCTGAACCTCATGACGACGCTGGGGCTGCTCGTTGTCATCGGCCTGCTGATGGATGACGCCATCGTCATAGCCGAAAACATCGCCCGCAGGCGCGAGCAGGGGCTGAAACCCGTTGAAGCCGCGATCCAGGGCGCGCTTCAGGTATTTCCCAACGTGCTGGCCTCGTTCCTGACGACGGCGATGGTCTTCGGTTCGCTGGCCTTTCTCCAGGGCAATCTGGGGATGGTGCTGCGGGTGGTGCCGGTTGTGATGCTGTTCGTGCTGACGGTATCCCTGATCGAGGCTTTCCTGATTCTGCCCCACCATCTGCTGCACAGCCTCGAGGCCCCGCGGCGCGAGGGCGGGATGCGCCACCGGGTTGATCGGGCCATCGAATACATACGCGAGCGGCTGGTCGGTCCGCTGGTCGATTTCGGCGTTCGCCGGCGCTATGCGGTCACCGGCCTGACGCTCGCGGTCCTGCTCGTTTCGGCGGCGATGCTGGCCGGCGGCTGGCTCAAGTTCACCGCCTTTCCCGAACTGGATGGCGATGTCGTGGTGGCCCGCGTGCTCCTGCCCCAGAGCGCGCCTGCCGAACGCACCGAGGAGGTGGTGGCGCGCCTGGTGGCGGGGATCGGGCAGGTCAATGAGGAAATGTCCCCCGATCAGCCGGACGGCGCCGATCTCGTCCGTCACGTCACCGTTTTCTACGGCGTCAACCGCGACGCCTTTGAAAGCGGTGCCCATGTGGCGACCGTCAGCGTGGACCTGCTGCCCTCCACCATCCGCAGCGTGCGGCCCAATGAGGTGATGGCCCGCTGGCGCGCCATCGTCGGCCCGATCCCCGACGTGATCGCGCTGAAATACGACGAGCCGACCATCGGCCCCGCCGGCATCGACATCGACATGCGTCTCAAGGGAGAAGATCTCGGGCAGCTCAAGGCGGCCTCGGTCGAATTGCAGGACTGGCTGTGGCGCTATCAGGGGGTGACATCGGTAATGGACGATCTGCGCCCGGGAAAGCGCGAACTGCAGATCACCCTGACCGATGCCGCCGAGCCGATGGGGGTCACCGCCGGCCTGATCGCCGATCAGCTGCGCGCCGCCTACAGCGGCGTGACGACCGACGAGCTGCAGGTGGATGGCCGTTCGCTCGAGGTCAATGCCATCCTGTCGGACGACGACAGGAGCGAATTGCGCAGTTTCGATGATTTCGATGTGATCCGGCCCGACGGCACCACCATACCTCTTGATGTGGTCGCCACGGTCACGACCGATAGGGGCCATGCCCGCATCAATCACGAGGACGGCCGGAGAACGGTGACGGTGCAGGGGGTGATCGATACCGGCATCGCCAATGCCAATGCCATCGTCTCGGATACCCTGAGCCGCTTTCTGCCGGGATTGCTGGAGCGCTACCCCGAGCTTGCGCTGGAGGTGGAGGGCCAGCGCGCCGAGGCCACGGAAACCCAGAAATCAATGCTCAAGGGCTTTGCCGTGGGGCTTGTCGGGGTGTTCCTCCTGCTCAGCCTCCAGTTCCGCTCCTATGTGGAGCCGGTGGTGGTGATGCTGATCATCCCCTTCTCGCTGATCGGCCCGATCTGGGGGCATCTTGCGATGGGCCTGGATTTTTCCATGCCCTCGATGCTCGGGTTCGTTGCGCTCGCCGGGGTCGTGGTCAACAATTCGATCCTGCTGGTGGATTTCGTCAAGCACGAGCACGGCACGAGCGGCGGTGTCGCCGAGGCGGCGGCGCGGGCGGCGCGGGTGCGATTCCGGCCCATCTTCCTGACATCGCTGACCACATTCGCGGGCCTTCTGCCGATCCTGACCGAAACCAGCCTGCAAGCGCAGATCCTGATCCCGCTGGTGGCCAGCCTCGCCTTCGGGCTGCTTTCGGCCTCGGTGATCGTGCTGTTCGTTCTGCCGGGAATGTATGCCATACTGGATGATTTCGGCATATCCAGCCTGTCGCGCAGGCCCAAGGGGGCGGGGCATTGATCCCGCCCCGATCGGGATCCGCTCGCGATCCTGTGCGTTCAGGCCAGGGGAGCCCCGCCGGCGCCTTGCGACCGGCCTGCCCTCGCGCCAACGGGCAGGTAGCTGGCGCCCGGGCTCGGGGGCCCGTCAATCCCGCGCTCACAGGCAGGCATGCCGGCTTCCTGAACAGGCGCCGAAGCGCAGGAATGGTGGTGCTGTTTCAGGGTTTTGCTACCCATTCAGGACGCGGATACGCCTGACCCTGCGGCCTGCCCCAGCCGCCGCCGCCCGGGGTGAGCATCTCGAAGGCATCGCCCGCCGCCATCTCCACTTGCGCATTGCTGCCAAGGGTTTCCACCCGGCCATCGGCGCGGATCACGCGGTTGACGCCCGTCGCCCCCGGCGCGCCGCCGTCAACGCCGAAGGGCGGCACGCGGCGGTGGCCGCTCAGCACGGTTGCGGTGACGGGCTCGAGGAAGCGCAGCCGGCGGATCACGCCATCGCCGCCGCGCCAGCGCCCCGCGCCGCCCGAGCCGCGGCGGATCGAGAATTCCTCGATGCGCACGGGGAAGCGGCTTTCGAGCACCTCCGGGTCCGTCATCCTCGTGTTGGTCATGTGGGTATGGACGGCGCTGGCGCCCTCAAAGCCCGGGCCCGCCCCTGCCCCGCCGGCGATGGTTTCGTAATTCTGGAAGGCCTCGTTGCCCCAGGTGAAATTGTTCATGGTGGCCTGCGAACCCGCGAGCGCATGGAGCGCGCCGAAGAGGCAGTTGCAGATCGCCTGGCTCACCTCCGTGTTGCCCGCCACCACGGCGGCCGGGTAGCGCGGATTGATCATGCTGCCCTCGGGGGCGATGATGCGCAGGGGCTTCAGGCAGCCTTCATTGAGCGGGATATCCTTGCCCACCAGCGTACGGAAAACATAGAGCACCACAGCGCGGCAGATCGAAAGCGGCGCGTTGTAATTGCCAGGCTGCTGCGCGCTGGTGCCGGTGAAATCGATCACCGCCTCGCCCGCCGCGCGATCGACGCGGATCTTCACCCGGATATGCGCGCCCGAATCCATCTCGTAATCGAAGCTGCCGTCCGAAAGGCGGCCGATCACCTGGCGCACGCTGGCTTCGGCGTTGTCCTGCACGTGTTTCATGTAGGCCTGCACCGTTTCCAGCCCGAAATCGTCCACCATCTTCAGGATCTCGTGGATGCCGGTGGCATTGGCCGCCACCTGGGCCTCGAGATCGGCGATGTTGTGATCGATGTTGCGGCAGGGGCATGGCCCGGAGGCAAGGAGCGCGCGGGTTTCGGCCGCGCGCAGCCGCCCGCCCTCGACGAGCCTGAAATTGTCGATCACCACGCCCTCTTCCTCGATCCGCGTGCTGTCGGGCGGGTTGGAGCCCGGGGTCTTGCCGCCGATATCGGCGTGATGGCCGCGCGAGCCCACGTAAAAGAGGATCTCGCGCCCGGCGCGATCGAATACCGGGGTGATCACGGTCACGTCCGGCAGATGGGTGCCGCCGTTGAATGGGGCGTTCAGCATGTAGGCATCGCCGGGCTTCATCCGGCCGGCATTGAGGCGGGCGATGGTGCGCACGCTTTCGCTCATCGAGCCCAGATGCACCGGCACATGGGGCGCATTGGCCACCAGATTGCCCGCCGCATCGAACAGCGCGCAGGAAAAATCCATGCGCTCCTTGATGTTGACGGAATAGGCGGTGTTGGCGAGCGTCGAGCCCATCTGCTCGGCGATCGACATGAAGAGATTGTTGAACACCTCGAGCATCACCGGATCCACATCCGTGCCGATGGCGCGCACGGCCTTGCGCGGCGCGTGGCGCTCAAGGATCAGATTGCCCAGATCATCCACCCGCGCCTGCCAGCCGGGCTCGACGATATTGGTGCCGGTGGCCTCGGTGATGATCGCGGGGCCCTTGACGGTGGCGCCGGGGGGCAGGCTCTCGCGCCGGTAGATAGGGCTTTCCTGCTGTTTTCCATCG
Source organism: Albidovulum sp. (assembly GCA_015491895.1). Classification (GTDB taxonomy): domain Bacteria; phylum Pseudomonadota; class Alphaproteobacteria; order Rhodobacterales; family Rhodobacteraceae; genus WFVA01. The sequence goes on along the minus strand of WFVA01000091.1, from coordinate 9,422 downwards.
GCGAATATATGTGTTTTATCTATTGGTTGCGCATCATTCCTGATGTCATGAGCGAGGTTTTGCGGCACTGGTTCCGTCTCGCCGATCGCCTCGATGGTGATCATCTCGATCAGCAGGGCGCGATCGGGCGCGGCGAAGCCGAAGCGGGCTTCATGCGCGGCGGCGAAGGCGGCGGCCATTTCCCCGGCCGCGCCGAGCGGCACTTCGAGCGCCTGGTGCGAGCCCTCATAGCGCAGATGGGCGCGCGCCTCGGTGCGGATGCGGGCGCGGCCAACCCCCTGCCCGGCCACCTCTTCAATAGCCTCTTCTTTCAGGTTTTCAATATCCTGGGTGATTTTCTTCAATTCGTCTAGCGGCCGGTTCACCTGCATCTCGCGCATGGCGCGCACCGCCGCGAGCCCGATCCCGAGCGCCGAGAGCACGCCGGCCAGCGGATGGATGAACACGCTGTCGATCCCCAGAAGATCGGCCACCGCGCAGGCGTGCTGCCCGCCCGCGCCGCCGAAGCAGCAGAGCGTGTAGCGGGTCACGTCATGGCCGCGTTCGACGCTGATCTTCTTCACCGCATTGGCCATGTTGCGCACCGCGATCTCGAGGAAGCCGGCGGCGGTTTCCTCGGGGCTGAGCGGCGCGCGGCCGGTATCGCGGGCGATTTCGGCGGCGAGGGCCTCGAATTTCGCCCGCACCACCTGCGCGTCAAGCGGCTGATCGCCGTCGGGGCCGAACACATGCGGGAAGTGCCCGGGCGCGAGCTTGCCGAGCATCACGTTGCAATCCGTCACCGTGAGCGGGCCGCCGCGCCGGTAGCAGGCCGGGCCGGGATCGGCGCCGGCGCTTTCTGGGCCCACCTGGTAGCGCCCGTCGCGCCAGGAAAGGATCGAGCCCCCGCCCGCCGCCACGGTGTGAATATCCATCATCGGCGCGCGCATCCTCACACCCGCCACTTCCGTTTCGAAGCTGCGCTCGAAGCTGCCGGCCCAGTGGCAGACATCGGTGCTCGTGCCGCCCATGTCAAAGCCGATCAGGCGATCAAATCCGGCCGCGGTGGCGGTTTTGACCATGCCCACCACCCCCCCGGCGGGGCCGGAAAGGATCGCGTCCTTCCCCTGAAAGAGGCGCGCCTCGGTGAGCCCGCCGCTTGATTGCATGAAGAAGAGCCGCTCCGCGCCCCCCTGCCCCACATCGAGCGCCGCCGCGACGCGCTCCACATAGCGGCGCAGAATCGGCGAGAGATAGGCGTCCACCACCGTCGTATCGCCCCGCCCCACCAGCTTGATGAGGCGCGAGGTCTCGGCCGAGGTGGAAACCTGGGTGAAGCCGATCTCGCGCGCGATCTCGGCCGCGCGCGCCTCATGGGCGGGGTTGAGCCAGGCATGCAGGAAGGCGATGGCCACGGCGCGAAAGCCCTTTTCATAGGCGCTTTGCAGGCTGGTGCGCACAGTATCCTCGTCAAGCGGGGTGAGCACGCGGCCCTTCGCATCGAGCCGCTCGGGCACCTCCGCGACATCGCGATAGAGAAGCTCCGGCAGCCTGATCTCGAGATCGAAAAGGCGCGGGCGGTTCTGGTAGCCGATGCGAAGAAGATCGCCGAAACCCTTGGTAATCAGGAGGAAAACATCCTCGCCCTTGCGCTCGAGAAGCGCGTTGGTGGCCACCGTGGTGCCCATCTTGACCGCTTCGATCCGCCCTTCGGGAATCGCCTCTCCGGCCCCGAGCCCCATCGTCCGACGCACGCCCTCGACGGCCGCATCCTCGTATTGCCCGGGGTTCTCGCTCAGAAGCTTCAGGCTCTCGAGCCTGCCATCGGGCCGGCGCGCCACCACATCGGTAAAGGTGCCGCCGCGATCGATCCAGAACTGCCACCTGCCCTGCTGCTTGGCCGCCATTGCGCTTTCCACCATGCTGGAATCGTAAAATCTGTTGATTTATGTGCAAAACGCTGACAAATTGTCAACGTAAAGGAATAACAACCCGAAACCGACAAGGAGTGAGACGATGAAGATCCATCATGCCGTATTCGCCGCCGCGCTGGCGCTGGCCGGCCCCGCCGCCGCCGAGACGTGGGACATGCCCACCCCCTACGGCGATGCCACCTTCCACACACAGAACATCGCGCAATTCGCCGAAGACGTGGCCAGGGCCACCGACGGCGCGCTCGAGATCAAGGTGCATTCGGCAGGCTCGCTCTTCCCCCATGCGGAGATCAAGAACGCCGTGCGCAGCCGGCAGGTGCCGATCGGCGAATTCTTCCTCTCGCGCCTTTCCAACGAGGATCCCGCCTTCGGGGTGGACAGCCTGCCCTTCCTCGCCACTTCCTATGACGATGCCGCGCGGCTCTGGGCGGCGCAGAAGCCCGTGGTGACGGCGCTTCTTGAAAAGCAGGGGCTGATGCCGCTCTTCTCCGTGCCCTGGCCGGCGCAGGGGCTTTACACCAAGAACAAGGTCAACAGCGTGAAGGATCTCTCGGGGCTGCGCTTCCGCGCCTATAACGCCACGCTCGAGGAATTCGCCCGCCTCGCCGGCGCCTCGCCGGTGCAGGTGGAAGCGCCCGACATCCCCCAGGCCTTCAGCACCGGCCAGGTGGAAGCGATGATCACCTCGCCCTCCACCGGCGCCAATTCCAAGGCCTGGGATTTCCTCACCCACTACACCCCGATCAACGCCTGGATCCCGAAGAACATCGTGGTGGTGAACAAGCGCGCCTTCGATCGCCTCGATCCGGCGGTGCAGGAAGCGGTGCTGAAGGCGGCGGCCGATGCCGAGAAGCGCGGCTGGGAGATGTCGAAGGCAGAGGCCGAGGCCAAGACGAAGATCATGGCCGACAACGGCATGATCATCGCCGAGCCGAGCCCGGAGCTGATGGCGGGGCTGAAGAAGATCGGCGCCGAGATGCTCGAAGGCTGGAAGGCCGGGGCCTCCGATCAGGCCAAATCCATCCTCGAGGCCTACATGCAGTGAGCCATGTGCGGGCGGCCCCTCTGCGGGCCGCCCGTTTTTCTGTCTGACAATCGTATTTCACGCGTATTTCAGGGGGGAAGGGGAAGATGCGCCGTTTTCTCGATCGGCTCTATGGGGTTGCGGCGGCGATCGCCGGGCTTTGCATCATCGGCATCTGCCTCATCGTGAGTGCCCAGATCCTGCTCAATATCACCGCCCGCCTGCTCGGCCCCGGCTACAGCTGGACAATCCCCTCCTATGCCGATTTCGCCGGCTTCATGCTTGCCGCCGCCACCTTCCTCGCGCTCGGGCCAACCCTGCGCGCGGGCGGGCATATCCGTGTCACGCTTCTGACCGGGCGCCTGCCGGCGCGTGTTGCGCTCTGGCTCGAAGTGGCGGTGAGCGCCTTGGCGGCGCTTCTCGTGGCCTATCTCCTGCGCTACGTGGTGCAGCTGATCGGCGAAAGCTGGCGCTACAACGATCTTTCGCCGGGCATCATCCCGATTCCGCTCTGGATCCCGCAGAGCGTGATGGCGCTGGGGCTGGTGATCTTCCTGATCGCCCTCATCGATCTCGTGATCTCCGACATCCGCGCCGGGCGGCCCACCCTGCGCACCCCCGAGGAGGTTTAGGGCGATGTCGGATCCGTTGCTTGCCGCGCTCCTGTTTGCCGTCCTGATCGCGCTTCTCGCCGCCGGGGTGTGGGTTGCGGTTTCGCTTGCCCTCGTGGGGCTGGTTTCGATCGTCTTCTTCTCAAATGCGCCTGCCGGGCTGGTGCTGGCCACCACGTTCTGGGGCCACAGCCATTCCTGGGCGCTCGCGGCGCTGCCGCTCTTCATCCTGATGGGGGAGATCCTGCTGAGATCCCGCCTTGCGGACGACATGTTCTCGGGCCTCGCGCCCTGGCTCGGGCGGGTGCCGGGGCGGCTTCTGCACGTAAATGTGCTGGGCTGCGCGATCTTCGCCGCCGTCAGCGGCTCCTCGGCCGCCACCGCCGCCACCATCGGGCGGATGTCGGTGCCGGAGCTGGAGAAGCGGGGCTACCCGGAGCGCCTCATCATCGGCACGCTGGCGGGCTCGGCAACGCTCGGCCTCCTCATTCCGCCCTCGATCATCCTGATCGTCTATGGCGTGGCCACAGAGCAATCCATCGCGCGGCTGTTCATCGCCGGGGTTCTGCCGGGGCTGATGCTGGTGGTGCTGTTTGCGGGCTATGTGGGCCTGCGCGCGCTTCTGAACCCGGAGCTGATCCCGGCCGGGGAGGACCGCGCCACCCTGCGCGAGAAGCTCCATGCCTCGCGCCGGCTCATTCCGGTGGCGCTGCTGATCCTCGGGGTGATCGGCTCGATCTACACCGGCGTCGCCTCCCCCACCGACGCCGCCGCGCTCGGGGTGGTGCTTTCGGTGATTCTCGCAGCCGCCACGGGGAGCTTCAGCCGCAGGCTCTTCTGGGAGGCGGTGATGAGCGCCACGCGCACCAGCGCCATGATCGCCTTCATCCTGCTGGCCGCCGCCTTCCTTTCCACCGCCATGGGCTTCATCGGCCTGCCGCGCAACCTCGCCGCCTGGATCGCCTCGATGCAGCTTTCGCCCCATGCGCTTCTCGTGGTGCTGACGATCTTCTTCGTCGTGCTCGGCTGCTTCCTCGACGGCATCTCCGTGGTGGTGCTCACCACCTCGATCATCATGCCGATGGTGACGGCGGTGGGGATCGATCCCCTGTGGTTCGGCATCTATCTGGTGATCGTGGTGGAGATGAGCCAGATCACGCCCCCCGTCGGCTTCAATCTCTTCGTGATCCAGGGGCTGACGGGGATCGACATCCTGCGCATCGCCCGTGCCGCCTTCCCCTTCTTCCTGCTGCTGCTCCTTGGGGTGGTGCTGATCACGCTTTTTCCCGGGATCGTCACCTGGCTGCCGCAGGCGATGAACAACTGAGGCGCGGGCCATGTGATTGCCGCCGGGATTGAGATTTCATGCCTCCGGCGGGGATATTTGCGGACCAGAGATAATCAGCGGGCCTCGACGGCGCGGCGCGCGGGGGCGGGCAGATATTGATCGAAGCTTTCGCGCACGCGGGATTCGCAGGCGGCGGCGAGCGCCTTGCGATCGGGAAAATCGGCCACCCGCAGCGGCGCGTGCAGCACCACATCCACGCTGCCCTGGCGGGGGGCTGCGAGCACCTTCAGCAGATGGGAGGCGAAATCCATCTCGCCCCACCAGCCGTAGAAGCGCGGATCCTCGCCCTCGGGGGCGTGGTAGATCACGGTGGCGGGCTGGATGCGCAGTTCCTCGCGCAGGCCCTCGGCGAAGAAGGCCTGGAAGAGGGTGGGCTTGAAGGGGAGGATGCGCAGGGCGTCCGTCGAGGTGCCCTCGGGGAAGAACAGCAGCCTGTGGCCGGCCTTCAGGCGGGCGATGAACAGCGCGGTCTGGGCCTTTGCATCCTGGCGGCGGCGGCGGATGAAGGCGGTGCCGGTGGCGCGCGCGAGCCAGCCGATCACCGGCCAGGCGGCAACCTCCGCCTTGGCGACGAAATAGATGCGGTCGGCGGCGTTGAGGGCGAAGATATCGAGCCAGGAGCCGTGATTGGAAACGATCGCGCCGCCGCCTTTCATGGGCTGCCCGTGGCGGCGCCAGCGGATGCCCATGAGCCACAGGGTAGCGTGGCAGACACCCTGGGTGATCCACGGGGTCCAGGGGCGGTGCTGGCCGTGGAGCGGGCGCTCGATCAGGCGCAGCGCGAGGAGAAGCGCAAGCCCGCCGGAGAGCACGAGCGCCACGGGGATGCCCCGGCGCAGCACCCGCAGCCAGCCAAGCGCGCCGATCCGCAAAGCGGGTGGTTCGGCGGAGAGCCAGTCATCGGGCGCCACGCTCATTCACCGGCCTTCCTGACGTAGAATTCGCGCTTCCTGGCGTTCATGCGCTCGGTATCGATGACAAGGCAGATATCGGTGGTGTTGAAGGCGTGATCCACATAGGCCCCCTCCCCCACATATCCGCCAAGGCGCAGATAGCCCTTGATCAGCGCCGGCATGGCCTGCATGGCGGCGCGGCGGTCGATCTCGCCGGGGGGCAGCAGATCCATCGGCTGGAAATGCTCGGGGCGCACCCGCACGCGCAGATCCTCGGGGGCGAGGTGATTGGCATGGAGCCAGGAAAGCGGCTGTGTCAGAGGTTCGATATCGGTGCCGTGGAAAGAGGCGACGCCGAACATGATCTCGATGCCGTTGCCGAGCACGTAATCGGCAAGCGCGTTCCACAGGTGCAGCATGGCCGTGCCGCCGCGGTAATCGGGATGGACGCAGGAGCGGCCGAGCTCGAGGAGGTTGCGCCCGGTCTCGAGAAGCGGCGTCAGATCGTATTCGGCCGCCGAATAGAAACCGCCGGCGGCCGCCATCCGGCTGCCCGGCAACAGCCGGTAAACCCCGACGACGGGCGGCAGCCTCCGGCCGGGATTCTCGGGATCCTCCTCGCCGGGGCGGTTGTGATCGAGGAGCAGGAGGTGATCGAAATGGGGATCGTGGCGATCGGCCTCAAGCAGCGCCGCGTGATTGACGAGCGGGCCATCGCCGCCGAGCTCGTCCACGAATACCCGGTAGCGCAGGCGCTGGGCGGCGCGGATGTCCTGCGGAGCCTGAGCCAGGCGGGTTTCGAATTTCGGCTGTGTCTTGTGCATGAGTATCGCCGCTGTTTCGCTGTCCCTGCGTGCCGCGTTCCGCCTGACGGCCCCTTGCCCCAAGGCATGGAGGGCCTTCTAATCACTGCCTGCCCGCATTGCAACTGTGGCGGGGCCGCGCCGGCCATCGCCCTTGCGTCATCTTGCGCGCCCGGCCGCGCGGCGCGGCGGATCTTGCCGCCGGGGAGCCCCCGGTTTACCATTGCAGGGCATGGAAACCCTCTCACTCGACCAGGATCAGCGCGATCACCCGCCCGTCGAGCACCACCTTGCCCCGGTGGCGGAAATTCACCGTGATCCTGCCGTTGATGCTGGATTGCACCTGCCCCGGGCCCCATTCCGGGCGGTCGGGGTGGCGCACGATCATGCCGGGCGTGATAATGTCGTTGATATTCTCCATCGCGGGCCTCCGGCGTTTCTAAACCATTTGTTAACGATCAGGATACTACAAGACGGATGAAAAAGCCCATGCCCGATCATGCCAATGATATCCCCGCGCTCGTCGCCTCGCGCCTGTGCCACGATCTGATCAGCCCGATCGGCGCGATCGGCAACGGGCTGGAGCTTCTGAGCCTCGCCGGCCTGCCCGAGGGCCCTGAATTCGCGCTGCTGCGCGACAGCGTGGAAAGCGCCAATGCCCGGGTGCGCTTCTTCCGCATCGCCTTCGGCCGCGCCGATGGTGGCCAGCCGATCGCGCGCGCCGAGATCCTCTCGATCCTCGAAGGGCTGGCGCGCTCGGGGCGCATCGCGCTCGACTGGCTGGCGGAGGGTGCGGCGGCGCGCGACGAGCTGAAGCTTGTCTTCCTGCTCATCCAGTGCCTCGAATCGGCCATGCCCCACGGCGGGCGGATCATCGTCGAGCGTGAAGGGGGGCAGTGGCATCTTACCGCCCGCAGCGAGCGCCTTTCGATCGAACCCGGGACATGGGAGATGCTTGTCGGCGGGAAGATGGCCGAGGGCGTGCCGCCCTCGCTGGTGCATTTCCTGCTTGTCGGGGAATGCGCGCGCGCCATGGGGCGGGCGGTGAAGACCGTGCTTGGCGAGGAGAGTATTGCGCTCAGCTTCTGAAGCCGGCGCTCTGCGGGCGGTTGCGGGCCGGTTTGCTCATCACCATGCCGGAATGTCCGGGCTTTCCCGTCACGGGCGTGGCGCGCCCCCGCCGGGCGCGCCGATCATTCCGCGATGCGGGCCTTCGCGATGTAATCGGGGTCGCGCACGAGGCCGTTGGCCGCCGGATCGCCCTTTCTGATGCTGTCGAGCACGTCGAGCCCCTCGATCACCCGGCCGAACACGGTGTATTTGCCGTTGAGATGCTCTGCCGGGGCGAACATGATGAAGAACTGGCTGTTGGCGCTGTCGGGGCTCGCCGAGCGCGCCATGCCCACGGTGCCGCGCTTGAAGGGCACGTTGGAAAACTCAGCCTTCAGATCCGGCAGATCCGAGCCGCCCCGCCCCGCCATCGAGAGATCGCCGCCGATGCGGCCGAATTTCACATCCCCCGTCTGGGCCATGAAGCCATCGATCACCCGGTGGAAGGCGACGCCGTCATAGGCGCCCGCGCGCGCAAGCTCCACCACCCGCTTCACATGTTCGGGCGCCACATGGGGCAGGAGATCGATCACGATCTTCCCTTCCGTGGACCCGGCGATCTCGAGCACCAGATTGGGCCCCGGGGTATCCTCGGCATGGGCGTCCTTCGTCTGCACCATGACGAAATAGGCGCCCACGATCGCCACCCCGAGAAAGAAGATCGCGCCGGCGATCAGATCATTCTTGCGCATCGGCGGCCACCTTGACGCTGATCATGCGATCGGGATTGGCGGGGGGCTCGCCGCGGGCGATGTTGTCCACATGCTCCATGCCCTCGATCACCCGGCCGAACACGGTATACTGGCCGTTGAGGAAGTGATTGTCGGCGAAATTGATGAAGAACTGGCTGTTGGCCGAGTTGGGATCGGCGGTGCGCGCCATGCCGAGCGTGCCGCGATCATGGGGAACGCTGGAAAACTCCGCCTTCAGATCCGGCAGATCGCTGCCGCCGGTGCCGGCGCGCCGAAGGTTGAAATCGTCCTCCATGTCGCCGTGCTGCACATCGCCCGTCTGGGCCATGAAGCCATCGATAACCCGGTGAAAGGCGACGTTGTCATAGGCGCCTGCGCGCGCCAGCTCCTTGATGCGCGCCACATGCTCGGGCGCCACGTCGGGGAGAAGCTCCACGATCACCGGGCCATCCTTCAGCTCGATGATGAGCGTGTTTTCGGGATCCTTGATTTCGGCCATTTGCTGTTCCTTTGCATTGCGTTTGCCCTTACTTAAGCTTTCACAGGCAAAAGGGGAAGGGGCCGGCCGCCCCTTCCCGGCAAGGCGGCATGAAAGGGCCAGGAGATCACATGACGAACCGCATCGCGCTCCTTCTCCTCTTCGCTCTCGCGGCGCTTTTCGTGGCCGATCGCTTCTGGCTCGGGCTCGATCTGCCGCGGTTTCTGGGGCGAAAGCTGCTGGATCTGATCGAATATATCGCCTTCTGGCGCTGATCGCCGCCGCGCGCGCCGGCAAAACGGGCTTGCACTTTCCGTCCATTTCCCCAAGGTAGCGCGGGAATGGCAGGGCCCTGCCCTTGCGCGAAGCTCGAAGGGAGTTCCAATCATGGCAATCAAGGTAGCAATCAACGGTTTCGGCCGGATCGGGCGCAACGTTCTGCGGGCGATCGTGGAATCGGGGCGCGAGGATATCGAGGTGGTGGCGATCAACGATCTCGGCCCGGTCGAGACGAACGCCCATCTCCTGCGCTTTGACAGCGTGCACGGCC
>WFVA01000090.1 GCA_015491895.1 Albidovulum sp. | reverse complement strand
GGATGCTGCTGTTCCTGGTGACGCTGGCGCTGAATGTCATCGCCCAGAAGATCGTGCGCCATTTCAAGGAACAATATGACTGAGCCTTCGCCCGATAGCGCGCCCGCCGAGCGCGCCCTGCCGCAAGCCGCCCTGCCCGACTTCACCTCGCGCAGCCCGGCCCTGCGCCGCCGCCACGCCGCCGAAGCGCGGTTTCGCTGGTACGGGCGCGGCGCGATCCTGCTGGCGCTGGGGTTTCTGGTGGCGATGCTCGGCTCGATCGGCTGGCTGGGGGCCGGGGCGTTTCGCGCGACCGAGATCCGGCTGGAAGTGGCCCTGCCCGCCGAGGCGATCGACGGGCTGGACGCCAATGACGTGGACTATGGCAAGCTGATCAAGTCCGCGCTCAAGGCGCGTTTCCCCGAGGTGAAAAAGCGCAAGGACAAGCGCAAGCTTTACGGGCTGGTCAGCCACGGCGGCGAAGCGGTGCTGCGCGATGCGGTGCAAGCCGACCCGGGTGCAGTTGGCGGCGCGCTGACCCTGTGGCTGCCCGCCTCGGACGAGGTGGACCTGTTCGTGAAACATGGCGCGCCGGGGCGGCTCAAGGACAAGGAACAGGGCTGGGTCGGCGCGCTGCGCGACGCCGGTGACGTTCGGGTTGTGTTCAACCGCGGTTTTTTTCTGAACGGCGATTCGCGCGAACCGGAACTGGCCGGTATCGCCAGCGCCTTTGTCGGCACCGCGATGACGCTGCTGGTGTGTTTCGCCCTGTCCTTTCCGGTGGGGATCCTGGCCGCGATATACCTTGAGGAATTCGCGAAGAAAGGCCGCTGGTCGGATTTCATCGAGGTCAACATCAACAACCTCGCCGCCGTGCCGTCGATCGTTTTCGGCCTGCTGGGGCTGGCGGTTTTCCTTGGCCTGATTGGGCTGCCGCGATCCTCGCCGCGGGTGGGCGGGCTGGTGCTGGCGCTGATGACGCTGCCCACGATCATCATCGCCTCGCGCGCGGCGCTGCGCGCGGTGCCGCCGATGATCCGCGAGGCGGCGCTGGGGATCGGCGCGACCCGGGTGCAGACCGTCTTTCACCACGTCGCCCCGCTGGCGCTGCCCGGCATGCTGACCGGCGCCATCGTCGGCATGGCGCGCGCTTTGGGCGAAACCGCGCCCTTGCTGATGATCGGGATGGTGGCCTTCATCGTCGATATCCCGGGCTCGATCCTTGAGCCGGCCACCGCGCTGCCGGTGCAGATCTTCCTGTGGGCCGACAGCCCCGAACGGGCGTTTTTGGAGAAAACCTCGGCGGCGATCATCGTGCTGGTGGCGTTTCTCGTGGTGATGAACCTTGCGGCGATCGTGCTGCGGGTGAAATTCGGGCGCAGGTTCTAGGGGGATTTCAGGGGTGGAAAAGAGCGCGCATAGCCATTCCGGAACCGCCCGGCGGCACGCCGGGCAGCGCCCGACCGCCCCCCTCGGGCGGGCGCTTCTCGCCCACCCGGCGGCCGGGCGCTGCCCTCTGCGCTTCGCGATGAAATGGTTTCAAACGCCGAAATCATGCACCGGATCATGGCTCTTTCCTCTGAAGGGCTTGAGTTCCACCCGCCCCGCATCGCCGCCCGCCACGCCGATTTCCGCCTCGCTCAGATAGCAGGCGGGATCCTCGGCCCAGGGGTCGCCCGTGAGCTGAAGCGCGCGGATGCGGGTATTGCCGCCGCAGACATCCCTGTAGGCGCAGGCCCCGCAGCGCCCCTTCAGCGGCCGGGGCCGCCGGCGCAGGGTGGCGAGCATCGGGTCATCGCCCTGCCAGAGCGCCGAGAAGGGCTGCTCCTTCACCGAACCGATGGTGTAATCCGACCAGTAGGTATCGGGATGCACGCGCCCCCGGGTATCGATATTGGCCACGCCGACGCCCGAGGAATTGCCCCCCCAGGCGGCGAGATGGGCGCGCAGGTTGGCGATCAGATCGGGCGCGAAACGCGCCTCGGCCCAGCGCAGGAAACAGACCGCATCGGCATCGTTGTTGCCGGTCACGATCTCGGGGCCGCCATGGCCCTTTGCGGTCTTCCAGGCTTCCTCGATCAGGAGATCGAGCGCGGCGCGGGTATGGGCGTGTCCGGTATCGTCAAGCCGGTGCTTGTCGCCCCGCCCGGCATAGACGAGATGGGAGAGGTAGAACTTGTCCACCCCCTCGTCGCGGCAGAGCTTCAGGAGATCGGGGAGCTGGGCGCCGTTATCCTTCGTGATGGTGAAGCGCAGGCCCACCTTGATGCCGCGCGCCTTGCATGCGCGCACGCCCCGAAGCGCGGCTTCAAACGCCCCCGCGACACCGCGAAACCAGTCATTGGTGGCGCCGATACCATCAATCGAGATGCCGACGTAGTCAAAGCCGATTTCGCCAATGCGGTCAGCCATTTCGCCGGTGATCTTCGTGCCGTTGGTGGAGAGGGCGAGATAGCGCACGGCCTTGCGGGAAGCCTCGGCGATCTCGAAGAAATCGAAGCGGTCGAGCGGCTCGCCGCCCGACAGGATGAGCGCGGGGATGTTGAAGCCTGCGAGATCCTCCACCACGGCCATCGCCTGTTTGTGGCTGAGTTCGCCGGGGAAATGCGTATCGGCGGAAACGGTGTAGCAATGGCGGCAGCGCAGGTTGCAGGTGCGCGTGAGGTTCCAGATCACCACCGGGCGCACCGGCCCCTTGCCGCGGCGCGCGCGCAGGGGCGTGGGGCGGATGAGCTGATTCATGTAGTCAGAGAGGCGAAACATCGGCTTCCCCTTTCGCGGGCTTTTCGGCAGGGCGCAGGCGCAGGCCGGTCTTCTTCAGGATGCGGGTGGAATAGAGCACGTCATCGCTTCCGAGCGCCGCACCGAGAAGCGCACGGATGCGGGCGCGCTTTTCCTCCACCTCGTCGCGGCTCCTGCCGTGCACCATGGCGAAAAGATTGTAGGGCCAGGCGGGCAGCGCGCGCGGGCGCAGGTAGCAGTGGCTGACGAAATCGAGCGCGCCCACCTTCGCGCCCAGCGCCTCGGCCTCCTCATCCGCCACGTCCCAGACGGTCATGCCATTGGCCTTCATGCCGAGCGCGTAGTGATTGGGGGCGATGGCGATGCGCCGGATGATGCCGCGCGCCTGCATGGCCTTCATCCGCGCGATCACCTCGCCCTCGCCAAGGCCGAGGCTTTCGGCCACGGCGGCGTAAGGGGCGGGCACCAGCGGCAGGCCGCCTTGCGTGGCGGCGATGATGCGGCGGTCTGTCTCGTCGATCTGCATTGCCTCGCCTGCCCTTTCGGCTCTCGCCTCTTCGCCGTTCATGCGGCCACCCGGAAGCGGATGAAGAATTCCTTCAGCTTCGGGAACCGCAGCACCGGGATGCCGGTTTCCGCTGCGATCAGATCGGCCACGGCGGCGATGGCCTCTTCGGTTTCGGTGGCCAGCACGAACCACATGTTGAGCCGGTGATCGCGCTCATAGTTATGCGCCACTTCCGGGTGCGCATTGACTTTGGTCATGACCTCACCAAAACGCGCGCGCGGCACCTCCATCGCGCAGAGGCAGAAGGCGCCGCCCATGGCGGCGGCGTCCAGAAAGGGGCCGAAACGGGTGATGACGCGCGCCTCCTTGAGCCGCGCGAGCCGCGCGATCAGCTCCGCCTCGCCGATGCCGAGCGCGCGGGCAGCATCCGCAAAGGGGCGCGGGGTGAGGGGAAAGCCCTCCTGGAGCGCATTGAGGATGGCGCGGTCGGTCTCGTCGAGCGCCGGGCGCGCGGGGCTTTGCCGGCTCATTCCGCCGCCTCCTTCATGGGCTTGATCAGGGCGCCCGTCTGCTTGAAGCAGCGGGTCGAGAACAGCACGGCGTGGGGGGCCGCGGCCAGCTCGGGGATGGTGGTGCGCGCCTCTTCCAGGACGCCCAGCGCCTCATCGCGCGAACGCCCGTGGATCATGTTGTAGAGCCGGTAGGGCCACACGCCCTCCACCGGGCGGCGCTCGTAGCAAAGCGTCACCCCCGGCACGGCGGCGAGGCGGGGGCCGACATCGGCGGTGATCTCGGGGGCGAGATCCCACACCACCATCGCATTGGAGCGCCAGCCGAGCGCCCGGTGGCGCACGATCACCCCGAGGCGGGTGATCACCCCCATGTCAAGATGCGCCTTGATGCGGCCGATCACATCGGCTTCCTCGCGCCCGAGCCGGCGCGCGAGCGCTTCATAAGGCCGTGCCACGGGCTCAAGCCCCGTGGACAGCGCCTGCAGGATGGCGCGGTCGCCCTCGAGGAGGCGGACACGGGCAGGATCGGGGGCGGGATCGGCAGGCGCGGGGCGCACCCCCTGCCCCGCAAGCCCGCCCGAAAGGCTGAAGCCGAGATCGATGTTGAAGGGGCGCACCAGCGGCAGATCAAGCACCATCAGGCCCGATCCCGCCTCGATCCGCGCCAGCGTTTCATCCACATGGGCGCGATCCGGGCCGGTGGCCACGAACCACAGATTCCAGTGGTTTTCGCGCAGGTAGGAATGGTTGATGCCGCTCATGCGGCTCACCTGCGCCGCCACCTCCTCGATGCGCGCATCCGGCACCGCCATCGCCGCCAATGTGCTGGCCGAGACGATATTGGGCACGATGGTGCCGCCGATACGGCTGATCATGCCCCTCCCGATCAGATCCTTCATGCGGCTCAGCACCTCGTTCTCGCCGATCCCGAGCGCCTCGCCGATACGCGCGAAGGGATAGGAGCAGAGCGGGAAATCGCGCTGCCATTCATCGAGCAGCCTCTGATCGGTTTCATCGAGCGCGCGTTGCATCCTCAAAGCCCCGTTCTGTGGGCGCGTGCGGTGAAGAAGATGCCCGACGGGCTCTCGGCCGCGATCTCGCCCAGTTTCTCGAATGTGTGGGTGTCGTAGATTTCCACCCGGTTTTCATCGCGCACCGAGATCCACAGCTCGGCCCCGCGCGGCGCGAATTCCATGTGCAGAACAGCCGGCCCCGGGCGGAACTGATGAATGACCTTTTTCGTAACCGTATCAATCACCTGAACGGTATCGTTGAGAGGATGCGCGAAGTTCACCCAGACCTGCCGCCCGTCCGGCCGCGCGATGGCAAACACCGGCTGGCCGTGGGTGGGGGTGCGGGCCACTTCCTGGAGGCTGCGCCGATCCACCCAGAGCACCTCGTGCAGCCCCACGGCCGGCAGCACGAAAAGCTCCCCCGCCAGCGCCCAGCCCTCGAGATGGGGCATCTTGTAGACGGGGAGCTTTTCGTCATGCGCGCCGTAGCCCGGCAGGAAGGGGCGCGGCGCGGGCGGATCCTGCCACAGATCCAGTGCGGTCAGGTGATCCTCGCCGAAGAGGCCGGCGATATAGGTGCGGCCGTCGGGGGTGATCAGGCCATCATAGGGGCGATCGCCGATGCCGGTGATCTTCGTGATCTCCGGCGCCGGGCCGGCCGAGAAATCGGCGATCCAGGTTTCGCCCCTGTCCCAGAGCGAAAAGACGAAGCGGCGCCCCGGCGCGTCCACGAGGCCGACGGTTTTCGCGCCGGTGGGAATATCGGCCACCTGCGCGAGCGTATCGGCATCGAACACCCGCACCCCGCCCGGCTCGTAATTGGAAACGGCGATCAGGCGGCCATCGTCGGAGATCGCGCCGCCGATGGAATTGCCCGCCTGCATCACCCGGCCGACGATCTTCTGCGCAAGGATATCGACCTTCGTCAGCCCGCCATCGCGGCCGAAGACATAGGCGAAGCGCTCGTCGGGGGAATAGACGAGCGAGGCGTGCGAGAGATCGCCGAGCCCGGTGATGCGCCCGATGGCCGCGCGTTCGGAGCGATCGACCACCAGCAGCGAGCCGGTGGCGCGCTCCACCACGAGGCCGAGATCGCCGGTGGCGCGCGGGGGCGGGCAATCGGCGCCGGCCAACGCGGGCGCAGCAAGGGCAAGGCACAATGCCAGAAAAGCCGCAAATGGTTTCGCCATCAGCTTCATGGCCGCTTTCCTCCGTCAAGCAGATATTGCGCGATCCATCGCGCTTCCTCTTCACTCAGAAGCGGGCGCCAGGGGGGCATGGGCGTGCCCGGCACGCCATCGAGGATGATCCCGGCGAGCCCCGCGCGATCCCGCCCCGCAAGGGCGCTGGCGCGGATATCGGGGCCGAGGCCGCCCTTCAGCGTCATCCCGTGGCAGGAGCCGCAATCCTGGCGCACGAGGCGCTCGAGCTCGGCCGCGCGCCCGGGCGTGATTTCCCCCGTGATTTCCCCGCCGTTTCCGGCCATCGCCGGCAGAGCCAGCAGCACCGCGCCCAGAAGCGCCGGGATGCCCCGCATCTCACGCATGGGCCGCCACCCCGAGGCGGGGCACGGCATCAGTGAGCAGCTCTTCCACCGCCCCCGCGCCATCCTGCGAAGCACCATGGAGCCCGGCCACCGCGCCGATGATGAACAGCACCGGCCCCTCGGGCGCGGCGCGCTGCACGGCGGCGGCCACATGGGCGAGATCGGAAATGATGCGGGTTTCGCGCGGGGTTGTCGCCGCGGCGACGGCGAGCACGGGCGTGTGCGGCGCGCGGCCGCGCGCGATCAGGCGCAGGGCGATTTCGGCCATGTTCGCGCGCCCCATGTAAACAACGAGCGTGGTATCGGGATCGGCGAGCGATTCCCAATCGAGATCGAGCGGGCGGCCTGCCATGCGGTGGCCCGTCACGTAGCGCACGCCGCTTGCCAGCCCGCGATGGGTGAGGGGCACGCCGGTGGAGGCCGCCGCCCCCTGCGCGGCGGTGATGCCGGGGCAGACATCCACCGCGATTCCGCGCCCGCGCAGATGCGCCGCTTCCTCCGAGCCGCGCCCGAAGATGAAGGGATCACCCCCCTTGAGGCGCACCACATCGAGCCCCTCGAACGCCAGTTCGCACAGAATTTCATTGATCCGCTGCTGCGGCACGCTGTGGCAGCCGGGCGCCTTGCCCACCGCCACCATGCGCGCACCTTCGGGCGCCAGCGCGAGAATTTCGCGCGATACCAGGCGGTCATGCACGATCGCATCCGCCCCCTCGATCAGCCGCAGGGCCCGCAGCGTCAGCAATTCGGGATCGCCCGGCCCCGCTCCCACAAGATGCACCTGCCCCGTTTTCCTCATCGCGCCGATCCCGTTTTCCTGATCCGTCTTGAAGCCTGGATGAAGATCCGGGGGCGGATTGCTCCGCCCCCGGCCGTGAGTGGCCGCCGTCAGTAGACGTCGGACCGGGTGTTGTAGACGTTGAACTTGCCGGTGGGCGTGATCAGGCGCGGATCCTTGATCACATGCTTGAGCTTCAGCGTCTTGTCATCGACGATGACGATCGCGGAGGGCTTGTCCTTGGCGTTCCAGACGGAGAACCAGATCTCGCTGCCCGCCTTGTTGAACTCGCCCTGCACCACGCGCGGCTGGCCATCCTCGATGCCGGCCCATTTGCCGACCGGAAGCACCTTGTATTCGGGCTCTTCCTGGCCGAGCTCGCTCACCGTGAACACGGCCACCGAAGCGGAAACCTCGGCATCCGGGTTGAGCGGCGCATCCACATAGAGATGATCCGAGTTCGGGTGCGATTTCACGAACAGCGAACCGCCGCCCAGGGCCTCGAGCGTCTGGACGACCTTCCAGGCATGATCGGGGTGCCCTTCGGGATCGGTGCCGATCAGCGCCACGGTTTCATCGCCAAGATGCGAGGTGGCCCAGACGGGGCCATAGACCGGGTGCATCAGGTTGGCGCCGCGCCCCGGGTGCGGGGTTTCGCCGCCGGTTTCGATCAGGGCGGTGAGCTTGCCTTCCTTCGTATCGATCACCGCGACCTTGCCGCGTGCGTTCGCCGCCACGAGGAAATAGCGCCCGGAGCGATCGAACCCGCCGTCATGCAGGAAACGCTCGGCCTCGATCTCGGTGATCCTGAGGTTCCTGATGTCGGAATAATCCACCAGCTGGACCTTGCCCGTTTCCTTGATGTTGACGATGAATTCGGGGCGGTAATGCGAGGCCACGATCGAGGCCACGCGGGGCTCGGGATGGTAGGTCTGTTCATCGTAGATCATGCCCCGCGTGCTCTTGATCTTCAGGGGCTCCAGCGTATCGCCGTCCATGATGACGTATTGCGGCGGCCAGTAGGCCCCGGCGATGGCGTATCTGTCCTCGAAGCCCTCGAACTTGGAGGTTTCCACGGAGCGCGCCTCGGTGCCGATCTTCACCTCGGCAACGGTGGCGGGCGGATCCATCCACAGATCGATCATGTTCACCTTGGCATCGCGCCCGATCACGTAGAGATAGCGCCCGGAGGCCGAGATGCGGCTGATATGCACCGCATAGCCGGTATCGAGCACCGCCTTGATCTCGTAGGTGCCGCCATCGATGAGCGCGATCTGCCCGGCATCGCGCAGGGTGACGGAGAAGAGATTGTCGATGTCGATATCGTTCATCTTCCGCGTCGGGCGATCCTCGGGCTTGACGATCACCTTCCAGCTGGCGCGCATCTCGGGCATGCCGAATTCCGGCGGCTCGGCGGGCTCAAGCAGGATGTAGCGCGCCATCATGTCCACCTGCTCTTCCGTCAGCTCGCCCGACGTGCCCCAGTTGGGCATTCCGGCGGGGGAGCCGTAGGTGATGAAGTCACGCAGGTATTCATAGCCGTTCTCGCGCGTGATGTCGGGCGTGAGCGGCTTGCCCGTGGCCCCCTTGCGCAGCACGCCGTGACAGCCCGCGCAGCGCTCGAAATAGATCTTGTTGGCGGCCTGGTATTCTTCCGGGGTCATCACCGGATCGCCTGGCTTGCGCCCCGGGATCTCCACCTGCAGCTCTCCGAGCGTCGTCATGCTGGGCTGATAGGCCGCTCCTGGCCCGGTGGTGTGATCATCCGTTTTCTGCTCCGCGCCGGCCGGTATCGCCGCAAGGGCAAGGACCAGCGCACTGCCGGCCAGAAGGCCGGATCGGAATGTGGCTCTGTCGGGTTTCATCAGGCTGTCTCCGTTTCGCTGGTGAGGCTGGATTCAGCCTGCCCGCGCGCCGGGAGAAATACCTTGACTTTTGTTAAGGGAAGCGCCGGCCGGAAATTTCCGCCCAATTGACTTTCGTTAAGGCAGGCACCGCGCCAACCCGCGAAAATCGGACGCACATATATCAACGCGGCGCAAAGGAGAGCGCGATGCGAGACGTCATGACCAAAACCATGGCCCGCAACATATTCTATGGCGGGTCGCTGTTCTTCATAGTGATCTTTCTGGCCCTGAGCGTGCACAGCCACTATTACATCGTCAACACGTCAACCGATACGGCAGGCCTCACCGAGAGCGTCGAGGCGGGCAAGCGGGTGTGGGAACGCCACGCCTGCATCAACTGTCACACCATCCTCGGCGAGGGCGCCTATTTCGCTCCCGAACTGGGCAACGTGATGGCGCGCTGGGGTGTTCAGGACGATCCGCAAGCGGCCTTCGAAACCCTCAAGGCATGGATGGAATCCCAGCCCACGGGCATCGAGGGGCGGCGGCAGATGCCGCAATTCGACCTCTCGGACGAAGACATCCGCAATCTTGCCGATTTCCTGCTCTGGACAGGTGAAATCGATACCCAGGGCTGGCCACCCAATGACGCCGGCTAAGGAGGTGAACCGATGAAATATGAAACACAGAAAATCGCATATGCGTATTTCCTCGTGGCCCTGATCCTGTTTGCGGTTCAGGTCACGATGGGGCTGCTGCTGGCGTGGGTCTATATCTATCCCAACACGCTTTCGGAAATCCTGCCCTTCAACATCCTGCGCATGCTGCACACCAACAGCCTGGTGGTGTGGCTGCTGACGGGCTTCTTCGGCGCCGCCTATTTCCTGATCCCCGAGGAAGCGGAGCGCGAGATCCACTCGCCGACGCTCGCCCATGTGCAGCTCGCGATCCTGGTGCTCGGCACCGCGGGCGTGGTGCTGACCTACACCTTCAACCTCTTCGAGGGGAACTGGCTTCTCGGCAAGGAGGGGCGCGAATTCCTCGAACAGCCCAAATGGGTGAAGGCGGGGATCGTCGTGGCGGCGCTGATCTTCCTCTACAACGTCACCATGACGGTGCTGAAGGGGCGCAAGACGGCGATCACCAACATCCTGCTTCTGGGCCTCTGGGGGCTGGCGCTCCTCTTCCTGTTCGCCTTCTACAATCCGTCGAACCTCAGCCTCGACAAGCAATACTGGTGGTATGTGATCCACCTCTGGGTGGAAGGCGTGTGGGAGCTGATCATGGCCTCCATCCTCGCCTATCTCATGCTCAAGCTCACCGGGGTTGATCGCGAGGTGGTGGAGAAATGGCTCTACATCATCGCCGCCACGGCGCTGTTTTCGGGCATCCTCGGCACCGGCCACCATTACTACTGGATCGGCACGCCGGGTTACTGGCAGTGGATCGGCTCCATCTTCTCCTCGCTCGAGGTGATCCCCTTCTTCGCCATGATGAGCTTTGCCTTCATCATGGTCTGGAAGGGGCGGCGCGATCACCCCAACAAGGCGGCGCTGCTGTGGAGCCTCGGCTGCGCGACGCTGGCCTTCTTCGGCGCCGGTGTGTGGGGCTTCATGCACACGCTTCACGGCGTGAACTACTACAGCCACGGCACGCAGATCACCGCCGCGCATGGCCACCTCGCCTTCTACGGCGCCTATGTGTGCCTCAACCTGGCGATGTTCACCTATGCCATGCCGATCCTCAAGGGCCGCGATCCCTACAACCAGGTGCTCAACATGGCGAGCTTCTGGCTGATGTCGGGCGGGGTGGTGTTCATGACCTTCGTGCTCACCTTCGCCGGCGCCATCCAGACGCATCTGCAGCGCGTCATGGGCGAATTCTACATGGATGTGCAGGATGGCCTCTGGCTTTTCTACGCCATGCGCTTCGGCGCCGGGATCGCCGTGGTGCTCGGGGCCTGCCTCTACATCTACGCGGTGCTGGTGCCCCGGCGCGAGATCATCGAACCCGCCGGCACCCCGGCCGAATAGGGAGAAGCGATCATGCCCATGGACGGCACATTGCAAGCAAGGGAGGGGGCGGCAGGCGCCCCCTTCTACCTGCCCCAGGCGGATGAATGCGAGATCTTCGCCGCCGCCCACGCCAACGGCCTGCCGATGCTGCTCAAGGGCCCGACCGGCTGCGGCAAGACCCGCTTCGTCAGCCACATGGCGGCGCGGCTCGGGCGCAGGCTCTACACGGTCGCCTGCCATGACGATCTCTCGGCCGCCGATCTGATCGGCCGCTACCTCCTGAAGGGAGGCGAAACCGTCTGGGTGGATGGGCCGCTCACGCGCGCGGTGCGCGAGGGCGCGATCTGCTACCTCGACGAGGTGGTGGAGGCGCGAAAGGACGTGACGGTGGTGCTCCACCCGCTCACCGACGATCGTCGCATCCTGCCGATCGACCGCACCGGCGAGGAGCTCGAGGCCGCGCCGGGCTTCATGCTCGTGGCCTCCTACAACCCGGGCTACCAGAACATCCTGAAAACCCTGAAGCCCTCCACCCGCCAGCGCTTCATCTCGCTCGAGTTCGATTTCCCCGCCCCCGAGGTGGAAGTGGAGGTGGTGGCGGCCGAAAGCGGGCTCGCGCCGGAGCGCGTGAAGCCGCTGGTGCGGCTTGCGGGCAAACTGAGGGCGCTCAAGGGGCAGGATCTCGAGGAAGGGGTCTCGACCCGCCTCATCGTCTATGCCGCCACGCTCATCCATCAGGGCATGCCGGTGGAGCGCGCGGTGCGCGCGGCGATGATCGAGCCCCTCAGCGACGACGAAGATGTGAAACGCGGCCTCCTCGATCTCGTCACGGCCATCTTTGGGTGAGGCTGGGCCATGACGCGGATCGAAATCGAGCCATGGGAGCCCGAGGAAACCGTCGGGAAGCTGTGGCACGAATTTGCCAGCCGCCTCGATGCGCCCGAGGCGCATCAGGGGGCCGCGGTCAGCCTTTCGGAGGTTGGCGGGCGGCTGGCAGTCTTTTTCCGCGGCCTCGGGGGCAGGCCCGGGGCCGAACTGCGGGCGGTGGGCGATGAGGTGAGCCACCACCGCCTCTCTCTCAAGCGCCGCCTCGGCGCAGAGGCCGATCACCTCCCCCGCGCAAGCTTCGATGGCGAGGTGCTGCGCCTGCCCGCGCGCCTCGCGGTGTTTCCCGCGCGCGAGGCCAACGGCGCGCTCTACCTCTGGCTCGCGGCCATGCTCGCCCATGCGCCCCAACGCGTCACCGCCGCCGATCCCCTGCAGGCCGATCTTCTGGCCCTCTCGGCCGCGCAGGCGATGACGCGCGCCACGCTTGAAGAAGCGCCGGGCCTTGCCGCCCTCCATGAGGCGCTGGCCGAGGGCAGCCTGCAGCTGCGCCGCACGCTCCCGCGCCTGCCCGCCACCGAAGCCGCGCTCGAAAAAGTGATCCGCCACCTCCTCGGCGATGATGCGCCGCTTTCGGAGCCGGCCGAGGCCATGCGCGCCGCCGTGCTGAGCGGTGAGCCCGGCACCATCGCCGCCTTCACCGCCCCGCGCGGCTACCGCCCCTTCCGCCCGGTGCCGATCTGGCCCGAGCTGCGCGCGCATGTGATGAGCGCCCGCAGCAGCGTCGAAACCCGGGAAGCGGAACGCGCGGATGAAAACCCGGCGGAAGAAAACGACGGCCGGGAGAAACACCACCGCGCCCGGCGCCGGAAGGCCGAACAGGCCGAGCGGCGCGACAGCCTGATCCTGCACAAGTTCGAGGCGATCCTTTCCTGGGCGCAGTTTCTCAATCTCAACCGCCGGGTGGACGACGAGGACGATCCCGACAACGCCCGCAAGGCCGCCGACGATCAGGAGGAGCTGAACCTCGCGCAGATCAGCAAGACCCCGGCCACGAAGCTGAAGCTGCATCTCGATCTCGCGCCCGAGGATGTGGATCGCGAGCGGCTCTCGGGCGTCTGCACCTATCCCGAGTGGGATGCCCGTTCGGGCCAGTATCTGCCCGATCACGTGCGCGTGCTCACCAGCCGCGCCGAGCCGGGCGGGGAAATCCCGGATTTCCGGCAGGATCCGCGCGCGCGCCGGCGCATCGAGCATGTGCGCCGCCGCTTCGAGGCGCTGCGCCCGGGCCGGGTGACGACCCCGGGCCATCTCGACGGCGACGATCTGGATCTGGAGGCGGCGGTGCGCGCGCGCGTCGACATCATCGCAAGCGGCAGCGGCAGCGAGCGCATCTGGCGCCAGAGCCGCCCGGTGGCGCGCGATCTGGCGGTTTCGATCCTGCTGGATGTCTCCCGCTCCACCGAAAGCGCGGTGACGGGGCGCGCGGTAATCGATATCGAGCGCGAGGCGCTGGCGGCGCTCGCCTGGGGGCTCGATGCCTGCGGCGACGATTTCGCGATCCATGCCTTTTCATCGCTGAAGCGCGATCGGGTCTATGTGCAGTCGTGCAAGGATTTCGCCGAGCCGATGGGGCCCATCGTCGAGGAGAGGATCGGCGCCCTTCGCCCGGGCTTCTACACCCG
>WFVA01000089.1 GCA_015491895.1 Albidovulum sp. | reverse complement strand
GGCTCATTCCTGCCAGTCGGGGGCGCGTTTTTCGAGGAAGGCGGTGATGCCTTCATCGGTATCGCGCGCAAGCATGTTTTCCACCATCACGAGGCCCGCGTATTCATAGGCTGCCTCGACCGGCATCTCGATCTGCTCGTAAAACGCCCGCTTGCCGATCTTCACCGCAAGATCGAGCTTGGCGGCGATGGTGCGGGCGAGATCGGCGGTTTCCTCGGCGAGGCGCTCCTCGGGCACGGATCTGTTGACGAGGCCGAGTTCGGCGGCGCGTTCGGCGGAGATGAATTCACCGGTGGTGAGCATCTCGAAGGCGAATTTGCGCGGGATGTTGCGGGTGAGCGCCACCATCGGGGTGGAGCAGAACAGGCCGATGTTGACGCCGTTGACGCCAAAGCGCGTGCCCTCGGCGGCCACCGCGAGATCGCAGCTTGCCACCATCTGGCAGCCGGCGGCGGTGGCGATGCCATGGACTTCGGCGATCACCGGCTGGGGCAGGGACTGAAGGCGCAGCATCATCGCCGAGCAGCGCTTGAAGAGATCGGCGAAATAGGCCTTGCCGCCATCGGGAGACTGGCGCGCGGCCTGCATTTCCTTCAGATCATGCCCGGCGCAGAAGGCCTTGCCCGCGCCCTTGATCACCACCACGCGGGCGCGCCTGTCATTCTCCAGGCGCTCGAATTCGGCCATCAGCGCGGCGAGCATGGCATCCGAGAGGGCGTTGAGATTCTTCGGCGAATTCATGGTGAGATGGGCCACATGGCCGTGATCTTCGCGCAGCAGGATATCTTCGCTCATGTTGTGTTCTCCCTGATATCTGGCCAGAGTGTAGGCAGGAACCCGAGGGAGGGAAAGCATGGAATTGCAGATGAACGGCACGGCGCTCAAAGCCTTCATGGCCGAGCATTTTCCGCAGGTAGCGGATGATTTCCGGGTGCTCGCGGTGCGGCCCGGTGAAATCACTCTGGAGATGGCGGTGGGCGAGAGCCATCTGCGCCCCGGTGGCACCATTTCGGGGCCGGCGATGTTTGCCCTGGCGGATGTGGCGGTTTACCTGGCGCTCCTCGCTGTGATCGGGCCGAAGGCGCTGGCGGTGACCACCAATTCCAGCATGGATTTCCTGCGCAAGCCCGCCGCCGGGCGCCCGCTTCGCGCCGAGGCGCGGATCCTGAAGCTCGGCCGCGTGCTGGCGGTGGGGGATGTGCTGATCTTTTCCGAAGGCTGCGCGGAGCCGGTGGCACGCGCCAGCCTCACCTATTCCATTCCGCCGGAGCGAAAGTGACGGGGGGAATCGCGCCGGAATATGGGGTAAAATGATACCTTATTTTCAACCTGTTGATATTGCTTGGTTAATACCACAATTGCGCACTTGACCTTGCGCCGGAAGAGGGTAAAACCACGCCATCCGAGAAGCGGGGGGCCGAACGCGCCTCCCCGAACCCAAAACACAGGGCAAAACCGATGAAAACCTTTTCTGCAACTCCGGCAGACATCGAGAAGAAATGGATCCTGATCGACGCCGAGGGCGTCGTTCTGGGCCGTCTTGCCTCGATCGTCGCCGCGCGGCTGCGTGGCAAGCACAAGGCCACCTTCACGCCCAACATGGACATGGGCGACAACGTGATCATCATCAACGCTGACAAGGTGCAGCTCACCGGCACCAAGCGCGCCGACAAGGTCTATTACCGCCACACGGGCTACCCTGGCGGGATCAGGAGCCGCACCGCGGGCGAGATCCTCGAGGGCGAGCATCCCGAGCGCGTGGTGGAGATGGCGGTGCGGCGCATGCTGCCCAAGAACCGCCTGGCGCGCAAGCTGATGACGAACCTGCGCGTCTATGCCGGCGCCGAGCATCCGCACGAGGCCCAGAACCCGGAAGTGCTGGATGTGAAATCCATGAACCCGAAGAACGTGCGGAGCTGATCATGACCGAAGAAATCAAGACCCTCGATGATCTGGCAGCCGTGACGGGTGCCGAAGCCGGCGCAGCCGGTGCGGATGCGGCCGTGGAAGCCGAACCGCGCGAGCCGGTGCGCGATGAGCTGGGGCGCTCCTATGCCACCGGCAAGCGCAAGGATGCCGTGGCGCGGGTGTGGATCCGCCCCGGCTCCGGCAAGGTGACCGTGAACGGGCGCGAGATGAAGGATTACTTCGCCCGCCCGGTGCTGCAGATGATCCTGCGCCAGCCCTTCGAGGTGGCCGGTGTCGTCGATCAGTTCGACGTGATGGCCACGGTCAAGGGCGGCGGGCTTTCGGGCCAGGCCGGCGCGGTGAAGCACGGGATTTCCAAGGCGCTGCAGCTTTACGATCCCGCCCTGCGCCCGGCGCTGAAGGCCGCGGGCTTCCTCACCCGCGACGCGCGCGTGGTGGAGCGCAAGAAATACGGCAAGCGCAAGGCGCGCCGCAGCTTCCAGTTCTCCAAGCGCTGAGGCTGGCGCGCAAGAAGTCCGGCGAAGGGGCGGGGCCGCATCGGCGCCGCCCCTTCCCTTTCCGGCCAGGCCGGCCGCGAGGCGGGGCTTGACCCCGCCGCACCGATGGGAGAGCCTTGCCCCATGTTTCCGCTGCGCGATCACAACCCCACCCGCAATCCGCCCTATGTGACGGTCGGGCTCATCATCGCCAATGTGGCGATCTTCATCGCCTACATGCCCCTGATGGCAAATGAGGAGGCGATCACCCGCTTCTTCATGCAATGGGGCATGGTGCCGGCGCGGCTGACGGCAGGGGACGGCTATTACACGCTTTTCACCTCCATGTTCCTGCACGCGGGCTTTGCTCATCTCCTGGGCAACATGGTGTTTCTCTGGATCTTCGGAGACAACATGGAGGATCGCTTCGGCCATTTCGGCTTTCTCCTGTTCTATCTCGCATCCGGCGTGGGCGCGGCTCTTTTCCATCTGATGACGGCGCCGCAATCCACCATTCCCACGGTCGGGGCTTCGGGGGCGATCGCCGGCGTCATGGGGGGGTATCTCCTGCTCTATCCCAATGCGCGGGTGGATGTGATGATCATCTTCGTCTTCTTCATCGATATCATCACCCTCCCGGCCTGGACGATGCTGGGCCTGTGGTTCGTCATGCAGTTCTTCGGCGGGATCGCGGCCGATCCCGATATGGGGGGCGTGGCCTACTGGGCGCATGCGGGGGGCTTCATCGCGGGCGCGGCGCTCACGCTGCCCGTCTGGCTGCGCCTCGGCGGGCCGGCCTACTGGAACCGCACCCACGGCCTGCCGCCATATCCCGAGACGCAATATCGCTTCGGGCGCAGCCATGTGCCCCGCGTGCCGCGCAAGGGGCGGCGGCGCAGATGAGCTCCGCGCGGGCCGATACGCCGCCACGCAGGCTCACCTGCCATTGCGGCGCGGTGGAGCTCGAGCTGCGCCTTTCGGAAGGGCTTTCCACCGCGCGGCGCTGCAATTGCAGCTTCTGCCGCCGGCGCGGCGCGGTTTCGGTAAGCGTGCCGCTCGATGGCCTGAAGGTGGTGAAGGGGGCCGAGCACCTCCGCCTCTACGCCTGGGGCACGCACAGCGCGCAGCATCATTTCTGCGCCATCTGCGGCATCTACACCCATCACCGCCGCCGCTCCAACCCGAATGAATACGGCGTCAACGCCTATGCGCTCGAAGGGGTGCTGCCCGCCGATCTCGAGCCGGTGGCGTGGTCTGACGGCATCAATCACGTTTCGGACCGCAAATAGGCCCGCAGCCGCGATTTGCGGCCTTTTCCTTGCCGCGGGCGCGCTGTAAACAGCTGCGAAAGCGGAAATCACGAGCGGAAACCCCATGACCATGGAAAAGACCTTCAACGCCCGGGAAGCCGAAAGGCGCCTCTACGAGGCCTGGGAGAAATCCGGCGCCTTCAGGGCCGGGGCCAATGCGCGCGAGGGGGCCGAAACCTTCTGCATCATGATCCCGCCCCCGAATGTGACGGGCAGCCTGCACATGGGCCACGCCTTCAACAACACGCTTCAGGATATCCTCGTGCGCTGGCACCGGATGCGCGGCCACGATACCCTCTGGCAGCCCGGCCAGGATCACGCCGGCATCGCCACCCAGATGGTGGTGGAGCGGATGCTGGCTCAAGAGGGGGTCCGCCGCCAGGATCTGGGGCGGGAGAAATTCCTCGAGAAGGTCTGGGAGTGGAAGGAGCAATCGGGCGACACGATCATCAACCAGCTGAAGCGCCTCGGCGCTTCCTGCGACTGGTCGCGCAACCGCTTCACCATGGACGAGGGCTTCCAGCGCGCGGTGATCGAGGTGTTCGTGGATCTCTACAACAAGGGCCTCATCTACCGCGGCAAGCGGCTGGTGAACTGGGATCCGAAGTTCGAGACAGCGATCTCCGATCTCGAGGTGGAGAATATCGAGGTCGATGGCCACATGTGGCATTTCAAGTATCCGCTGGCGGGGGGCGAAACCTACACCTACGTGGAGCGCGATGAAGAAGGCAACGTGATCCTCGAGGAGGAGCGCGATTACATCTCCATCGCCACCACGCGCCCCGAAACCATGCTCGGCGATGGCGCGGTCTCGGTGCATCCTTCGGACGCGCGCTATGCGCCTATCGTCGGCAAGCTCTGCGAGATCCCGGTGGGCCCGAAGGCGCACCGCCGCCTGATCCCGATCATCACCGATGAATATCCCGATCCCGATTTCGGCTCGGGCGCGGTGAAGATCACCGGCGCCCATGATTTCAACGATTACGCCGTGGCGCAGAGGAACAACATCCCCCTCTACCGCCTGATGGATACCCGCGCCCACATGCGCGCCGATGGCCTGCCTTACGAGGAAAGCGCCGCGATCGCGAAGGAGATCGCCGAAGGCACGCGCGATCCCGAAAGCGTCGATATCGATCGCATCAACCTCGTGCCCGAGCACCTGCGCGGGCTCGATCGCTACGCGGCGCGTGAACGGGTGATCGAGGAAATCACCAAAGAGGGCCTCGCCGTCACCACGCGCGATGAAGAGGGCAACGAGGTGCCCTATGTGGAGCACAAGAAGATCATGCAGCCCTTCGGCGATCGCTCCAAGGTGGTGATCGAGCCGATGCTGACGGATCAGTGGTTCGTCGATACCGCGAAGATCGTGGGCCCCGCCATCGAGGCGGTGAAATCGGGCGAGATCGAGATCATGCCCGAGCAGCAGAAGAAGGTCTATTTCCACTGGCTGGAGAATATCGAGCCCTGGTGCATCTCGCGCCAGCTGTGGTGGGGGCACCAGATCCCGGTGTGGTATGACGAGGAGGGCAATCAGTATTGCGCCCCGAGCGAGGCGGAGGCGCGCGAAATGGCCGGGGGCAGGGCGCTTACCCGCGACCCGGACGTGCTCGATACCTGGTTTTCCTCCGGGCTCTGGCCGATCGGCACGCTCGGCTGGCCCGAGGAGACGCCCGAGCTCAGGAAATACTTTCCCACCGATGTGCTGATCACCGGGTTCGACATCCTCTTCTTCTGGGTCGCCCGCATGATCATGATGCAATATGCGGTGGTGGGGGAAAGGCCCTTCCACACCGTCTATACCCACGCGCTGGTGCGCGACGAGAAGGGCAAGAAGATGTCGAAATCGCTCGGCAACGTGCTTGACCCTCTGGAGCTGATCGAGGAATTCGGCGCCGATGCGGTGCGCTTCACGCTCGCCGCGATGGCCGCGATGGGGCGCGATCTGAAGCTCTCCACGAGCCGCATCGCCGGCTACCGCAATTTCGGCACCAAGATCTGGAACGCGGTGCGCTTTGCGGAGATGAACGAGGTCTATGCCCATGGCGCGCCCCCGGCCGAGCCGCCGGCCGCGAGGGCCACCGCCAACCGCTGGATCATCGGCGAAACCGCGCGCGCGCGCGCCGCGACAGATGCCGCGCTCGAGGCCTTCCGCTTCAATGACGCCGCGGGCGGGCTTTACGCCTTCACCTGGGGGAAGGTCTGCGACTGGTATGTGGAATTCGCAAAGCCGCTCCTTGCCAGCGATGATGCGGCGCTGGTGGCCGAAACCCGCGCCACCATGGGCTGGGTGCTCGATCAGGCGCTGAAGATGCTGCACCCCTTCATGCCCTATATCACCGAGGAATTGTGGCAGGTGACGGCGCCGCGCGAAAAGATGCTGATCCACGCCGACTGGCCGGAATATGCGCCCGAGGATCTGGTGGATCCGGCGGCCGAAGCCGAAATGCGCTGGGTGATTGCGCTGATCGAAGCAATCCGCTCGGCGCGCGCGGAGATGAACGTGCCGGCGGGGATGAAGGTGCCGCTGGTGGTGCAGGGCTTGGGCGATCAGGCGCGCGCCGCCTGGGAGGCGAACGAGGCGCTGATCCGCCGCCTGGCGCGCATCGAGAGCCTCGGCGAGGTGGAAAGCCTGCCCCGCGGCGCGGTGACGCTGGCGGTGGAGGGGGGCGTGTTTGCCATGCCGCTTGAAGGGCTGATCGACGTGGCGGCCGAGAAGGCGCGGCTTGAAAAGGCGCTTCAGAAGATCGGCAAGGAGATCCGCGGCCTCGAGGGGCGGCTTGGCAATCCGAAATTCGTCGAAAGCGCGCCGGAGGAGGTCGTCGAGGAAACCCGGGCCAATCTGGCGGCGCGCAGGGAAGAGGCGGAAAAGCTCGAAACGGCGCTCGGGCGGCTTTCGGAGCTTGGCTGATCCGGCCCCGGGGCAGGGGGATTTCCTGCCTCCGGCGGGGATATCTGCGGACCAGTGATGAGGGCCGTGCGGGCTTGACGCAAGTCAAGGCGCGCGGTGCGGCGTTTTGTCATCATGAGCCCTTGCAAAACGTGAGAACAGGAGGACCCGGCATGACCACCCCTGTCTCTTATACACATCT
>WFVA01000088.1 GCA_015491895.1 Albidovulum sp. | reverse complement strand
GGCCGTGCACGCTGTCAAAGCGCAGGAGATGGGCGTTCGTCTCGACCGGGCCGAGATCGTTGATCGCCACCACCTCGATATCCTCGCGCCCCGATTCCACGATCGCCCGCAGAACGTTGCGCCCGATCCGGCCGAAACCGTTGATTGCTACTTTAACTGTCATTCTTAACTCTCCCTCAGACAAGCTTTTTCGCGGCTTCGGCAACGGCGCTGGGCGTGATGCCGAAATTCTCGTAGAGATCACTGATCGGGGCCGAGGCGCCGAAGCCCTCCATGCCCACGAAGGCGCTGTTCGGCCCGAGGATCCTGCCCCAGCCCTGCTCGACGGCCGCCTCCACGCCCACGCGGGGCGCATCGCCGAGCACCTCCTTGCGGTAGGCTTCATCCTGCTTGGCGAAGAGTTCGAAACAGGGGGCGGAGACGACGGCCGCCTTGATTCCATCAGCGGCCAGAAGATCGGCGGCTTCCATGGCGATCGCCACTTCCGAGCCGGTGGCGATCAGCGTGACATCGCGCCTGCCGCCGGGGGCTTCACGCAAAACATAGGCGCCGCGGGCCGACATATTGGTATCGGTGTGCGTGGTGCGCAGGCAGGGCAGGCCCTGGCGCGAAAGGCAATGCACGCTCGGCGTGGTTTCGCTTTCCATCGCCGCCTGCCAGCATTCGGCCGTTTCCACCACATCGGCGGGGCGGAACACATGCACATTGGGCATGGCGCGCAAACTCGCGACATGCTCGATCGGCTGGTGGGTGGGGCCGTCCTCGCCAAGGCCGATGCTGTCATGGGTCATGACGTAATGCACCGGCTGGTTCATCAGCGCCGAAAGGCGGATCGAGGGGCGGCAGTAATCGGTGAACACCAGAAAGGTGCCGCCATAGGGGCGCAGGCCCCCGTGCAGCGAGATGCCGTTCATCGCCGCCGCCATGCCGTGTTCGCGCACGCCGTAATGGATGTAGCGCCCGCCGTAATTACCGGGCGTAACCGTTTCCATTCCTTCGGTTTTCGTGAGGTTCGAGCCCGTGAGATCGGCCGAGCCGCCAACGGTGTTCGGGATCACCGAATTGATGACCTCGAGCGCCATCTGGCTGGCCTTGCGGGTGGCCACCTTGGGCGCATCGGCGCTGAGGCGCTCCTTGTAGGCGCGGATCGCTTCATCGAGCGCGGCCCTGTCGATCGGGCCTTGCGCGGCCTCGAAGGCTTCGCGCTTCTGGGAGGCGGCGAGGCGCGCTTCCCAGGCCTCGCGGGCATCCTTCCCGCGCGCGGCGACCTTGTGCCAGGCGTCATAGACATCCTGCGGGATCTCGAAGGGCGGGTATTCCCAGCCAAGTGCTTCGCGCGCGGCGGCGATTTCCTCTTCGCCCAGGGGCGCGCCATGGGTGGCGGAGGTGCCCTGCTTGTTGGGGGCGCCGTAGCCGATGATGGTGCGGCAGGCGATCAGCGAGGGGCGGGGATCGGCCTGCGCGGCTTCGATCGCGGCGGCGATGGCTTCCTTGTCATGGCCGTCCACCGATTGCACGTGCCAGCCGGCGGCCTCGAAGCGCTTCTGCTGGTCCATCGAGGTGGAAAGATCCGTCTTGCCGTCGATGGTGATGGTGTTGTCGTCCCACATCACAACGAGCTTGCCGAGCTTCATGTGGCCGGCGAGATCGATGGCCTCGTGGCTGATGCCCTCCATCAGGCAGCCGTCGCCCGCCAGCACATAGGTGTGGTGATCCACCAGATCATCGCCGAAGCGGGCGTTCTGCATCCGCTCGGCGAGCGCCATGCCGACCGCGGTGGAAATCCCCTGGCCGAGCGGGCCGGTGGTGGTTTCGATGCCCTTGGCATGGCCGTATTCCGGGTGGCCGGCGGTGCGATAGCCCCACTGGCGGAAATTGCGGATCTGGTCCATGTCCATGTCGTCATAGCCCAGGAGGTGATTGATGGCATAGACCAGCATCGAGCCATGCCCGGCGCTCATCACGAAGCGATCGCGATCGGGCCAGCGATCGGCCGAGGGATCGACCTTCATGAAGCGGTTGTAGAGCACCGTCGCCACATCGGCGAGCCCCATGGGCGCGCCCGGGTGGCCGGAATTGGCGGCCTGCACCGCGTCCATCGCGAGGGCGCGGATGGCGTTCGCCATGCGGTCTTCGGCGCTGGTTTCGATCTTGCCTTGGGTTGTCATCTCGTTCCTCCCTCGGGGGCCGCTCAGGCGCGTTTGCTTTCGCTCACCAGGCGGTGAACCATGGGTGTGAAGATCAGCTGCATCGCCAGATCCATCTTGCCGCCGGGGATGACGATCGAATTGGCCCGGCTCATCCAGCTGTCGTGGATCATCGAAAGGAGGTAGCTGAAATCGATGCCGGCCGGATTCTTGAAGCGGATCACGACGAGGCTTTCATCGGGCGTGGGGATCCAGCGGGCGATGAAGGGGTTGGAGGTATCCACCACCGGCACGCGCTGGAAGTTGATGTCGGTTTCGGTGAACTGGGGCATGATGCAGTGCACATAGGCGTGCATCCGGCGCAGGATCACATCGGTAACGGCCTCGGTGGTATAGCCGCGCTGGGCCTTGTCGCGGTGGATCTTCTGGATCCACTCGAGATTGACCACCGGAACCACCCCGATCTTGAGATCGGCGTATTTCGTCAGATCCACCTCATCGTTCTTCACCGCGCCGTGCAGGCCCTCGTAGAAGAGGAGATCGCTGTCGGGATCGAATTCCTTCCACTCGGTGAACTTGCCCGGCGGCACGCCGTATTTCTTCGCCTCTTCCTCGTTGTGCACGTAATGGCGGGTGCGCCCGCGCCCGCTTTCGCCGTATTCGCGAAAGACGCGCTCGAGCTCCTTCAGCTCGTTGGCCTCGTAGGAGAAATGGCTGAAGGTTGCATCGCCGGCGGCGTAATGCTTCTCGAGCTCCTCCTTCATCTGCTGGCGGTCATATTTGTGGAAGGCGTCGCCCTCGATCGAGACCGCCTTCACGCCTTCGCGGCGGAAGATCTGATCGAAGGTATCCTTCACCGTGGAGGTGCCGGCGCCGGAGGAGCCCGTGACGGAGATGATCGGGTGTTTCTTGCTCATGTCTGGTTTCCTTATTCACGAAACAGGCCGCGGGAGCCGAAGAGGGCGGAGACTTCCTTTTCGGGAAGGTCATGATAGGCGGCAACGCGATCCACCTTTTCCGAAGAGCCGAAGATGAAGGGCGTGCGCTGGTGCAGTTCGGCAGCTTTCAGATCGAGGATGCGGTCGGTGCCGTTGGTGGCGCGGCCGCCGGCCTGCTCCACCAGAAAGGCCATGGGCGCGCATTCATAGACCATGCGCAGGCGGCCCTGTTCGTAGCCGGGGCGGGAATCGGAAGGGTAGAGGAAGATGCCGCCCCGGCTCAGGATGCGGTGGGTTTCGGCCACGAGGGAAGCCACCCAGCGCATGTTGAAATTGCGGCCGTGGATGCCGTCGGTGCCGGCCAGGCAGTCGTCGATATAGGCGCGCACGGGCTTGGACCAGTGGCGGTAATTGGAGGCGTTGATCGCGAATTCGCGCGAGGTGGGCGGGATGGAAACCGCCTCGTTCACCAGCGCGAAGCGCCCGGCATCGGGATCGAGCACGTAGAATTGCGTGCCCTCGCCGAAGGTGACCATCAGCCCCGTCTGGGGGCCGTAGATGATGTAGCCCGCCGCGATCTGCTCGCCGGCCGGGCGCAGGAAGCTCTCGTTCGGATCGTCCTTCGCTTCGAAGATCGAGAAGATGGTGCCGATGGAAACGTTCACGTCGATGTTGGAGGAGCCGTCGAGCGGATCGATGGCAAGGGCGTATTGCCCTTCGGGATCGAGCTCCACCACCTCTTCCTGCTCCTCGGAGGCATACCAGCGCACGCCGGCATCCTTGAGAGCGCTCGCGAAGGCCTCGTCGGCCATCACGTCAAGCGCCTTCTGCTGATCGCCGTCGGTGTTCTCGCCCACAGCCGCGCCGAGCGCGCCGCCGAGCGGGCCGCGGGCGATCAGATGCGAAAGATCCGCCCCGATCTCGCAAAGCTTGCCGACCACGGGGCGAAGCCTTTGCGGAATCTTTCCCTCGTCGATGATACTGTGTTGCGATTGCATGACATCCCCCGATTCTGCTGCATTTCGCGCCCCGGCCTTGCTATCGCAGCTTTTTGCGCTATAGAAAATTTAATAAAAGGAAATCTGGATTAGGAAAAATTTAAGATGAAGCCGGAAGCCATAACTTTCAAACAGTTGCGCGCCCTGCGTGAAGTGGCGGAAACCGGCTCCATCACCGCCGCGGCCGAGGGGCTGGGCCTCACGCCGCCGGCCGTCCATACCCAGCTGAAGCTGCTGGAGGAGAACATCGGCGCCAGATTGCTCTACCGGGGCGGGCCGGGGCGCCAGCGGCTGACGCCCGAGGGCGCCGCCCTTCTGGAGGCCGACGGCATCATCCAGGCGGCGCTTTCCGGGGCGGCGGCGAAGATCGGCGCGCTCAGGGCC
>WFVA01000087.1 GCA_015491895.1 Albidovulum sp. | reverse complement strand
GATACGGGGTGCGCCCCGGGGGATGCGGGGGCGGCGGCCGGAATGATCTCCGGCCGGGGCTTTGCGCCGGATGCGGGCGCATCGTCCTGCCGGGGGGCGGCCTTGGTGGCGGGGGCGGCCTGCGTTTCGCATGAGGCCGCCGGATGCGCCTTCTTCCCGGCATCATTGCCGCCATCCCCTTCGCCATTCCGGGGCGCTGGTTCACCTCCGGCAAAAAGGATTTCGATCGGCGTGGCGGAGGTTTCTGCGGCTTGCGCGGGAAGCGGCGAGGCGGGGGATTGCATTTCGCCCGCGGGGGGCGGGTTTTGCGCGCCGGACGCCTGCGCGCCGGACGCACCCGTAGCCCCCTGCGATGCCGATGGCGGCTGCGGCGGGGGCGCGGCGACGGGCTCGGAGAGAACGAGCGTTCTCTTCGAACCGGGCTCCCGTGCTCCGCGAACCCCGGCGGCGGCGCTTCTCTCCGGGCCGCGCTCCCTTTCGCTTTCGCCGCACGGCCGATCGCGCTCCGGCAGGTCAACCGCCGCCATCAGCCGGCGGGCGCTTTCGGTGGGGCCGAAGAAGGCTTCGCCGCAAAAGCATCCCTCGGGCGGCACGGCGGCGAAACAGACCGGGTTGAAATGGCGATCACGCGCAAAGGCCTCGGCCTCCTCGAGGGTTTCGCGCGCCACCACGGCAAGGCGCACCAGCCCGCTGCGTTGATCTTCGCCTGTCTTCTCTTCGCCCTCGGGAAGGCACCAGTCATAGACCAGATCCTCCACCCTGTAGGGGGTGAGGCCATCGAGCCCCGCCTCGATCTGACGGCGGCGGCTTTCCTCATCGGGGCCGGGGGCGGGGAGAGTGGTGTAGAGGATCTGCGAATTGGGCAGGATCAGCTTTGTCGCCATGCCGCCCGGCGCAAGGCTGGAGGCGCTTTGCTGGAGATAGCCGAGCCGCTCGGCCCAATCCGGCTCGTCGAGCGAGACGGAGCCCACCTCGTGCCAGCCATCGCCGTTGCGATGCCTGAGGGTGATCCTTTCGGGATCGAGGAAGAGGGCGAAATCGGGTTTCATGCAACAGCCCTGACACGGATCCTTCCGCCCGGGAACACGCCCCCGGGCTCATGTGCCGCTTATAGCAGGATCCGGCCGGCGATTTGAAGCGCGGCCAAGGATTTCCTTGCGGGCTGCGTCAAAAGGGGGAAATGTGGCAGCGAAAGGGAGAATTGAAATGTGGCAGAACGGCAGGAAATCGCTCATCCCCGCCCTGGTGGCGGTGATGCTTCTGGGCGCGGGGCTGTGGCCGGCGCGCGCTTCTGGTGAGGCAGCGGGCCAAGAGGCGCGCATCTCCGTCACCGGCCGTGGCGTGGCCGAAGCGGCGCCCGACATGGCGCTGATCCGCCTTGGCGTGGTGACGACGGGGCGCAGTGCCGCCGCCGCGCTCGGGGAGAATTCGGAGCGGGTCTCGGCCATTCTGGCGGCCCTCCATGCGGCCGGGATCGAAGCGCGTGATCTCCAGACATCCGGGCTTTCCCTTTCACCGCGCTTTGACAACCGCTCTTCCTCCGTGCCGCGCGAGGCGCCGCGCATCACGGGTTACGAGGCGCGCAACATGATCACCGTCAGGGTGCGCGATCTCGCCGCCCTCGGCGCCATCCTCGACAGGGTGGTGGAAACGGGTGCCAACAGCTTCTCGGGCCTTCAGTTCACCCGTGCCGATCCGCGCCCGTTGCAGGACGAGGCGCGGCGCGAGGCCGTGCGCGATGCGATGGCCAAGGCAAGGCTCATGGCCGGCGAGGCGGGAATGCGGCTCGGGCCGGTGCTCTCGATCACCGAATCCGGCGGGGGCGGGATGCCGCGCCCGGAGATGATGCGCAGCGCGGTGATTGCGGGCGATGTGCCGGTGGCCGGCGGCGAGATCTCGGTGCGCGCCGCCGTCAGCATGGAATTCGCGCTGCTGCCCGGGGAGTGAGGGCGGGCGCATGAGCGGGCCGCCCTCACGCCCCGGGCCGGGCCCCGGTCATCTGCGGCTCATCTGCGGCCAGCGCCTCTGTCGGCCCTGTGGGGCGGGGCAGCGCCCTGCGGCCTATGCCGCGCCGCTCGCTTTCGCCAGCGCCTGATCGAGATCGCGGATCAGATCCCGCGCATCCTCGATGCCGATCGAAAGGCGCACCACATTGGGCGCGGCGCCGGCGGCGATCTGCTGCTCGGGGGTGAGCTGGCGGTGGGTCGTGGAAGCGGGGTGGATTATGAGCGAGCGGGTATCGCCGAGATTGGCCACATGGCTGAAGATCTCGAGCGAATCGACCAGCTTCACGCAGGCGTCATAGCCTCCCTTCAGCGCCACGGTGAACAGCGCCCCGGCCCCTTTCGGGCAGATCTTCTGCGCAATCTCGTGATAGGGCGAGGAGGGCAGGCCCGCATATGTGACGCTTTCGATGCGCGGATCCGCTTCCAGCCATTCGGCGATGGTACGGGCGTTTTCCACGTGTTTCTGCATCCTGAGGCTCAGGGTTTCGATGCCCATCAACGTGTAATGGGCGGCCTGCGGGTTCATCGTCATGCCGAGATCGCGCAGGCCCACGGCGATGGCGTGCAGGGTGAAGGCGAGGGGGCCGAAGGTTTCGTGAAACTTCAGGCCGTGATAGGCGGGCTCGGGCTCGCTCAGAGAGGGGAACTTTCCCGAGGCCGACCAGTCGAATCTGCCGCTGTCCACCACCGCGCCGCCGGTGACGGTGCCGTTGCCGGTCAGGTATTTGGTGGTGGAATGGACGACGAGCGTCGCCCCGTGCTCGATGGGGCGGCAGAGCCAGGGGGTGGCGGTGGTGTTGTCCACGATCAGCGGCAGGCCGGCCTCTTCGGCCACTTTCGCCACTTTGTCGAGATCCGTCACCACGCCGCCCGGATTGGCGATGGTTTCGCAAAACAGCGCCCGGGTATCTTCGTCGATCGCGGCGCGGATGGCGTCCGCATCGTCGAAATCCACCAGTTTCGCGCTCCAGTCGAAGCGCCTGATGGTGTGGGAAAATTGCGTGACGGTGCCGCCGTAGAGGCGGTTGGAGCTCACGAGATTCTTCCCCGGCCCCATGAGCGGAAACAGCGCCATGATCTGCGCCGCGTGGCCCGAGGCGCAGCAAGCGGCGCCCTGGCCGCCCTCGAGCGCGGCGATGCGCTCCTGCAGCACGGCCACGGTGGGATTGGTGAGGCGCGAATAGATGAATCCCAGCTCCTGGAGATTGAACAGCGCCGCGGCATGTTCGGCATCGCGGAAGACATAGGCCGTCGTCTGGTAGATCGGGGTCTGGCGGGCGCCGGTGGCGGGATCGGGGCGCGCGCCGGCATGGACCTGGAGGGTATCGAAGCCGTAGGAGGGCTGGTCGGACATGGGTTTACTCCGGGTTTTCTGGGGTGCTTTCATTTTCGCCCGTGGAATGCTGCTGGAACAGGGCACCCTGGAACATGAAGAAGGCGAAGATGGCGATCGGCAGGCCGAAGGTCTTGAAATTGACCCAGGCATCGGTGCTCAGCAAGCGCCAGACCGCCTCGTTGGCGAGCGCAAGGGCGAGGAAGAAGAGCGTCAGGCGGCGCGTGAGGATCATCCAGCCGTCGCGGTGCATCGGCAGGGCCGCGCCCATCAGGCTTTCGAGATAGCTCCTGCCGCGCAGCAGTCCGAAGCCGAGGATGGCGGCGAAGAGGAGGTAGAGGAGCGTGGGCTTCATCTTGAAGAAGCGCTCGTCATTGAGCCAGACGCTGAGCCCGCCGAACACCACCACCAGAACCGCCGTGAAGGCCTGCATGCGCGAAAGATTTCCGGTGAGCCACCACAGCAGCCCGGTGCTGAGGAGAAAGAGCGGCACGAAGGCGGCGGTGACGGTGATGAAGCCGCTGTATTCGGTGCCCCCGATGAGGAATGTCCTGTCTTTCAGAAGGGTATAGGCGATGAAGAAGGCGGCGATGGGGCCGTATTCGAGAAGGCCTTTCAGGAGGGGGCTGATCTTGTGTTTTTCCATGTCACTCTCGCTGGTCAGGTCAGACACCTATCACAGCCGTGCCCGCGTTCAATGGCATAGTGGCACTGTTGCCGCACACAGGGCAACAGCGCCGGTGGTGGCCAGGGGTCAGCGGCCGTAATTCAGGGAGATCGTGCTGCCGGAGAGGATATCCACCCCCGCGGCGCTGCCGTTGAATGCCGCTAGCCTTGTCAGGGCGAGGCCCGCATCGCTCTGCACACCGATGTGCAGGGGGCGGGAAAGGCGGGGCGCATCATCGATGAAGGCCAGCGCCGCGCGCAGCTCCTGCGGGCCGAGCACACCGGCCATGCGGGTGCCGAGGAAACGGCCGGCCTCTCCTTTGAGGCCCTTCTCGTCAAACCCGGGATTGTTGGCGCCGGCGGCGGCGAGGATCGCCTTCAGGACCGGATGGCGGACGCCGGGCGGGGCTGTCATCTCCAGATCGAGCCGTTCGATCCCGAGCGCCATAGCTCCGATCTCGGGGCGGCTTGCAAGCAGGGGGCCGGCGCCGGAAAGATCGGCCGAGAGCGTGAGGGCGCTGCCGTCGTCAAACCGGATCACGCCCCGGTGCAGGGTGAGGCGGCGGGATTGCGCATCATGGGTGAGGCGGATCTCGCCGGAAAAGCCCCGCCGCTGGCGGGCGTTTGCAGAAATGGCCTGCAGGAAAGCCTCCGCGCCCGGGCCGGCGGCAAGAGCGCCGCCCTCGATCCCGAGCACGAGTTCGCCCGGCAGCCGGCCCTCGGAAAGGGCCCGGATCGCTCCCCGGCTCCATGTGAGCCGGGCGGCGCTGATCTCGCCGCCGCGCGCCCCCGCCCGCACCTGCGAGGCGATGCATCTGCCGGCGAAAGGCCGCGCGCCCGCGCCATTTATCTCGCCTCCGAAGAGCGTGCCGGCAAGCTTCAGCTCCGCGCGGCAGCTCTCGCCATCGAGGCGAAGCATCGTCTGGGCGGAAGCGGCGGCGGGCTGGAAAACCGCGAAAAGCGCCACGGCAGCGGCCAGGGCCAAACGGCAGATCGGCGTTGCAGGCATGACATTGCCCCTTGCATGACGCCCCCGCCGCCTTTCTGCGCTATTCTTCGATCCCGGTCAAGGCGGCGGCGAATTCCTCCGGGTCGAAGGGGGCGAGATCGTCGATCTGTTCGCCCACGCCGATGGCATGGATCGGCAGCCCGAAACGATCGGCCAGCGCTACCAGCACGCCGCCGCGCGCGGTGCCGTCGAGCTTGGTCATGATCAGGCCGGAAACATCCGAAATATCGCGGAAAACCTCGACCTGGCTGAGCGCGTTCTGGCCGGTGGTGGCATCAAGCACCAGAAGCGTGTTGTGCGGCGCCTCGGGATTCTTCTTGCGCAGCACACGCACGATCTTCGCCAGCTCCTCCATCAGATCCTTGCGGTTCTGCAGCCGCCCGGCGGTATCGATCAGCAGAAGATCCGCGCCCTCCGCCTGCGCGCGCGCCAGCGCATCGAAGGCGAGGCTGGCCGGGTCCGAGCCCTCGGGGGCCGTCAGCACCGGCACGCCGGCACGCTCGCCCCAGATCTGAAGCTGCTCCACCGCGGCGGCGCGGAAGGTATCGCCGGCGGCGATGATCACCTTCTTGCCGGCGGCGCGGAACTGGGCCGCGAGCTTGCCGATGGTCGTCGTCTTGCCCGAGCCGTTCACGCCGACCACCAGCACCACCTGCGGCTTCTTGCCGTAAAGGGGCAGGGGGCGGGCCACCGGCTCCATGATGCGGGCGATCTCGGCCGCCAGAAGGCGCTTGATCTCCTCCACCGAGAGCTTCCTGCCAAAGCGCCCCTCGGCCATGTTGGCGGTGACGCGCATGGCCGTTTCCACCCCCATGTCGGCCGAGATCAGAAGCTCCTCGAGCTGCTCGAGCATCTCGTCGTCAAGCACCCGGCGCCGGGCCGCCTTCGGCGCGGCGCGCTTCAGCAGCCGGCCGAGGAACCCGGGCCTGCGCGCGCCTGTCGTGGCTGCGGCAGCAGCGGCCGCCGCCGCAGGGGGCGAAGCCTCTCCATGAAGCTCCGTCTTCGGCTCGGGCTCGGGCTCGGGCTGGGGTTCCGGTTCAGGCTGGGGTTCCGGTTCGGGCTCCGGTTCCATGGCGGGTTCCGGCATGGGTTCGGGCTTGGCCTCCTCCACCGGCGCCGCCTCTTCCTCTTCCCCGGGGGCGGCGACCGGCAGATCGCCTTCGAGCAGCGGATCGGCGGGGGGCACCTCGAGGATTTCCGCCACCGGCGGCGCGGTGGGCAGCGGCACCTTGACGATCTCCTTGCCGCCCGCGGCCTCCTCCAGCCCCGAATCCTCGGGCAGAAGCTCCTCTTCCTCGCCGCCCTCCTCGACGATCGCTTCCAGCCCCTCCTCGATCTTGCTGGAGGATTTGAACAACCGCTGCTTCAGCTTCTTGAAAAATGACATCGCCGTCTTCCCGTGCTCCTGATCGCAGAACACCTAGTGCACATGGGGCCGGGATGGAAGGGGGGGCGGGATGGAAGAGGGCGCCGGAATGGAGCGTATAGCGCATGATCGGACTTGCCTTCCCGGGACGCAGAGCGGCCCGGGCATGCGCCCGCCCGCCCCCTCGGCGGGCGCATTCGCGCCCACCCGGGCGGCCGCATGCCCTCCGTCGGAAGATTCAATGAATCCGATCAAAACCGCTATGATATCTATGAGATGATAATTTCATGGGCCTGAATTTCATTTCGGGAAGCAAGCGGACCTGCCCCGATCGG
Organism: Albidovulum sp.; assembly: GCA_015491895.1. Classification (GTDB taxonomy): domain Bacteria; phylum Pseudomonadota; class Alphaproteobacteria; order Rhodobacterales; family Rhodobacteraceae; genus WFVA01. The sequence continues at coordinate 7,752 of WFVA01000087.1, read as the reverse complement.
CAGCGCAGGCGCTTCATATCGGGCGCTTTCCGTCCTTGGAGAGGGCCACCCTGTCCGGCGCCAGAAAACCCCTGACAGGTCGCGCCTGCGTCATCCCATCTGCGGAATTGGCGGGGCCTTCGCCTGAATATGCCCGCCGGGGCCGGTCAGCCCCGTTTCAGGCGGCGAAAGCTCAGCCGTCGAAATCCACTTCCTCGACAAGCTTCACCGCCTGCGGGCGCAGCTTTGCGAGATCGGCCAGCGGCGCGTTGTCGGGCGTGAAGCTGCCCCAGGATTTCACCAGATCGCTCGGCTCTACACCGGGGGCGACGGGATATTCGTAATTCGCCTGCGCATAGATCTGCTGGGCCTTTGGCGATGCGAGGAATTCCATCAGCTTCAGCGCCGCCGCGGGGTGGGGCGCGCCCTTCGTCATCGCCATGCCGGAGATGTTCACATGCGTGCCGCCCCCCTCGAAGACGGGAAACACCACGTTCACCGCATCGGCCCAGGGCTTCTGCTCGGGATTTTCGAGCATCTTGCCGAGGTAATAGGTGTTGCCGATGGCGATATCGCATTCCCCGGCCCAGACGGCCTTGACCTGGGCGCGGTCATTGCCCTGGGGCTTGCGCGCGAGATTGGCCTTCAGCCCCGTCAGCCATGCCTTCGTGCCCTCCGGCCCGTGATGGTAGAGATGGCCCGCAAACAGCGCCACGTTATAGGGATTGAGCCCCGAGCGGATGCAGATGCGCCCCTTCCACTTCTCGCTCGCGAGATCCTCGTAGGTGGTGATCTCGCCGGGCTTCACCCGCTCCTTCGAGGCAAAGACAACCCGCGCCCGCGTGGTGAGCCCGAACCATTCGCCATCGGGATCGCGGTAGATTTCGGGGATGTTGGCGGTGATGGTTTCCGATTTGACCGGCTGCGTCACCCCGGCTTCCACAAGCGCATCGAGGCGCGCGATATCGACCGTCAGGATCACGTCGGCAGGCGTGCGCGCGCCCTCGGCCTTCAGTTTTTCCAGCATCCCCTTCTTGAGGAAGCTGACATTGGCCCTGATGCCGGTTTCCTCGGTGAAGGCCTCGAGCAGCGGCGCGATCAGCTCGGGCTGGCGGTAGGAGTAGATGTTGACCTCCTCGCCGATGGCCGGCGCCGCGAGGCAGAGCGTTGCCAGGGTGGCGTATTGCGCGATCTTCATGGGGGATCTCCCGTGTTGTCATGGCTCTCGTTCCGTCACGCCCCATAAAGCCGACAAAAAAGCTCAGGTCAATAACCGATTTATTTACTCAGGCAATTTGTCGCGCGCCCGCTCCGCATTCCACAGCGCATCCATTTCCGCCAGCGTGGCCTCTTCGATGGGCTTGCCGGATGCTTGAAGATTCTCTTCCACAGCATTGAAACGGCGCTCGAATTTCGCATTCGTCCTGCGCAGGGCCTGCTCCGGGTCCACCCCGAGATGGCGCGCCAGATTGGCCATGACGAACAGGAGATCGCCCATTTCCTCTTCCACCTGATCCTGGGTGAGCTTCTCGCGCGCCTCCACCAGCTCGGCCGATTCCTCGGCCAGTTTGGCAAGCACAGCCTTCGGGTCATCCCAATCGAACCCCACCCGCGCGGCGCGCTTCTGCAGCTTCTCGGCGCGCGTCAGCGCCGGCAGGTTCTTCGCCACGCCCGCGAGCACCCCCTTCTGCGCCCGCCCGGCGCGCTCGGCGGCCTTGATCGCCTCCCAGTCGCGGGTCTGCTGCGCGGCGCTCTTTTCGCGGCTCTCGCTGCCGAAAACATGCGGATGGCGCGCCACCATCTTCTCGGCGATCCCCTCGGCGATGGAATGAAAATCGAACAGCCCCTGCTCCTCGCCCATGCGCGCATGATAGACGACCTGCAGCAGGAGATCGCCAAGTTCGCTTTCGAGATCCCCCCAATCCCGCCGCTCGATCGCATCCGCGACCTCATAGGCCTCCTCGATCGTGTAGGGCGCGATGGAGGCGAAATCCTGCTCGATATCCCAGGGGCAGCCGCTTTCGGGATCGCGCAGCCGGCGCATGATCTCGAGAAGCCGCGCCACGCCGCCGCCGGGTTTGAGAACGGGATCTGGTTCGTTGTCGGGCATTGCGCTCCGCTTTCATCTGGGAAAAGGTGTTGCCAGTTACACAACAGCCGCCCGGAGGAGTCCAGCCATGGCACTTGAGGATGCGAAATCTGAGGTGGATTGCGCGATCACGCGCGAGAGCCTGCGCGGGCTTTCGTTCGAGAATACATTCGCGGGCGTCACCTCCTTCCTGCGCCGGCGCTACACGAAGGATCTGGCGGGCGTGGATCTCGCGGTGACGGGGATCCCCTTCGATTGCGCCGTCACCAACCGCCCCGGCACGCGGCTCGGCCCCCGGGCGATCCGCGCGGCGAGCGCCCTGCAGGCCCCCGATCCGCCCTATGGCTGGGCGGTGGACCCGATGAGCGAGATGAATGTGGTGGATTACGGCGATCTCGCCTTCGATTACGCCAATATCCCCGCTTTCCCGGCCGCGCTCGAAGCGCATGTGGCGGGGATTCTCGCGGCCGGCGCGGCGGCGCTCTGCCTCGGGGGGGATCACTACATCACCTTCCCGATCCTGCGCGCCCATGTGAAGAAGCACGGCCCCCTTTCGCTGATCCAGTTCGATGCCCATACCGACACCTGGCCCGATGACGACATGGCCCGCATCGATCACGGCACCATGTTCTACAAGGCGGTGAAGGAGGGGCTGATCGATCCCGCGCGCTCGGTGCAGATCGGCATCCGCACCAGCAATGCCGATCCGCTCGGGGTGAACATCGTCGACGCCCCGGAGGTACACCGTATCGGCCCGGAAGCGGTGGCCGAGCGGGTGCGCGCGATCGTGGGCGAGGGGAGGTGCTATCTCACTTTCGATATCGATTGCCTCGATCCCGCCTTCGCGCCGGGCACCGGCACACCCGTGGCGGGCGGGCTTTCAAGCGCGCAGGCCTTCGCCATCCTGCGGGCGCTCTCCGGCATCGATCTGGTGGGGATGGATGTGGTGGAGGTTTCGCCGCCCTTCGATCATGGAGGCATCACGGCGATTGCCGGGGCGCATGTGGCGGTGGAGCTGATGTGCCTCTGGGCGAGCGGGAGGCGCGGGGGTGGGTGATGCGCGGCGGAAGCGGGGGCGCCGCCCCCGCTGCCGCCGGGATATTCATGGACCAATGATGAAGATTGCCGGATAACCTCCCGGAAAGGCGTGAAATGATGCGGTCATGGCTTGTCAATACGCTTGTTCTGGTGCTGCTGGCCGTGGTTTCGGTGCTTGTCTATGTGCGTGTGGCGCCCGATCCGGTGGCGCTGGTGCATGTGGTTCCGCCTGCGGGCGCGGGCCCGGGGCGGCCCGTGGAGATGGCGGGCGGGTATCTGGCCGTGGAGCGTTTCGATCTGCCGCCCCCTGAGCTTGCGCGCCGGCTCGGGGCGGTGATCGGGGCAGAGGCGCGCACGAGGCTTCTGGCCGGGAGCCTCGAGGCGGGGCTTGCCACATATGTGACCCGCTCGCGCGTGTTCGCCTTTCCCGATTACACCACGGTGCGGATCGAGCCGGACGGGGCGGGCAGCCGGGTGACGCTTTTCGGCCGGCTGCGCTACGGGCGCTCGGATTTCGGTGTGAACAGGGCGCGGATCAGGGGCTGGCTCGTGCAACTCGGGGCCGGTGCCGGGAGCGGGTGAAGAGCGTCAGCGGCTTTGCGGCTGCCCCTTGGCGGGCGCGGGGCGGCTGATGGCCGCGGAGGAGACGCATCCCGCCCCCGTATCGCGCCAGATCGGCACGTTGAGCGACATGTCGCATCTGGCGATGAAGGCGCGGCCGTCCACCACGAGGCAGATCTCCTGGCCAAGCTCCACCCGCGCGCCGGAGCTATCGGTGCAGTAGCAATCGATCACCCTGCCGCTCGGGGTCGTCACATCGGCCATGAGCGGGGCGGCGATGAGCATGAGAGCAGGGGCGAGCCATTTCATGCGCCCATCATATCACGAAGCGCAGCCTTGACCAAATCCGCGCCGGCGGGCAAGAGGTGCGCATGGTTCCGGCAGAGAGACTTCAGCAGATCGCCGAGCGTTTCCAGTATCTGGAGGCGCTGATGGCGGAGGGGGGCGGGGGAAGCGATTTCGCCGCGATCTCGCGCGAATATGCGGAACTGAAGCCGGTGGTGGAGCAGATCGAATCCTATGAGGCGCTGATCGCGGGAATTGCCGAGGCGGAGGCGATGCTCGGGGATGCGGAGATGCGCGATCTGGCCGAGGAGGAGCTTCGCGAGCTTCGCGCGCGGCTGCCGGAGGCGGAGCGGGCGCTGCAGATGGCGCTGCTGCCGAAGGATGCGGCCGATCAGCGCCCGGCGATCCTCGAGATCCGCCCCGGCACCGGGGGCGAGGAGGCGGCGCTATTCGCGGCCGATCTCCTGCGCATGTATCAGCGCCATGCCGAGCGCCACGGCTGGCGCTTCGAGATCCTTGCCCAGAACGCCACCGAGCTTGGCGGGATCAGGGAGGTGGTGGCGCATGTGAAGGGGCAGGGTGTGTTTGCGCGCCTGAAGTTCGAGAGCGGCGTGCACCGGGTGCAGCGGGTGCCGAGCACCGAAAGCGGCGGGCGCATCCATACCTCGGCCGCCACCGTGGCGGTGCTGCCCGAGGCCGAGGATGTGGATATCCATGTCGATCCGGCCGACATCCGCATCGATACCATGCGCGCCTCGGGCGCCGGCGGGCAGCACGTGAACACCACCGATTCGGCGGTGCGCATCACCCACATTCCCACCGGAATCGTGGTGACCAGCAGCGAAAAATCCCAGCACCGCAACCGCGAGATCGCGATGAACGTGCTGAAGGCGCGGCTGTTTGATCTCGAGCGCCAGCGGGCCGCGGAGGCGCGCTCGGCCGACAGGCGCAGCCAGGTGGGCTCGGGCGATCGCTCCGAGCGCATCCGCACCTACAATTTTCCGCAAGGGCGCGTGACGGACCACCGCATCAATCTCACGCTCTATCGCCTTGATTCCATTATGGATGGCGAGCTTGACGAATTGATCGACGCGCTGATTGCCGACGATCAGGCCCGCCGGCTGGCCGAGATGGAAGGATGAGCGCGCGGCGCATCGGCGAAGCCATGCGCGAAGCGGCCGCGGCGCTCGGTGCCGCCGGGATCGAGAATGCGGGCGGGGATGCGCGCATCCTGATGGCCGAGGCGCTCGGGGTGGATCGTTCGCGGCTTCTGCTGATGGAGGGCGCGCCGCTGCCCGCGGCGGCCGCGCGCAGATTCGCGGCTTTCATCGCTGAGCGGCTGCGCCGCCGCCCGGTTTCGCAGATCATCGGCTGGCGCGAATTCTACGGGCGGCGGTTTCGCGTCACCTCCGATGTGCTCGATCCGCGCCCCGAAACCGAAACCCTGATCGCCGCCGCACTCGAGGCGCCCTTTTCCCGGGTGCTTGATCTGGGCGCCGGCACGGGCTGCATCCTGCTCACGCTGCTGGCCGAACGGCCGCAGGCGAAGGGGATCGGGGTGGATATTTCGCCCGCGGCCCTCGAGATCGCGAAGTCAAATCACGACGCATTATCAATTGGAAGCAGGGCGAAGTTCATCCAATCCGATTGGTATGGCGATGTGGAGGGCCGCTTTGATCTCATTGTCGCCAATCCGCCCTATATCGGGGCTGCGGAAATCCCGGCGCTCGCCCCCGAAGTGCGCGAATGGGAGCCCCGCATCGCCCTGGTGCCGGGGCGCGGAGAAGACGCGCTTCTCGCTTACCGCCGCATCGCTTCCGGCGCGCGGGAGCATCTGCTGCCGGGCGGGCGGCTCATGGTGGAAACCGGCGCCGGGCAGGCGGCGGACGTGCTGCAACTCTTTGCCCAAGCGGGGCTCGTGCAGGGGCGGATTGTTGAGGATCTCGATGGGCGGGGGCGGGTCGTCAGCGCGGTTGCGACGCCCGCGTGAAACAGGCATATGCCCCGCTGCAAGAATGTACCATTTCCGGCGGAAAATCTGCCATCGGGGGGCAAAAACCGCAGTTTCCTCTTGTTTCGCGGCGCGTATCGTGCTTAATCCTGAGCACGCGAGGCCGTGGAGGCCGAGAGCATCCCCCTCGCCGGCAGCCTGAAAGCAGTTTTACTCAGGGACAGGACCTCAACCCGGCACCATAATCACCCGCAGTTCACGCGGTCGGATATGCGCTCGATCCGGGCAGGCATTGCCGAATAGCACGATCAAACCCAAACCAGACGCGCTGCACATGCAGGCGGGAAAAGAAAAACAGCATATCATGAGATCAGCCAAATCACGCTCGCGCAACAAATCCAACCGCAATCGTTCGGTGGGCAATATCACCAACCGGGTGTTCGAAAGCAGCGGCCCGGAAGGGAAGGTCCGCGGCACGCCGGCCCAGATCATCGAGAAATACAACCAGCTGGCGCGCGATGCCCAGCTGGCGAATGACTGGGTCGCGGCGGAGAATTTCCGCCAGCATGCCGAGCATTACACCCGCCTTCTGAGCGAAGCCCAGCGCGAGATCGAGGCGCGGCGCGAGCAGCAGGAGGCGCAGCAGCGCGAACGCCAGCAGAACCGCGGCCAGCGCGATGGAAGGCGCGGCGGCGAGGGCCGGGCGGTCGAGGGCGTTTCGGCACAGGCCTCGGACCCCCTCGCCGTGGAGGGCGTGGATCCGGCGCAATCGCCCCAGCCCGATGTTCTCGGCGTTTCGCCGCTGGTCGCGGAGAGCGTGATCGTCGATACGCCTGAATCCCGCTCTGCCCCCGATACGGCGGCGGCGGCGGCGCGCGAAAAGCCGCGCCGCAAGGCGCGCGCGCGCAAGCCGAGGGCGGATGATCGGCCCGAATCCGGGCCTGAAGCCGGCGCGGGCGATGCGGATGCGGGAGATGCCGGTGCCGAGGGGAAGGCCCCGCAGGCCGAGGGCAATGCGCCAAAGCCCGAAGCGCCGGAGGCCGCCGAGTAGGCGTTCGGAGCCTTCACGGGGGCGGCCCGCCCGGCGCCCGAAATCAGGAAATATCGCCCGCGAGCTGGCGCGCCAGGGCGCAGAAGCCTTCGATGGAGACATTCTCCGCCCGTTCCGTCGGCGCGATGCCGGCCTCCTTCAGATGCGCTTCGATATCCGGCGAGAGCCGCTTCAGAGCCGAGCGGAGCATCTTGCGACGCTGGTTGAAGGCCGCCGCAACGACCTTTTCCAGAACCGCCGGATCGGCCGCAAAGCGCGGCGCGGGCAGGGCCTCGAGATGCACCACCGCCGAATGCACCTTCGGCGGCGGGCTGAAGGCCTCGGGCGGCAGGCTCATCACGATCCGCGCCTCCGAGCGCCATTGCGCAAGGATCGAAAGGCGCCCGTAGGCCTTCGAGCCCGGCCGGGCCACGATCCGCTCCGCCACCTCGCGCTGAAACATCAGCGTCAAGGATTGCCAGAACGGCGGCCATTCAGGCGGCGTCAGCCAGAGCACCAGAAGCTCGGTGCCCACATTGTAGGGCAGGTTCGCCACCACCCGCACGGGCGGCTCCAGAAGCGGGGCCGCGTCGATCTTCATCGCGTCGCCCTCGATCACCTCGAGCCGCCCCGGATGGGCCTCGGCGATCTCCTGAAGGGCGGGGAGGCAGCGGGGATCCTTCTCGATCGCCACCACCCGGCGCGCGCCCTCGGCCAGCAGCCCGCGCGTGAGCGCGCCGGGGCCGGGGCCGATCTCCAGCACGTCAGAGGTTGAAAGATCCCCCGCCTGACGGGCGATCTTGGAGGTCAGGTTGAGAT
>WFVA01000086.1 GCA_015491895.1 Albidovulum sp. | reverse complement strand
TGTTCAATGATTGCCGGTGGGAAGCGGTGGCCCCTAAAGCCGGGAGAATTCTTGCATTTTGTCATAGTGAGCAACTAAAAACAGGGTGAAAGCCCGTCAAGTTGACAATGCCGCGGCGATGACTAAACGGGCGGCATGATGGCCGCCCGTTTCCTTTTCATCAGACTTGCGGCGTCAGCCCTTGTATTCCTTGGATTTGAAGGAAACGGCTTTTGCTCTCGGAGTCGCGTCCGCGAGTTTGCGGATATCGCCCCAGGTGTGCTTGTAATCGGGCAGAACAAGCTCGTTCACACCCGGGTTCACCACATTACCCTGCGAGCCGGCGGGAGAGCCGAACACCATCGCCACCTGGCCGCGCTTGGCGGTATCGGTGGGATAGGCCATGCCCTGGGTGGCGCCGTTCTCGTTGTGGATCTCGATCAGATCGCCGGGATTGAGCGAGAGCTCGGCCATGTCATCAGGGTGCATTTCCACGAACGGATAGGGGAAACGATCCTGGATGAAATCGTTTTCCTGATCGAGGAACTGGTTCTGCCAGAAAATGTTGGCACGCACATTGTTGATCCAGAACCTGAAGCTCTTCTGCTCCTGGGCCTTGCCGGGCGCCTGCCAGCCGCGCCATCCGGCGGCGCAGAACAGGGCCTTCTTGTCCTCGCGGCCATGGCGATCGAACTTGCCATCGGCATAGAGCCGCTCGGTGCCCACCAGTTTGCCGCCCTCATAGCCGACGACAGGCTCCTGGACCCCGTTGTTACCCATGGCGCGCAGGCGTTCATAGGTGACCTCGGGATTGCCTTGGTGATAGCCGTCCATGAAGGCATCTTCCTCGGTCTCCCAGTCATAGCCCTTGAAATGGTCGGCATATTCGTCATGGCCCATTTCACGCAGCACGCGCTCCATGTGCTGGGCGATGCCGGCGGCGATCAGGCAGTCGGGCTTGGCGGTGCCCGGCGGGTCCATGTACTTTTCCGACAGCCGCAGACGGCGTTCGCCGTTCATCGAGGTGAGGTTCATCTCGTTGCTTTCTGCAGCCGGCAGGATCACATGGGCGTTCTGGCCGATCTGGCTGTGGATGATATCAATGTCCACCACGAACAGCCCGCCCGCATTCACCGCCGCGACGATCGCTTCAACCTGCTGCTCGCGGGTGCCGGTGGCCGAGGCGTCCATCGCGTCCTTGACGATATTCGCCCGGCGCCGGTGAACCCGCTTGAACTCCGCCGCGTTCAGGGTCGTCTTGTAGTGATCGCAGGCCCAGACATGATGCACCTTGCCGCCGCCACGGATCAGCAGCTGGTCGATATAGGTGGCGGGGCGGCCCACATGGGCGTCGGAGGGGCGATAGTAGCCCTCCTGGTGCCCGCCGAGACGGCAGCAGCCGCCACCTTCGCGGCCGATGTTGCCGGTGGCAAGCGCCACGTTCACGAGGGCGCCGATGGTGCGGTAGTTGTCATTGCCCCAGATGATGCCTTTCTCGTAGCAGGTCACGCATTTGCGGCGCGAGCCATCCTCCTTGGGCTTGGCGATCCACTCGGCGGCCTTGATGATGTCGGCCGCGTCCACACCGCAGATTTCGGCCGCTTCCTCGGGCGAGGTGCGGCAGGTTTCCATGGCGTATTCGAGGCTGCCGAGGCCGGCGGGGTGGGCGCTGTCCATCGCCACGGCCTCGCCATCGCGGTAAGTGGAAGCTTCGATGAAGTCTTTGTCCGTCCAGCCCTGATCCACGATGTGGGTGAGGATGGCGTTGAAGAGCGCCATGTCGCTGCCGGGCTTGATCGCCAGATGCAGGACATTCTCCTTGCCGGCAATCTCCTCGGCCGTGTGCACGGTGAGCGTGCGGCGGGGATCGACGATCACCATCCGCGCACCGTTCTCCAGGCCTTTCCTCATGTGGTTGAGGAAGAGGTTGGTCTGGGTTTCCATCGAATTGGCGCCGACCATGAAGATCGTGTCGGTGATCTCGTAATCCTTGTAGGCATAGTTGAGTTCGCCGATGCCCATGTCGCGGGTGGAATGGACTTCCGAATTGTATGCCGGGCGGTTGTGGATGCGGCAATTCTTCACCTTCATGCTCTGGAAGTAGAGCTTGCCGGTGCCCCAGGTGTTTTCGTAGCCGCCGGCGGAGCCGCCGTGATCGAACATCGAAACCACCAGATCATCCTCGGAACCCTGGGTGATCACGCGGGCGGTGACGCGGGCCACCAGATCAAGCGCATCCTCCCAGCTCGTCGGCTGCCAGGTGCCGTTGCGCCACACCATCGGATCTGTGAGCCGCTGCTGCTGGGTGCCGGTCACCTGCGAGGGCCGGTTTTCGGCCATCCGCGCGCCGCGGATCGAGGTCAGGCCCGAGTTCACCACGCAATCCTTGTCCGGCACCACGACGAGATGCACGTCCTCGCCGTCCTGCTTGACGACATTGTACATCGACGGGGCAACCCAGGTGCCATCGGCGCCCTGCTGTTCGGAAAGGTCGATGCCAAAGGCATTGTCCTTGAGCGTGCCCTGCTTGGTGCGCGGCCAAGTATAGGCCTTGTAGCCGCAACCGACGATGCAGTAGTGGCAGGTGACGTTATGCACCTTCGCATCCTTGGGCGGGATGGGAAGGCGATCGATCTGTCTCTTGTAAGCCATGTTGTTTCCTCCCCCTCAGAGCACGTTCGACGGACGACCGAAGATCAGATCGGTGCAGCCCTCGGCGTAGATATCGCCCTTGTCATCCACCCGCAGGGTGAATTGCGGCAGGTTCTGGGTGGCATGGCCCCAGACCTGCTGGCCGCCGGCCTCCACATCGAAACGCGAGAAATGGCCGGGGCAATTGAGGGTGCGGTCCTCGCCATTGTAGGAGAGCCCGTAGCCCTTGTGCGGGCAGAGCACGGAGAAGGCGACGATATCGCCATCCGGGCCGACCCCGCCTTCAACCGCCTGGCCGAGCTTCAGCAGAACACCCGGGCTGTCGGCATCGGGATATTCGATATCCATCGGCTCGTTCACCTTGAGATCGGCGATATTGGCAAGCCGGTTCGACGGATAATCCACCTGGGCCATGGCCGGCGCGGCCTTGGCCTGCCCGGGGGTGACGGTGGCCGCTGCGGCGCCAGCGGCTGCGAGGGCGCCCCCGCGCAGGAACTGCCTCCGGCCCACATCGACCAGTTTCTTGCATTTCATGGAAATTACCTCCCTGTTTCGCGGTTATAGCGAGGCAATTCTAGCAGCGGGAACCGTGATGCAAGGGCACAAAATGACAGGGCAATATTCATATATCATATTGTAAATAAAAGAAAATTACTGATGTTCGAAAATTCGGACATTCAGACCCTTAATCCGCCTTTCCAGTGATTCCGAATTTACGCATTTTCTCCCACAATGTCGTGCGCGAAATCCCGAGCCGCCTGGCGGCTTGCGAAACCTGTCCGTCGGTGCTCCGCAGGGTTTCTATGATATGGGCTTTTTCCGCGGCCGCGCGAACCTCGGCGAGGCTCAGTACGGCCTCTGGTTCCAGAAGCTTTTCCGGGAACAGATCGATCACCTGCAAAAGCGGTCCGGTGGCTGTTTCGATGCCGCGCTTCACGCGGGCGCGAAGCTCCCGCCCGCCGCCGGGCCAGTCATGGGTGCGCACCGCCTCCTCGCACAACGGGCTGATGCCTTCCAGCGGGGCTTCGCGGCGCGGATTGAGAGCCGCAAAGAACTGCTGCAGAAGCCATGCGGCATCCTCCGGACGCGTGCCCAGAGGGGGCACCGGAATTTCCAGCATGTTCAGGCGATACAGGAAATCGGCGCGGGCGCCATCCCGGCGGATGATATCGGCAATCTCCGGCCCGCAGGCGGCGATGAGGCGCCCTTCGAAACCCGCCTCCTGAGCCTCCAGAAGTGCGCTGCGCCCCGCCTCCTCCAACCGGCTGATCCCGTTGATGAAAAGCACGCCGTCGCCGACCCTTTCCAGAGCGCCGCCGGAGCCGAAAAGCGCCTGCATGCCGTCTCCCTCGCGAGCCAGGTTGACACTGACAAAAGGCGCGGCCCGACGCTCGGATGCCGCATGGATCCTGCGAGCTACGAGGGCCTTGCCTGTCCCGGCCGTGCCGGTGATGAGCACGGGTCGGTCGCTCCCGGCGGCCCGCTGCGCCAACTCCTCGACACGGCGCGCAGCTGGGGAAATCCCGAGGGCCGGGGTGAAGCCATCTTCCGATTTCCCCGCGACCAACAGAGAGAGTTTTTCAAGCAGGGTTTCCATCTCAAAGGGTTTTGTCAGGTAATCCATGGCGCCGGCCTGCATCAATCGCACCGCCTGCTCGATGCCGCCATGACCGGTGATGAACAGGAATGGCGGCGGGGTGGTGCTGCGGCAAAGCTCGGTGAAAAGCTCCTCCCCCGTGCTGTCGGGCAGGCGGATATCGCAGATCACCGCATCCACCGGCACCCGGGGCGTGCGGATAGCCCCGAGCGCGGTGCGGGCCAGCTTGTGCCAGCTCACCGTTGCCCCCTCCAGCTTCAGCCGCTGCATAAGAGAGCCGCCCATGATCTCGTCGTCCTCGACGAGCACGAGAGTCATTCCCTGCAACATGGCAATTCCACCCGGATGATTGTTTCGCCCTCTTTGCGCTCAAGATTGATGCGGCCTTTCAGCCCGGTTACCAGATCATGCACCAGCCGCAGGCCCACACCGCCGCCGACTATCCTTTCCCCCTCGCCCATAAGCCGTGCGCAGGCCGCCCTTGAAAGCCCGGGGCCGCTATCGGTTATTTCGAGGTATAACTGCCCTTCTTCAGCATATGCCTTCAATGCCACCCGCCCTTCCGGGCCCGCGGCTTCGGTGGCGTTAAGAAGCAGATTGAGGGCGATCTGGCGCACATGCGCGGCCGGCAGGCGGCAATCCATTTTGCCGATATCCCAGCCCAGCCTCTGCTGCTTGTGGGAGATTTCAGGCTCGATGAGGAGCTTCAGATCCCGAAAATCCTCCGGCGACAGAACGGCCCCTTCATGATCCAGACGATCAAGATTGAGCGTTGCCCGCGCAACATCGCGCAAATGGTTCAGGCCGCGCCTGAGGAGGGCGGTGCTTTCGCGCACAACCTCCGGGCGGTCAGCGTATTTCTGCAGGGTATCGGCCGCGTTGATCAGCCCTCCGAGCGGATTGTTGATCTCATGCGCCAGGGAGGAAGAAAGCCGCCCGAGGCTCACCAGCCGCTCGCGCTCGGCCAGCCGCCTGTCGGTTTCCGCCTTGGCCCTGATCGCCCCGACCATGGTATTGTAGCTGTTTGCGAGCTCGGTCATTTCATTGTCGCCAACGGGCATGTCGGCCGCCGCAATCGGCTCGGGCGAATCGGCGGAATCGCGCATCCTGTCGATCACGCGGGTAACGGGCTGCAGCATCCTGCGCATGACCATATAGCCGAACACCGCCAGCAAGCCCGTTGCCAGGGCATTCCCGACCAGGAGATAGCGCGAAACCCGCTGCCGTTCGGCGATGAGATCGGAAACATCCATCTCCGTCAGAATCTGCCCGACCTCGCGGCCCTGATAAACCAGCGGCGCCAGCACCTTGATGGCCCTGCTTTCGCCGTTCACGGAGAGCGCATGGAGATCCTGCGCGCCATCTGTCAGGGCACGCAACTGGCTGTCCACCGGCGCGCGGCGCGGATCCGTTGCCGCCAGCACCGCGCCCTCGGGATTGGCAACGGCCGCAAACACCAGCCGGTGGCCCTCCTTCCGCCCCGCATTCTTTCCCGTGGCGCGAACCAGGGTGTCATAGACCTCCCAGACATCATGGCGCGATACCAGCGGCCCCAGCGCCACCGAAAGCGCCTCGACCTGAAGCTGCGCCAGTTCGCGGATGCGCGTATCCTGCACCTGCCGAAGGGCTGAGAGCACCTGCTGGGAAGCCAGTAATCCCACCAGTATCATCATCGCCGCCGTGAAAAGCGGCACCCGCAGGGCAAAGGGGATACGGTGCAGAAGGTTCATTGCCGCGCGGCGCCGATATCCCGCATCCTTGCGGCGATCCCGTCATAAAGCGAGGGTTCGGCCTCGGTCATGCCGTCAAGCTGCAGAAGGGCGAGAGCATCGCGCCCCTTTCGACTGCTCTCAAGCCCCAATATGGCCCGCCGCATGGCCTGCATCCGGGATGTGCCAAGGTGATCCCTGCGGCAGCAAAACGGCGGAAATCCAAGCCATTCAGAGCGTGAGAGCACCCTCGTGCGTGCGGTCAGTTCCGGTTCGGCCTTCGTCAGGGCCTCCCATACATATCCGTCCACGCTGCCCGATTGCACCAGCCCGTCGGCCACGGCGCGCACCACGTTGCGATGGCCGTAAGTGAAAATCGTGCGCCTGAAAAACGCCTCGGGCCGCTCGCCCATGCGCACGAGATCGGAGACCGTCACGAGATAGCCGGAGTTGGAATCGGGGTCGGAAAAGGCATGTATATTGCCGCGCAGGTCCGCCAGGCCCCTTGCGGTGCTGTCGGCGGCCACGATCAGATAGGATTGGTAGAGCGGCTTGCCGTTCCACACCGGCACTGCGAGAAGCGCGAGCGCATCCTTGTGCTGAAGATACGGATAGCCGCAAAGCCAGGCGGCATCGATCCCGCCTTCAAGCAGCAGGGCCGTCACCTCCTCATAGGTGCGCCGCTGCTCAAGAGCCACCTCCACCTGCAGCGCCTCGGACAACGCATCCCGCAGGCGGGTGAGCACCTCGGCATCATTATCCAGGAAGACCGGGGTCAGCCCGAGATGAAAGGGCGCCATTGCCCGCGCGGGCATTGCCGGCAGCAATGCCAATGCGCCCGCTCCTGCAATGAGCTGCCTTCTGGTCAGCATATCGTTTCTCCTGTTTCGGCAAATTACCGGAGCTTGAAGCGTTCCCAATCCAGTTTATAACATCCCGGATGGCCGTCCATCCCTCGGATCATGTGCGAGCGAAAGGTGGCTCCATACCGTTGGTGGGATGATTGCTCACTGGATCAGCGCAGGCAAATGGTTCTGAAGAACGGTTGGACAGGTGAAGACCCTCCCGGATGAGGGCAAGCGGCATTGTCAACTTGACGGGCTTTCACCCTGTTTTTAGTTGCTCACTATGACAAAATGCAAGAATTCTCCCGGCTTTAGGGGCCACCGCTTCCCACCGGCAATCATTGAACACGCGGTTTGGCTGTATTTCCGCTTCAGCCTGAGCCTGTGGGACGTGGAGGATCTCCTGGCCGAACGTGGGATCATTGTCAGCTATGAGACCATCCGGTTCTGGGTGGTAAAGTTCGGTCGACAGTATGCCAAATCCATTCGCCGGAACCGCCCACAGGTTGGCGACAAATGGCATCTGGACGAGGTCGTGATCTCGATCCGTGGCAAAAAGCACTGGCTCTGGCGGGCGGTGGACCAACGCGGTCAGTCGTTGGAAATCCTTGTGCAAAGCCGACGAAACACCAAGACGGCCAAGCGGTTCATGCGCAAACTGATGAAGCAATACGGCGTGCCGAGGGTGATGATCACCGACAAGCTGCGTTCCTATGGTGCTGCAAAACGTAACCTGGCACCGGGTCTGGAACACCGCAGCCACAAGGGATTGAATAATGCGGCCGAAGTTTCGCACAAACCGACCCGAAGGCGCGAACGGGTGATGGGGCGGTTCAAATCGCCGCGACAGGCCCAGCAGTTTCTATCCGCTCACGACCAGATCAACGTTCTTTTCCGGCCCCGCCGTCACCAACTATCCGCCAAAACCTACCGCCGCGCCAGATCAGATGCATTTGCCGTCTGGCATGATATCACCTGTGAGAATGCAATCGGATGAAAGTGGGGCCGTACGGTTTCCCGCGCGCAAGTCCAGACAAGTTGACAATGCCATGGCGGCTGGTCCGTCTGAAACTTCCCCTCAACCACACCATCAAACACCAAGGAGCCCCAGATGAAACTATTGCGCTACGGCCCGAGCGGCCAGGAGAAGCCCGGACTGCTGGACAAGGAAGGCAACATTCGTGATCTCTCAGGCGTGATCCCCGATCTCGCCGGCGAGGCGCTTGGCGATGCAACGCTTGAAAGGCTTCGTGCTCTCGAGCCCGCCAGCTTGCCGCTGGTTGAAGGCAGCCCGCGGATCGGCCCCTGCGTGGGGCAGGTGGGGAAATTCGTCTGTATCGGCCTCAACTATGCCGATCACGCGGCCGAAAGCGGCATGGATCTCCCGGAGGAACCGGTGATCTTCATGAAGGCTACCTCGGCGATCTGCGGGCCCGATGATGCGATCGAGATCCCCCGCGGCTCGGTGAAGACGGATTGGGAGGTGGAGCTTGGCGTGGTGATCGGCAGGCATGCGAAATACATCACCCCCGATGCGGCGCTCGATCATGTGGCGGGCTACTGCGTGGTCAACGATCTCTCAGAGCGCGATTTCCAGCTGCACCGCTCGGGGCAGTGGGTGAAGGGCAAATCCGCCGATACCTTCGGCCCGATCGGCCCCTGGCTGGTGACGCGCGACGAGGTGCCCGACCCCCAGGATCTGGCCATGTATCTCGAGGTCAACGGCCGCCGTTATCAGGAGGGCAGCACCCGCACCATGCATTTCGACGTGGCAACGGTGATCTCGCATCTCTCGCAGTTCATGAGCCTGCATCCGGGCGATGTGATCTCCACCGGCACGCCGCCGGGCGTGGGCATGGGGCAGAAGCCGGAAACCTATCTGAAGCCCGGCGATGTGATGGAGCTCGGGATCGAAGGCCTTGGCGTGCAGCGCCAGAAGGTAACGGCAGGCGCATGACCGGACCACCGGCCTGCGCACATTCGATCTTCGCTCTTCCCTTGCAAGGCCCGATAGCTCGGACGCGCTGAACCCGGTTCCCGATTGTTCCGCCGCCTGTGTGGTGCCGGGATAGGCGGGGCGCATTGAGGGCCACGGCCTGACCTTCGCCATCGGGCGGGGCAACGAGATCTGCGCGGCGGCTGGTGGGTGAAATGAATTCCCAAGGAGATCGTTCGCCCGATCGATTTTCGCCATCTCCACGATGCGATCCCGCCCAGGGAGGCGCAGGCGCTGCTGAAAGCGGCCGAACCCGGCAGGCCGAGCGCATCGAGAGGCTGGAGTCGGCGGATTATCCTGCTACACCATCTTGGCGGGCAGGCTTGGCTGTTTGCCTAGGCCGGCATCGGGGGCGAAATGCTTGCCGTGCCATGGCCCTGATCGCAGTCGCAAATATGAATGATCTGGAGCCCGGGGACTGAACAGCTAGCCGGCGTCCTCGACCGCATCCAGGATCACAAGATCAACCGTATCGGTGAACCGCTCCCCTGGAACTGGAAATTCGCACCCAAGCTCGAAAACGCCGCCTGAACCGCGATGGTAATCGAGTGATTGCAGCCTGCGCGAGATCCGGCAAGACGAAACGCACGCTACGACCGAGGCCGCCATGTACACTTTTGCCGAGAAATACGGGGCCAAACCCGACAAGGCGGTGATCTGCCTGATGAAGGTCCGCGAAGCTCTTCCGGCGTTCTACGGCTTCCCGGCAGAGCTCCGGGATCATCTGCGCATCAGCAACCCGATCGAGAGCGTTTTCGCCACCGTTCGCCACCGAACCGTGCGAACCAGGGGGCGCTGTCGCAGAAAACGGCGAAGCTGAGATCTTCAAACTCTTTCAGGCTGTAGCGGGGATCTGGCGTCGCCTGAAGGGCGCAAACCGGCCGCCTTTGGTCATCGAAGGCGTAACATTCTCCGACGGCGTTGCCGTAGGCGCTCCGAAACCCGCACCGCATGATCACGCCGCGTCACCCAAAATCCGGCGTAGCTCCTCCTTCTCGCCGAATGCCGGCAAGCAACAAATCACAGCTTGCGTCAGTGTCCTGTTTTCCGAGGGCGGGTCGGGAAGTTCGCCAAGGGTTGCTCGTGGTGCAAGAGCAGTATAGCACCGATGTGATGGTGACAGCGGCGAAGGACAGCATGCAGAAAGAAGATATCACCGCCATATTCCGCACCCACTGGCGCACCGGATACGGCTCCGTCAGCCCGGATGAGGCCCTTTACATCCGTGATCTGATTGCCCGCGACCGGCCCCGGGATTTCATCGAAATCGGCACCGGCAGCGGGCTTTCAGGTGGGCTGATCTGCCATTTTCTGGAAGAGAACGGCGGCGAAACCTTCGTGACCCTCGATCACGACAACACCTTCTTTGGTGACAACAGCAAGGAAAACGGTTTCCTGATCGAGCCTATCTATCCCGGCGGTGCGGTAAAGGTCGAAAAGCGCCCCTTCACCACGGGGCTCGATCTGGATGACATGAATCGCAGGTTCGACATGGCCTTTGTCGATGCCAACCACCAGCATCCCTGGCCACTGATCGATACGCTGGCGCTGTGGCCGCATATGCGCGGTGATGGCCCCCGCACGGTGATCCACCACGATCTGTTCCTGTTTCGCAAGCAGGATATCGTGTTCGGGATCGGTCCCAAATATCTGTTCGACCAGTTCCCCGAAAGCCATCGCGAGGCCTCGCCCGCCGGCGGGGGAAACATCTTTTCGCTGTCGCTGGCGATGGAGCGTGATCGGCTTGAGGAGATCGCCGCCAACGGGATCTCGCTGCCCTGGTCCCTGCGCACGCCATTGCAGGATAGTCATCTCAAGCGGATTTTCGCGATGATCGATCGCCATTACAGCCCGTATCTGGGCCAGGTATTCCGCGAGGCCGCGGCCAAGTTCAATCACATGGACAGGTTTCGGACAGGGCTGTGATCATGAGATGGGGGAAAAAAGCAGGGACCGATCCAGCCAATGCACGCCTGCAGGATATCGAGCGGCAGAATGCAGCCTGTCTCAGGCAGGTGAAGCGGTTTCGCAGCGATCTGGCCGCCGGGCGTGCAAAAGCGGCCGATTTTGAAAAACTGAAGCAACAATACCCATATTACGGCATTCTGCCCTGCAGAACGGCAGATACCGATTTTGTGCTCTTTCACGCTCATGACGATGTCATTGCCTGGCGCTATCTGTGGCTGGGGAAGGATGCCTATGAAGCGGAAATCCTGCGCACCTGGGTATCCTGGTGCAAGACCCCCGGAGTCGTTCTGGATATAGGCGGCTACAGTGGGCTCATGACGGTGCTGGCGGGGCTGGCCCATCCGAAAAACAGGATACATCTGTTCGAACCGATAGACCGGACCATTGAACGGGCCATGATCAACATCCGTCTGAACGGTCTGCAATCGCGCGCCTATCTGCACAACATGGCAGTATCCGATCGCAGCGGAGAACAGAGGATCAATTGCTATCGCCCCGAAAATTTTCTGGGCACGGGAAATTCACTGCACGAAAAACCCGGCAAGGAGGTGATCTTTCACAAGACCATCCATACGGTGGATCTGGACAGCTATCAGCCAGGGCTGAATCCTTCGGTCGTCAAGATCGATGTGGAAGGGCATGAGCTGGCCTGTCTGCGGGGTATGCGGAAAATTCTGGAGCGTAGCCGTCCGAAGATGATCATCGAGATCTGGGACCACGACCGTGCGGAGGTTCTGAAGCTGTTGAAGGATATCGGCTACACACTGGAACGCTGCGAGGCGGTTGATCTGCCGGTAAACAACTATCTGGCAGTGCCATGAAGAAGGTCTGGAATTTTTTCGGTTCATTCCACTTTTCGGGGAGGAGATGAGATTCAGAAAATGAAATCGGCGGCACCGGCAACACGCAAAGATTGTCCGCCGGAGTTCTGCAGGAGGGTGCCAGTATCCGGCAAACAAGGATGTTGTCATTGGCCAGTCGAGTGACATGCCGTGTCGAGCTGCCGGGCTCGTTGTCTGTAGAAATTCGAGCCGGCCCATATCACGCCCTGTATCGGCGCGGCTACAAACCCCGGTGCTTGTTCCCATTTGAGATCCAATGGCAGCCAACAAGAGCGGGGTGCTCGAAAGGATGCATTCTTGTGGTCTCATTCCGGGCGTTGATCAGAGGAGCAAGCCTGGAATAGGAGCGCTTCTTGTCGGGCGGCGCCCTATCCGTTATGCGGGTCTGATATGGCACCGACCTTCGCAAGACGGCAGATCCCGGCATGAAATCGCTTCTTCACTTTTTGCGTCCCGCCTATTTGAGACGGTTCAGGGAAGTGGCGCGCCAGGAAGGCCTGCGCGTCGCCCTGCGCAAGGTGGCCAGGCATCTTATGCTTGCGCGGCGAGGCCATTCGCCATCGGAAACCGCCCGGATTACCGGCCTGCAGACAGGTGGGCGCCATGCGCTGACGGGGTTCTGGACAGAAATAGCGCGCGGCGAGGCGTTTCACGTCACGGCCGCCCCGGCCAGCCTGCGCCGCCGCCGCCGGATTGCGGTGATCGGCGATCTCAATCTGCCCCAGTGCCGCAAGTACAGGGTCGAGCAGCTGCAGGAGCTTTGGCGGGTTGGCGGCGCGGAACTGGACTATGCCCATTTTCAGGATATCCCGCGTGCCATATCCATCCTGCAGACGGCTACGCATCTGCTGCTTTACCGATTGCGCAGCTCGGATCTCGCCAGCATGTATCTTTACGAGGCGCGCCGTCTGCGGCTGCCGGTGGTCTATGATATCGACGATCCGCTGTTTTCGGTTCCTGCCTATGAAACCTATGGCAACATGGAGGTGGTCGATCCGGGGCTGAAACAGCATTTTGTCGAAGAGGCGCCGGGCTATCTGGAGGTGATGAACGGCTGCGACGCGGTTTCGCTCAGCACGCCGGGGCTGCTCGAGCACGCCCGCCTGTTTACCCCGCGCCCTCTTTTTCTGCGCCGCAATTATGCCGATCGGGAAAGCCTTGAGGCCGGCGCGGCGGCGCGGGGCAGGGCTCGGGCGGAGACGAAAGAGGGAGGAGCGCGCCCCTTCACGGTGGTTTTTGCCAGCGGATCGCAGGGGCATGAGGTGGATTTCCGCCTTTTGCGTGACCACATGATCGCTTTCTTGCGCGCGCGTTCCGATCGCCGGCTGCTGATCCTCGGCCATTTTCCGCAAGACACCCTGCCTGAAGATCTGGAGGGGCAGATCCATTACGAACCCTTCACCACCTACACCCGCTATCTGCAGCATCTGGCGGCGGCCGATTGCGCGGTGATGCCGCTGGCGGATGACCCGTTCAACCGCTGCAAGAGCGCGGTGCGGGTGATCGACGCGGCATCGGTCGGATTGGCATCGGTGGTGAGCGATGTGGGGGATCTCGCCGCGGTGGTGCGCCATGGGCGCACCGGCTTGGTGGCAGGGCAGGGCAACAGCTGGCGGGATCTGCTCGAAGAGCTTGCTCTGGACCGATCTCGCACGGCGGAAATCGGGGCCGAGGCGCGGCGTGATCTGGAAAAACGCTGGAGCGCGCGGCTGGAGGCGCCGGTCATGGATACGGATTTCGCACGATGGGTGCTGGAATGACGGCCCGCCCCCATATCCTGCTGATCAACGTCTATTACGCACCCCATTCCTATGGCGGGGCCACCAGGGTGTGCGAGGCGGTCAGCCGTTCCCTCATGGCCGAACACGGTGTTCGGGTCAGCGTGATTTCGGCCATGTGCCGGCCCGAGGTGGCCCCTTACGCCGTGCTGAAATGCCAGAGCCAAGGCATTGACAACTACATGATCAACATGCCGCCCGGGCGCTCCTATGAAGAGATGTATCGCAATCCGCGTGTCAGTGCCCGCATCCGCGCGCTGGCGGAGGATCTGGAGCCCGATCTTGCGCATCTGCACTGTCTGCAGGAAATCGGCGCCGATGCGATCGGCAGCCTGAAGGAAATGGGCCTGCCGGTGGTGCTGAGCGTGCATGATTTCTGGTGGCTGTGCGAACGCCAGTTCATGCTGCGCCCCGACAGCCGCTATTGCGGCCAGGATCCGGTGCGTATCGATGCCTGCAAGGGCTGTGTGGGCGACATGGAGAAGGCCCGCGCGCGGTTTGCCTTCCTGCGCGACGAAGCCGCGAAGGCCGATCTTGTCACCTTTCCCAGCCGCTTCGCGCTTGATCTGTCGCGCCGCTCGGGGCTGGGCGGCAAAAAGGGGGTGGTCTGGGAAAACGGGGTGCAGCTTCCCGGGCCGGAATTCTTCGCCGCCCAGACTGCCCGGCGGCGAAGTGACGGGCGCCTCAGCTTCGGATTCGTGGGCGGGCCGTCGCCGCTCAAGGGCTGGCCGATCATCCTTGAGGCCTTCAAGCGCATCGGGCGTTCCGATTTTATCGGTTACCTGGTGGATGGCAGCCTGGACGGCAGCTGGTGGCAGAATCAGGATATCTCCGGGATGAAGGGCGAATGGCACATTCATCCACGCTATGACAGCCGCACGATCGATGATTTCTATGCCAGGATCGATGTG
>WFVA01000085.1 GCA_015491895.1 Albidovulum sp. | reverse complement strand
GTGAAGGGGCGGGGCAGGGGCGCGAGGCCGGCTTTCAGGGCGCGGATCGAAAGCGCATGGGCGCGCTCGGGATCCATGCGGTGGAGGAGGGCGAGGCCGAGGCGTTCGAGCGGGTTCATGCCATATCCGCGGGAAAGACATGGCCCTCCGGCCCGAGAGGGAGAGGCCTTGCCCAGAGCACCTCATCGCGCGCAAGCGGGCGGTAGAGATGGGGAAAGAGCGCGCCGCCGCGCGAGGGCTCCCATCTGAGCGCATCGCCGAGGCTTTCGGCGTCCACAGCCGCCAGCACCAGATCCCGCGCGCCGGCGAAATGCCTGGCGGCGGTTTCCGGGGCCTGCGCGGCGGTCGAGAAATGGATGAAGCCATCGGCGAGATCCACCGGCGCGCCGGCGGTTTCGCCATTGCGTTCCAGGGTCTGCCATTCGCTGGCGCGGAAGATCTTGTATATCAGCATGGCGCCCACATGCCCTTTCGGCGCGATCCGGTCAAGCGGTGGGTGGGGCGAAGGCGGCTTCAAGCGCGATTTCCACCATTTCGCCGAAGCTCTGCTCGCGTTCTTTCGAGGAGAGCGCCTCGCCGGTTTGAAGGTGATCGGAAACGGTGAGCACGGCCAGCGCCCGGCGCTTGTGGCGGGCGGCGAGATTGTAGAGCTCGGCCGCCTCCATCTCGACCCCGAGGATGCCGTGGCGCACCATCATTTCGTTGAGATCCGGCCTTTCATCATAGAAAACATCTGAGGAATAGATGCCGCCCACGTGATGGCGTGCACCCCTCGCCCTGGCCGCGGCAACGGCCGCCGAGAGCAGGCCGTAATCGGCCGAGGGCGCGAAATTCAGTTCGCGGAAGATGCCGCGCGAGGGGGTGGAGAGGGAGCTTGCCGTCATGGCGATGATCACGTCGCGGATCTTCACATGGGGCTGCATGCCGCCGCAGGAGCCGATGCGGATCAAGGTCCGGGCATCGTATTCGGCCATCAGTTCGTTGGCATAGATCGAGAGGCTCGGCATGCCCATGCCCGAGCCCTGGATGGTGACGGGATGACCCTTCCAGGTGCCGGTGAAGCCCAGCATCCCGCGCACCCGGTTGACGCATCTGGCATCCTCGAGGAAGGTTTCGGCCGCCCATTTCGCCCGCAGCGGATCGCCCGGCATCAGCACGGTGGGGGCTATTTCGCCTGGCTTGGCGCCTATGTGAATGGTCATCTGCCGCTCCGATCATTCATTGCAATCCGCATGAGGTAATCCCGATCGGCCGGGCTTTGCAAGGGATTACGCCGATTGGCTCAGCGTTTCGCCGATGGCGGGGGTGGAGGCCGGGGTGCCCACCGTCACATCCATACCCTCGATCAGTTCCTCGATCAGGACGGAGATCAGTTCGGCCCGGCTTGAAACGCCGGCCTTGCGGTAGATGGCGGCATTCTGGGCCTTGACCGTTCCCTCGCGGCTGCCGCGCATGCGGGCGATCTCGGGGATTGTTGCGCCCTTGATGGAAAGCAGGGCCACATCGCGCTCGGCCGGGCTGAGCTGCCATGCGTCCAGATGGCGTTCGATCGTGTTCTGAAATGCCCCGCTCGCGGCATCAAGAGCCATTTCCATGCGCATGTTTCGCCGTAGAAGCAGAAGATATTCGTGAAGGCTGAGCCCGGCGGCAAAAGCCAGAGCGATTACGCCCCCGGTTTCAAGCCATATGTGGAGGGATATCTGATGGCGAGGCACCTCGTACCAGTCATGGATGACATCGGCGAGAAACAGAGATGCACAGCCGATCTGCAGCACGGCCGCAAGCAGGAACATGCGCCTGTGCAGCTTTGCGCGATCGCCGCTATTCGCCGATTTCCGCTTCATCGGCCCTTTTTTCCCCGGCAATCATCGCCAGCACAAGATTCTCGCGATGGCGCCAGCTCGCGAGCAGGACTCCGCCGACATGCAGGGCTACGAGGAGCAGAAGAATGCTCACCAGCCCTTCATGCAGTTCCTCGAGCCATTCCTCGCCGAACCACGCATCCATTCCCATCATGTAGCCGGTTACGGAGATGGCGGCGAGTGTCAGCAGCAGGGCGACGACCATCGCGCCGCCGGCCGGGTTATGCCCGATATGGCGTTTTTCGCGGCCATTCGCCATGTCTTGCAGATAGGCGGTCAGGCGGCGCGGCCCCGGCACGAAATCGGCAAAGCGGGCATGGCGGGGGCCGATGAACCCCCAGACCAGGCGAAAGATGATGAGGCCCGCAACTGCGTAACCGAGCCACAGATGGAGCCACCTGGGAGAGACGAACAGATATGCTCCGAACACGCCGGCCACGAGCGACCAGTGAAAGAGGCGCACCCCGATATCCCAGACCTTGATCTTTCCAGCCTTTTCCCGGGTTGGGGTGGTGGGTTGGGGGTATGTCAGGGTCATGGGCTGCGCCTCCTCTCTCATGTGGTCCGGTCCTTATGATTCATTGCGTTCGATTTCCTTGCCCGTGGCCGGATCGAAGTAGATCTCGACCTTCTTGCCGCCGATCCGGCCGTAGATTTCGTAGCAGGCGTCATCGATCTTGAACTTGACCACTTCTCCGCCCTGCTCCTCGAAATTCCTGATGACCTGCCAGACGGGCATTGCGGTTTCCGGGGGGGTGCAGCTTGGTCCGGCAAAGGCCGGGGCGGAGAGGGCTGCAAATGTTGTGGCGAGGAGGTATTTTTTCATCTTGGATGCTCCGATATCCTGAAAAGGGTTGGCGCCGCCCGGCATGAGCGGCGTTCGGATGGTGGAGGCATCCGGCGAAGGGGAGCCATGGAAGAATGGTTTATCCGGCGGAGCATAACCCCTGGATTATGCGGTTACGCCGGCTGATATACGCGGGTTTTCGCCAGCCTGCCCGCATGTGCGGAAAACTGTCCGCACCCCGGGCGCCGGAGCGCGGATCGGCGCCGGAATGCGCCTCTCCCGTGTCAGGCACTTGATTGGCGCGGGCATTCTTTCCGCAAGGGCTTACTCCGCCGCGAGATTCGCCTGATCCACCAGCTCCACGAGATCGAACATGATTCGATTGAGTTCGAAATCCTTCGGCGTATAGATCCGCGCCACGCCCATTCCCTTCAGGCGTTCGGCATCCTCCTGCGGGATGATCCCGCCGACGATCACCGGGACGTGCCCGAGCCCCGCATCGGCGAGGCCCTTCATCAGGGTTTCCACCAGCGGCAGATGGCTGCCCGAGAGGATGGAAAGGCCGATCACATGGGGCTCTTCCTCCTCCGCGGCGGCGATGATTTCGCCGGGGGTGAGGCGGATGCCGTCATAGCGCATGTCCATCCCGGCATCGCGGGCGCGCGCGGCGATCTGCTCGGCGCCGTTCGAGTGGCCGTCGAGCCCGGGCTTGGCGACGAGGATCTTCATCCGCCGTCCGAGGCGCGCCGAGACGGCATCGACGGCGGCGCGGATTTCCTCAAGCCCCTCGGTGCGGTTCGACGGCGCCGGGGAGACGCCCGTGGGCCCCCGATACCGGCCGAAAATGCCCCGCATCACATCGCCCCATTCGCCGATGGTGGCACCGGCCTTCGCCGCTTCGATCGATGGGGGCATGATATTGGCGCCGGAGGCGGCGGCTTCGTGCAGGGCGGCGAGCGCGGCCTTCACCGCGCCTTCGTCGCGCGCCTCCCGCCAGGCCTGAAGGCGGGCGATCTGATCGGCCTCGGCCTTGGGATCCACCTTCATGATGGCTTCCTCCCCGGCCGTGAGCGGCGAGGGCTCGCCGTCCTGCCAGCGGTTGACGCCGACCACCACCGCCTCTCCCGCCTCGATGCGCGCGATGCGCGCAGCATTGGCTTCTACCAGCCGCGATTTCATGTATTCGATCGCGCCCACCGCACCGCCCATGCTCTCGATCTGCGCCAGTTCGGCCCGCGCGGCTTCCTTCAGCTCCTCCACCTTGCGTTCGACGGCCGGGTTGCCCTCGAACAGATCGCCGAATTCGAGAAGATCCGTTTCATAGGCCAGGATCTGCTGCATCCTGAGCGACCATTGCTGATCCCAGGGGCGCGGCAGGCCGAGCGCCTCGTTCCAGGCCGGAAGCTGCACCGCGCGGGCGCGGGCGTTCTTCGAGAGCGTGACGGCGAGCATCTCCAGAAGGATGCGATAGACGTTATTCTCCGGCTGCTGCTCGGTCAGCCCCAGCGAATTTACCTGCACCCCGTAGCGGAAACGGCGGAATTTCGGATTCTCCACGCCGTAGCGCTCGCGCGTGATTTCCTCCCACATCTCGGTGAAGGCGCGCATCTTGCACATTTCGGTGACGAAGCGGATGCCGGCATTCACGAAGAAGCTGATGCGCCCCACCATGGCCGGAAAATCCTCGCCCGGAACCTTCTCGCGTAGATCGTCAAGCACCGCGATGGCGGTGGCGAGCGCGAAGGCAAGCTCCTGCCCGGGCGTGGCACCGGCCTCCTGCAGGTGATAGGAACACACGTTCATCGGGTTCCATTTCGGCATGTTCGCACGCGTGTAGGCGGCGAGATCGGTTATCATGCGCAAGGAGGGCTCGGGCGGGCAGATATAGGTGCCACGCGAGAGATATTCCTTGATGATGTCATTCTGCACCGTGCCTTGTAGCTTCGCGATATCCGCGCCCTGCTCCTCGGCCACGGCGATGTATAGCGCCAGCAGCCAGGGGGCGGTGGCGTTGATCGTCATCGAGGTGTTCATCTCCTGGAGCGGGATGCCCTCGAAAAGGGCGCGCATGTCGCCCAGATGGCAGACGGGCACGCCAACCTTGCCCACCTCGCCGCGCGAAAGCTCGTGATCGCTGTCGTATCCCGTTTGCGTCGGCAGATCGAAGGCGACGGAGAGGCCCGTCTGGCCGCGCGCGAGATTGGCGCGGTAGAGCGCGTTGGAGGCGGCGGCGGTGGAATGGCCGGCATAGGTGCGGAAAAGCCAGGGGCGATCTTTCTGGGGAGGCGTCATGGCGGGCCTTCGATGGATTCATGTTGCACCGCAGCATAATTGCAAGAGCAATATCATTTCGCAATAGCCAAAGTGGAGGGAATAATCTTGCCCGTCCATCATGGCGATTCTTCTGGACCGATGCCGCCTGATGCGAAACACTCCGCCCATGACAGGCACGGTTGAAATCCCTCTCTGGGCGCTCCTGCTGATGCTGGCCTTTGCCGCCATCGCGGCGCTCGACAAGATCCTCGCCCCTTCGGTGCGCTGGTTCTTCCGCCGCCGGATGGAGCGCGCCGTGGCGCGGCTGAACAGGCGCCTCGCCCGGCCCATAGAGCCCTTCAAGCTCGCGCGCCGCCACGACATGATCCAGCGCCTGATCTACGATCCCAAGGTGGCGGAGGCGGTCAGCGAAACCGCGCGCGCGGAGGGCATACCCGAGAGCGTAGCCTTCGAGCGCGCGCGCGCCTATGCCCGCGAGATCGTGCCGCGCTTTTCGGCCACGGCCTATTTCGGCTTTGCCACCCGCGCGGCGAGCTGGCTCAGCCGGCAGCTCTATCGCGTGCGCCTTGGCCATTTCGACCGCGAGCGCCTCGAGGCGATCGACCCGGACGCCACGGTGATCTTCGTCATCAATCACCGCTCCAACATGGATTACGTGCTGGTCACCTTCCTCGCGGCCGACCGCACGGCGCTTTCCTACGCGGTTGGCGAATGGGCGCGGGTCTGGCCGCTGAAGCCGCTCATCCATGCCATGGGCGCCTATTTCATCCGCCGCAGATCACGCAATCCGCTCTATCGTCGGGTGCTGGCGCGCTATGTGCAGATGGCCACGGCGGGCGGCGCCACCCAGGCGATCTTTCCCGAGGGCGGGCTCAGCCTCGATGGCGGCCTGCGCGCGCCGAGGCTTGGCCTGCTCAATTATGTTGTCACCGGCTTTGATCCCGAGGGCGCGCGGGATGTGGTTTTCGTGCCGGTATCGCTCAATTATGATCGCGTGCTCGAAGATCGGGTGCTTCTGGTGGCCGGGCGCGAAGAGAAGCCGCGCTTTCGCTTCAGCAAGCGGCGTATGGCGGGGTTCGTTGCGCATCAGTTCTGGTTGAAGATGACGGGGCGCTTTCGCCGCTATGGTTATGCCGCCGTCAGCTTTGGCGCGCCGGTCAGCCTGCGGGAGTTCATGCGCGGGCAGGCACGGGAAAACCTCACCGAGGCCCTTGCCGCGGAGCTTATGGCGCGTATCGGCGCGGCCGTGCCGGTTGTGCCCGTGCCGCTGGTGGCGACAGTGCTGCTGCGTGCGGAAGGGGCGCTGGATAAGCAGGATATCAAGGCGCGGGCGGCCCGCCTCGCCATCGCGCTCGAGGAATGCGGTGCCCATGTGCATGTGCCGCGCGACAGCCTGGAATATGCCGCCGAGAAGGGCCTCGGGCTGCTCGCGAGCCGGCATATCGCCGTGGAAGAGGAGGGGCGTTATCGCCCCAACCCGGAACCGGAGCAGAAAGAGGCGATGGCATATTACGCGAATTCGATTGCCCATCTGGTGGCGCAATGCAGGGATTGTGATATTTCGGATAGTCATAAAATTACAAAATAGCCAATTATAGTGTTGCAATATTGCGCGGAGAAATTTTATTCTGCGCGCGCAGCCGCTTCGATTCTGCGTTGCGGCATCGCTTGAGAGAACAGGAGCCCTCCATGCCGCTTGATAAGCACCCTGACATTGCCGAATACGAGGCCCCCGAGAAGGATCTTTACGATATCGGGGAAATCCCGCCGCTCGGCCACGTGCCCCGGAAGATGCGTGCCTGGACGATCCGGCGCGAACGCCACGGCGAGCCCGAAAAATCCATGCTCGAGGAAATCGTGGACGTGCCCGAGATCGACAGCCACGAGGTGCTGGTGCTGGTGATGGCCGCGGGCGTGAATTACAATGGCGTCTGGGCCGCGCTCGGCAAGCCCATTTCCGTTTTCGATGTGCATGGCGCCGATTACCATATCGCCGGCTCCGATGCGGCCGGGATCGTGTGGAAGGTGGGCGACAAGGTCAAGCGCTGGAAGGTGGGTGACGAGGTGGTGATCCACTGCAACCAGGATGACGGCGATGACGAGGAATGCAACGGCGGCGACCCGATGTTTTCGCCCTCGCAGCGGATCTGGGGCTATGAAACGCCGGATGGCTCCTTCGCCCAGTTCACCCGCGTGCAATCCCAGCAGCTGATGGAGCGCCCCAAGCATCTCACCTGGGAGGAAAGCGCCTGCTACACGCTCACCCTCGCCACCGCCTACCGGATGCTCTTCGGCCACCGCCCGCATACGCTGAAGCCGGGCCAGAACGTGCTTGTCTGGGGGGCTTCGGGGGGGCTTGGCTCCTACGCGATCCAGCTGATCAACACCGCCGGGGCCAATGCGATCGGGGTGATCTCGGATGAAAGCAAGCGCGATTTCGTGATGGATCTCGGCGCGAGAGGCGTGATCAATCGCATGGATTTCAATTGCTGGGGGCAGATGCCCAAGGTGAACACGCCCGAATACAAGGCATGGTTCAACGAAACCCGCAAGTTCGGCAAGGCGATCTGGGAAATCACCGGCAAGGGCAACAATGTGGACATGGTTTTCGAACATCCGGGCGAAGCCACCTTCCCGGTCAGCGTTTTCGTGGTGAAGCGCGGCGGCATGGTGGTGATCTGCGCCGGCACCACAGGCTATAATCTCACATTGGACGCCCGTTATCTCTGGATGCATCAAAAGCGCGTTCAGGGCAGCCATTTTGCCAATCTCAAACAGGCCAGCGCGGCCAACCGGCTGATGGTGGAGCGCCGGCTCGATCCCTGCATGTCGGAGCTTTTCCCCTGGAGCGATATCCCCGCGGCGCATATGAAGATGATGCGCAACGAGCACAAGCCCGGCAACATGGCGGTGCTGGTGCAATCTCCGCGCGCCGGGCTTCGCACGCTCGAGGACGCACTGGAAGGGTGAATTGCCGCCGGAGCGAATCTGTTGCAAATCCGTAAACTGTTTGTTGGCGTGCAGTCACAGATTAACGGCCGATTTTAATAAAATCAGCAGCTTACAGCATCAACCCCCCTCATTTCAGGGGGGTTGAATTTTGCGAATATATCCCCGCAAATGGTTCGTGTTAGGGTAGTGTTAAGAATTTGTTAACCACTCTGAAAGAGAGTAGAACATGAAACACGACTGGATGATCGACGTTCTCGCGGATCTTGAAAACTATGCTCAGAAGAATGGCCTTGCGGCCGTCGCAGAGCATCTGAACGATACCAAGCTGGTTGCCGCAACGGAGATCTCCTCGCTCGTGAATGATGGGGTGGATCTGGCGGCGGGACATGCAGAGCAGACTGGAAACGATCATCGACTGCATGACGCAGGCAAGTTCGCTGGATGATCTCCAGGAAGAAATACTGAAGCTCCGCAATCTTTTCGAGGTCGAGCATCTCGTCTATCACTCCGTCAGCAATTCGGGCGAGCAATATGCGGTTCTCACCTACAGGCCCGAATGGGTGAGCCATTACATCGCCAGCAAATACGAGCGTATCGATCCCGTGGTGCTCGGCTGCTACAAGCGCTTTCACCCGGTGGACTGGAAGCGGCTCGACTGGAAGCCGAAGGCTGCCCGTGCCTTTCTCGGCGAGGCCATTGAAAACGGGGTCGGCCGGCAGGGGTTTTCGGTGCCGATCCGCGGCCCGCAGGGGCAGTTCGCCCTCTTTACTGTCAATCACAATTGCGATGATGAATCCTGGGAGCGCCATACCGGGGAATTCGTGCGCGACATGATCCTCGCGGCGCATTACATCAATCAGAAGGCGCTGGAGCTTGAAGGCGCCGTGGCCGATGCGCCGGTGCGCCCGATGTCGCCCCGCGAAACGGATGTGCTGACCCTCCTTGCCCTCGGCTACAGCCGCGCACAGGCCGCCGACAGCCTCTCCATTTCCGAGCATACGCTCAGGGCCTACCTCGAAAGCGCCCGCAACAAGCTCGGCGCGCTCAACACGACCCACGCCGTGGCCCGCGCGCTGACGCAGGGCCTGCTCGTTCTCTAGGGGCAGGAACGCCCAGAACAGGGGCAATTCCTTAACCGTTTCTTGCAGCAGCGTTCGCCTGCTTCACCATGCGGCAAGCTGCAAGGCGTAGCCCTGATCTCCGTCATTATCAATGGAGATCAGAGATGTTGCGTTACATTCATGGGCGGGATTTGCCCGCATACAGGAAATTGCGGGATACAATGTTTGCCGACAGGGCGCGCCAGTTTCATGCCCGCCTCGGCTGGGATGTGGCTGTGAATGAAAGGGGAGAGGAGCGCGATCAGTATGATGATCTCGATCCGCTCTACGTGATCTGGGAGATGCCGGACGGCAGCCACGGGGGCTCCATGCGCTTTCTGCCCACCACCGGGCGCACGATGGCGGCAGAGCATTTCCTGCATCTGAGCCAGGGGCGGCGGATCTCAAGCCCGCTGATCTGGGAATGCACCCGTTTCTGCATCAGCGAACGCGCTGGCGCCGATGTATCGGCCGCGCTAATGCTTGGCGGCGCGGAGGTGGGGCTCGGCTTCGGGCTCAGCCATGCGCTCGGGGTTTTCGATGCGCGCATGGTGCGCATTTATCGCCGCCTCGGCTGGCCCCCCATGGTTCTGGGCAGCGAAGGGCAGGGCCACGACAGGACAAGCCTCGGCCTCTGGACCTTCGGGCGCTCGGTGCGCGAGCGGCTGCTGCTGCGGGCGGGCATTTCCGACGAGATTTCGCGGCAATGGTTCATGCGCGCCTTCGGGCATCTTGAGCTTGTGCGGGCGGCGGGCTGAGGCGGGGCTTCCCGCTGGCATCGGGCAGCGGCGCGCTGTAGGTTCGGGGCATGAAAGAACCGCCCGCCATCGCCTATTCCGAAGATCAGGCCGAAGCCCATGATCGGGTGGCCGAAATGCTGCGCGATGCGGGGGTCGACATCGAGGCGGGCAGGCTTCTGCCGCCTTCCGGCAAGGGGGGCGGTATCCTCGCGGTCACCGGCAAGGCGGGATCGGGCAAGACGATGCTTCTCGCCGCCCTCCATCGGGCGATGGAGGAAGCCGGGGTCGAGATTATCGGCGGTGATTACGAGGGGCGGGCGCGCGCTGGCCGGCGAACGCTTGCCATACTCGCGCCAACGAACAAGGCCGCCAGCGTGCTGCGTGCACAGGGCGTGCCGGCCACGACGATCCACCGCATTCTCTACACCCCCGTCTATGATCCAGAATATGAAAAGCTCGCCGATTGGCTGGCCGGAGGCGGAAAGGGCGAGCGCCCGGATATCGAAGGGTTGGAAGAGGCCGCTTTCGAGCGCGCGCTTGCGTTTTACGCCAGCCACAAGTCCATCCCCGGCGCGCTGGCCGCCGCGGGGCTCAGGGGATCGGATTTCATCACCGGGTGGAAGCGGCGCGATGATCCCCTCGATATAGGCTTCATCGATGAAAGCTCGATGCTCGATCGCCGACAGCTCGACGATCTGAAGGAAATCTTCTCCACCCTCGTTCTCTTCGGCGATCCGGCGCAGCTTGCACCGGTGAAGCAATCGGGCAAGATGGTGTTTGACGATCTGCCCGAGGAGCGACGCATCACCCTTTCGCGCATCCATCGCCAGGCCGCCGATAATCCGATCCTCGATCTGGCCCATGCGCTTGGCGATCCGGCCCTGGGCTTTGGCGATTTCGAACGCATGGTGGCAGAAGCCGCCCGGCGCGATGAGCGGGTGGTGGTGAGCCAGCGCGTGGATGCTTCGATGATGGCGCGCTCGCCGGTTCTTGTCTGGACAAACAGGACACGCATCCGCCTCATCCATGCCTTCCGCACGGCATATGACGCCCCCGCAGACATGCTCCTGCCCGGCGAACCCCTGATCTGCGATGGTATCGAACTGCCCCTGAAGCATCGGCGCAAGCGCATCGATCTCGAGGCGCGCGGGCTGATCAAGGGCGCGCAGGTGATCTATCTCGGCCCCGGCCGCAACCCCGGATTTTCGCGCCTTCACGTGATCGGCGCACCCGATCCGCGCCTCTCCGCGGCGTCCATCATCAAGATCGAGCGGCCCGACGAGGACGAGCCCTTCATTCCCTCCGCCGCGCACATGGGAGCGGCCTTCCTGCATGGGGCGGCGGTTACCATTCACAAGGCGCAGGGAAGCCAGTGGGAGAATGTGCAGGTTTTCGCGCCCGATCTGGCGATGGCGGCGCGCATGGGGCGGGAAGAGGCGGGCCAGCCGCTCTGGAAGAGGCTTGCCTATGTGGCGATCACCCGGGCCGAGAAGCGGCTTTTCTGGGTGGTGCGCAATCGCCTCGCGCTGCCGGGAGAGCCGCTTTCGACCGATGATCTGAAGGCGCCACAGGCCGGATTGCGCCTTGAGCCCGATACGGGCAAGGGCTGAATGCCCTCATCCCCTGAGATAGCGGAAGGCGGATGAGGCGCCCCAGCCGGCAATGATCGCGATCACGATCGAGAGCAGGCCGTAGATCAGCGGGCGCTGATGGGCGAGATTGAAGATCCAGCGCTCCATGCCGACCTTGTTGACCTCGATCGCCGTCCTGTAGGTGGCGATCACACGGCCATTGCGGGTGAGGAAGATGCGCGCCGAATACGTGCCTTCGACGAGATTGGAAGGCAGGCGGACGGAGCTTCTGAAAAGTGTCTCGGCACGGATGCGCACCCCGCCCTCGTGAAACTGGTAGAGCCCGGCCTGGCGGCGCAGGCGGATCAGGGCCTCGATGAAATCGGGGGTATCGGGGGAGAGCTGGGTTGTCCAGAAGGAGCTGATCGCCTGGCGGGTGGAAATCTTGTGCGCGAGATCTTCCGAGCCGATCAGGATCTCGCGCATCGGCGCGTTGGTGGAGACGGCATAGAAGCTCGGCGCCGAATCGATATGCACCGCATCCGCATTCACCCAGATCCCGGCGCGCCGCGCCTTGCGCCTCACGACGATCGGCTCCGAGGGCCCGGAGATGGTGATGATGAGCCCGAGCGGGCTTTCGCCGGGAGGCGGGCTTTCGCGCTTGATGGCGCCGAATACCAGGATCTCGGAGCCCACGAAGCGGGTCGTGATGGCCACGTTATTTTGTGAAAGATCGGCGATGATTTCCTC
This sequence comes from Albidovulum sp., assembly GCA_015491895.1. Taxonomy (GTDB): domain Bacteria; phylum Pseudomonadota; class Alphaproteobacteria; order Rhodobacterales; family Rhodobacteraceae; genus WFVA01. The sequence continues at coordinate 80,257 of WFVA01000085.1, read as the reverse complement.
TTCCGGCTCGGCCCGTGCGCCGGTTGGCCCGAGCGGCAGGATGGCGATGGCCATGGCAAGGAGCAGAAGCGCGCGGATCATCATGCACCCCCTTTCAGCCGGGAGATGCTGTAGAGCTCTTCGGGCTCCAGAACGAGGCCGAGGGCGATCTTGGCGCATACGGCCAGCACCAGGAGCGCCAGCAGGATGCGCAGCTGTTCGGCCTTGAGCCTGGTGCCGATCCTGGTGCCTATCTGCGCGCCGATGACGCCCCCGACGATCAGCAGAACGGCGAGGACCATGTCCACCGAGTAGTTTGTCGTGGCGTGCATGATCGTGGTGAAGCCGGTCACGAAGATGATCTGGAAGAGCGATGTCCCGATGACGACCTTGGTCGGCATTCCGAGCAGGTAGATCATCGCCGGCACCATGATGAAGCCGCCGCCCACCCCCATGATGGCGGAAAGGATGCCCACCGCCGCGCCCACCAGGAGCGGCGGGATCACCGAGATGTAAAGCCCCGAGCGGCGGAATTTCATCTTGAGGGGCAGGGCGTGGATCCAGGTGTGATGATGCCGTTTCGCGCGGTATCCGGGTTTTCTGGCGCGCTGCATGGCGCGCAGGCTTTCCAGCAGCATGAGAAAGCCGATAACCCCGAGAAAGCCCACATAGGATAGCTGCACCAGGAGATCGATCTGCCCGATCCGGCTGAGATAGGCAAAGAGCTGCACGCCGAGCGCGGCGCCCGCAAGCCCGCCGGCAAGCAGGACGCTCCCCATGCGCAGATCCACCGAGCGCTTCTTCAGATGCGCCAGAACGGCAGAGAAGGATGAGGCGACGATCTGGTTGGTGCCCGTGGCCACCGCCACGGGGGGCGGGATGCCGATGAAGAAGAGGAGCGGCGTGATCAGGAAGCCGCCGCCCACGCCGAACATTCCCGAAAGCATCCCCACGATGCCGCCAAGCCCCAGCAGCAGGAAGGCACTGACGGAAATTTCGGCAATGGGGAGGTAAACCTGCATGGGCTTCCCTTCATGGCCCGCCCGCAGCCTGCGGACGGGTAAAAGTGCTTTGTTCCTGCCTATAGGGCAGGGGCGCCGTGATTTCTAGCGCTCTTTGACGTAGGGTTCGCCGCCCGCGCGCGGCGGCACCGCCTTGCCGACGAAGCCCGCGAGGATCACCACCGTGAGGATATAGGGCAGCGCCTGGGTGAACTGCACCGGGATGGTGAAAAGGCCGAACACGTCGATATTCGGGAAAAGATTGCTGATCGCCTCCAGAAGCCCGAAGAGGAGCGTTGCCATCAGCAGATACCAGGGCCGCCACTTGGCGAAGATGAGGGCGGCAAGGGCGATATAGCCGCGCCCGGCCGTCATCTCGCGCCCGAAGGCGGCGCCCTGCGAGGTGGAGAGATAGGCCCCCGCCATGCCGCAGAGCACGCCGGCGATCAGCACGGCCGCAAAGCGCAGCCGGATCACCGAAATCCCGGCCGTATCCACCGAGGCCGGATTTTCCCCCACCGCGCGCAGGCGCAGCCCGAAGCGGGTGCGAAACAGGATCCACCAGGTGAGCGGCACCAGCGCGAAGGCCACATAGACAAGCGGCTTGTGGCCGGAGATCACATCGGCGTAGATCGGCCCGAGAAGGGGCACGTCGCGCAGCGCATCGGCGAAGGGCAGCTCGATCGGGTGGAAGCGCGCGGCGCCCGAAAGGGCCGGCGTCTGCCCGCCTTTTTGATACCAGGCATTGCCGAGCACCACCGTGAGCCCCGAGGCGAGGAAATTGAGCGCCACCCCCGAGATCAGCTGGTTGCCGCGGAAGGTGATCGAGGTGACGCCGTGGATCACGGCAAAGACCATCGAGGCCGCGATGCCTCCGAGCATCCCGATCCAGACGTTTCCCGTCTCGTAGGAGACGGCCGCGGCGAAGAAGGCGGAGATCAGCATCTTGCCCTCAAGCCCGATATCGAAGATGCCAGAACGTTCGGAGAAAAGCCCCGCGAGGCCGGCGAAGATCAGCACCACGGAAACGGTGATCATCTGGTTGAGGGTTACCAGAAAGAGGATGAATTCCTGTGAATGCTCCATCACGCGGCCCTCTTCTTGCGGTTCAGATAGAGGAAGAGCCTCTCGAGCGGCGCGCGCACCATGTTGTCGAGCGCTCCGGTGAAAAGAATGATAAGCGCCTGGATCACCAGCACCATCTCCTTGCTGAGATTGGGCATTTCCCACAGAAGCTCGAAGCCCCCTTGCGTGAGCATCCCGAAGAGGATCGCCGCCAGCACGATGCCGAAGGGATGCGAGCGCCCCATGAGCGCCACCGCGATCCCCACGAATCCCGCCCCTTCCACGAATTCCTTGATGAGCCGGCCCTGCTCGCCCATCACCACGTTGATGGCCAGCATCCCGGCCAGTGCGCCCGAGATCAGCATGGTGATCATGATGATCTTCACCGAGGAAATCCCCGCATAGCGCGCCGCGCTTTCACTCTGTCCGAAGGCGCGGATCGCATAGCCAAGGCGGGTGCGCCACAGGAGGAGAAACACCAGCACCGCGCAAAGAAGCGCCAGCAGGAAGCTCACGTTGAGCGGCGCGGATTTCGAGAATTCGATGCCGAGCGGTGCGAGGAGTTCATGGGCTGTCGGCAGATGCGTGCCGGGGGGGAAAGGGAGGCTCTCGGCGTTCTGGGTCTTGGGGCTCTTCAGCGGGCCGTTCAGGAGATAGCCCATCACGGCTGCGGCGATGAAATTGAACATGATCGTGGTGATCACGATATGGCTGCCCCTCTTGGCCTGCAGATAGGCCGGGATCGAGGCCCAGAAGGCCCCGAAGGCCCCGGCGCCGATGATCGCGAAGGGCAGGGCCAGCATCCAGTGCGGCCAGTTGACGGCCAGCAGCGCCAGTGCCACGCCGACACCGGCGATCGTGGCCTGCCCCTCGCCGCCGATGTTGAAAAGGCGCGCATGGAAGGCCACGGCCACCGCAAGCCCGGTGAAGATGTAATTGGTGGCGTAATAAAGCGTGTAGCCAAGCCCCGCCGTGCTGCCGAGCGAGCCCTTGAGCATGATCCACACCGCCTTCAGCGGATCCTCTCCCACCGCGAGCACCACAAGGCCGGAGACGAAAAACGCCAGCAGCAGATTGATGAAGGGCACGAGGAAAACATCGGCCCAGCGCGGCATCCTTTCCATCAGGCGGCCTCCCCGTTCTGCATGCCGGCCATCAGGAGGCCGAGTTCCTTTTCGTCGGTTTCATGGGGCAGGCGCTCGCCCATGATGCGGCCATCGAACATCACCGCGATGCGATCGGAGAGCGAGAGGATTTCCTCAAGCTCCACCGAAACAAGCAGGATCGCCTTGCCCTGATCGCGCAGTTCGATGATGCGCTTGTGGATGAATTCGATCGCGCCGATATCCACGCCCCGCGTGGGCTGGCCCACGAGCAGCAGATCCGGGTTGCGCTCGATCTCGCGCGCCAGCACGATCTTCTGCTGGTTGCCGCCCGAGAAATTTCTTGCCGCAAGCTCGGGGATCGGCGGGCGCACATCGAAACGCTCCATCTTCTCGCGGGTATCGGCCCTCAGCGCGGCGTTGTCCATGAACAGCGCATTCCTGTTGTAGCGGGGATCGTTGTGATAGCCGAAGGCGATGTTTTCCCAGGCCGCGAATTCCATGATGAGGCCTTCGCGCTGGCGATCCTCCGGCACATGGGCGATGCCCGCCGCACGGCGCGACTGGCCATCGGAATGGCGCCCGGAGAGATCGAGCGCGCGGCCGTTGAGCCGGATCGAGCCGCTGGCTGTGCGGTAGCCGCCGAGCACTTCCAGAAGCTCGGACTGCCCGTTGCCGGAAACCCCGGCGATGCCGAGGATCTCGCCGGCGCGCACCTGAAGCGAGATGCCCTTCAGGCGCTCGACGCCATTTTCATCGGTAACTTTCAGATCTTCGATTTCAAGCACCACATCGCGCGGCTCGGCGGGCTTCTTTTCCACCTGCAGAAGCACCTTGCGCCCCACCATCAGCTCGGCCAGTTCCTCGGGGCTGGTGGAGGCGGTTTCCACCGTGGCCGTCATCTCGCCGCGGCGCATCACGCTCACCGTATCGGTGATCTCCATGATCTCGCGCAGCTTGTGGGTGATGAGAATGATGGTTTTCCCCTCGTCGCGCAGGTTGCGCAGGATGCGGAAGAGGTGATCGGCCTCGGAGGGCGTGAGCACGCCGGTTGGCTCATCGAGAATGAGGATATCGGCCTTGCGGTAGAGCGCCTTCAGGATTTCCACCCGCTGCTGATGGCCGACGGTCAGATCTTCGATCAGCGCATCGGGATCGACGCTGAGCTCGTATTCCTCCGCAAGCCGGCCGAGGAGCTCGCGCGCCTTGGCCAGCGAGGGGCGCAGCATTGCGCCTTCCTCGGCGCCGAGGATCACGTTTTCCAGAACGGTGAAATTCTCCACCAGCTTGAAATGCTGGAAGACCATGCCGATCCCGGCCGCGATCGCATCCTGGCTGTTATGGATATGGACCTGCTCGCCATTGATGAATATCTCGCCCGCATCGGCCTTGTAGAAGCCATAGAGGATCGACATCAGCGTGGATTTGCCGGCGCCGTTCTCGCCGACGATCCCGTGGATCGCCCCCTTGCGCACGGAAAGCGAGATATCCTTGTTGGCCTGCACCGGGCCGAAGGCCTTGGAGATGCCCCGAAGCTCGATCGCCGGCGGTGTGGAAGAGGCGGCAGTCGCCTGCCGCCCCTCTGCTGCATTGCTGCCCATCTTCGGGATTACTCGACGGGGCAGCTGTTGTCGGACATGTAATCATGCACCTTGATCTCGCCGGCGATGATCTTCGCCTTGGCGCCTTCCACCGCCTCCAGCATTTCCGGCGTCACGAGATCCTTGTTGTATTCGTCCATCGCGTAGTCGATGCCGCCATTGGCAAGGCCCATCACCACAAGCCCGGTTTCCATGTCGGGGCCGGCATTGAAGGCGTCATAGACGGCATTATCGACCCGCTTCACCATCGAGGTGAGGATATGGCCGGGGTGCATGTAGTTCTGGTTGCTGTCAACGCCGATGGCGAGCTTGCCCGCATCGGCCACCGCCTGCAGCACGCCAACGCCCGTGCCCCCGGCCGCGGCATAGATCACATCCGCGCCCTGGGCCATCTGCGCCTTGGCAAGCTCGGCGCCCTTCACCGGATCGTTCCAGGCGGCGGGGGTGGTGCCGGTCATGTTCTGGATCACGCGGGCATCCGGGTTGGCCGCCTTCGCGCCCTGCACATAGCCACAGGCGAACTTGCGGATCAGCGGAATATCCATGCCGCCGATGAAGCCGAGGGTGCCCGTCTTGCTGGCCATGGCGCCCATGATGCCGACGAGATAGGAGCCCTCATGCTCCTTGAACACCACCGAGCGCACATTGGGCTGATCGACGACCATGTCGATGATGGCGAATTTGGTGTCCGGGTAATCCGGGGCCACCTTCTCGAGAGAGGAAGCGAAGGCGAAGCCCGTCATGACCACCGGGTTGTAGCCGGCTTCGGCGAAGCGGCGCAGGGCCTGTTCGCGCTGGGCTTCCGATTGCAGCTCCACATCCTTGTAGCTGCCGCCGGTTTCCTTGGCCCAGCGCTCGGCGCCCTCATGCGCGGCCTGGTTGAAGGATTTGTCGAACTTGCCGCCAAGATCGAAGATGATCGCGGGATCGGCAAGCGCCGCTCCGGCAGTGATGGCAAGTGTCGCCGTTGCGCCGAGGATTTTCTTCATGAGGGTCATTCTTGTTCTCCCGTTTATATTTTTGTGCCCGATGCGGGAGCACCCCGATCAGGCGTGCAGATCACTGGTAAAGATCATCCGTAATTTAGGCCGCAGTGGGCGGCAGGGGTCAATAGCGATTTACGTAATTTTAACGGCTTGGCGTGGATTTGCTGTGGATATCGCGTGTTGTGGCCATTCGGGAGTTCTTGGCATCAGGCAAGCTGCTTGTGCATGAGGATGGCATCAGCCCGCTTGCCGTCCCGATCCCTGTAATACCCTGCGCGCCGGCCGGCTTCTGCATAGCCGCAAGCCCGGTAAAGGGCGATGGCCGGATGATTGGCCGCGCAAACCTCGAGAAAGGCTCTGAGAGCCCCTCTCCTGCGGGCGGCTTCCTCGAAGCTTTCGAGCAGCTCTCGCCCGATACCCCGCCCCTGAAACTCGGGGGAAACGGCGATCGTCAGAAGCTCGGCTTCTCCTGCAATGGCGCGGCCAAGGGCGAATCCCCTCTCGCGAACGCAGGCAAACACATGCGTGCCGGCCCGCAGGGCGGAAAACTCATCGGCGCTCCAGGGGCGCTGGGCGGTGAAGCAGCGCGCGTGTATTTCCGCCATCTCCTCCGGGGTCATGGGAGGATCCGGAGCGGCCTTTCGCGGGGGGGCGCGGCATCGGCCTTGCGGATGTAAAGGGGTCTAGGCCGTTCGGCAGTTGTGCCACTTGCGAACCTTTGCGCCGCGATTCCGGCGATCGCCGCCGCATCATGCACCGCTTCAGGCCCCAGGGGGATCAGCCCCTCCGCTTCGGCCAGGGCGAGGGCGGCTTCCCGCGCCATGTGCCGCGGCGGGGAAAGGGCACCGCCTTCAAGCAGCCGTGCGGCATGGACATGATCGCGCGGCGCGGGGAGCATCAGCAACGCCGGCGCCTCGGCCCCGCGGGCAAGTATATCGAAGCCGCTCACCCCGATCGCCGGCACGCCGAGCGCCAGCGAGAGCCCCCGCGCGGCCGAGACAGCGATGCGGATGCCGGTGAAATTGCCGGGGCCGGTGCCCACGCCGATCGCGGCAAGATCGCGCCAGGCGTGGCCTGCCTGCGCGAGCATTTCCTCGAGCATCGGCATCAGCCGCTCGGCCTGCCCGCGGCTCATTTCCTCATGCCTGCGGGCGATGAGCCTTTCCCCCCTGCGCAAAGCGGCCGCGCAATGCGCGGCCGATGTATCGAAGGCGAGGAGCAGAGGCTCAGGCGGCAATGGGGCGCACCTCGACAACCTCCGGGATGAAATGGCGCAGCAGATTCTCGATGCCCATCTTCAGTGTCAGCGTGGCCGATGGGCAGCCGGCGCAGGCGCCCTGCAGATGCAGATAGACGACCCCGTTCTCGAAGCCGTGGAAGGTGATGTCGCCCCCGTCCTGGGCCACGGCCGGGCGCACGCGGGTATCGAGCAATTCCTTGATCTGGCGGATGATTTCCGCATCCGGCCCCTCATCGTGATCGCTGTGGCCGGATTGCTCCGCTTCGCCGATGATTGCTGGCTGGCCGGATTGGAAATGCTCCATGATGGCGCCGAGAAGGGCCGGCTTGATATGCTCCCATGCCACGTCCCCGGCCTTGGTGACGGTGATGAAATCGCCGCCGAGGAAAACCCCTTCCACCCCCGGAACCGCAAACAGCCGCTTTGCAAGGGGTGATTTTTCCGCCGCTTCCGCCTCGGGAAAATCGGCCGTGCCGCTTCCGAGCACGGATTGGCCGGGCAGGAACTTCAGCGTTGCGGGGTTGGGCGTGGATTCTGTCTGGATGAACATGGCGGCACCTGATTTGCGGGGATTGCAGATGATATGCGCTTCGGGGTGGTGCGAGTCAAGTTTGGAATGGTTCCAGACTGCTCAGGTGATCTTCTCCAGCCGCTCCTTCGTCATGCTGCCGGGCACGATGGTGATCGGCATCGGCAGGGTGCCGGCGGATCTGGTGAGCTGGGTCACCAGCGGGCCGGGGCCGGATTTGTCGGTGCCCGCGCCGAGCACCAGCACCGCCACATCGGGATCCTCGCGCACCTGGGCGAGGATCTCGGCCACCGGCTCGCCCTCGCGGATCACCAGCTCGGGATCCACGCCCTGACGATCGCGCATCCATTTGGCGAACACCTCGAAATGCGCCTCGATGCGCTCGCGCGCTTCCTCGCGCATGATGTCGCTCACGCCGATCCAGTGATTGAATTCCTCCGGCGGGATGATGGCAAGGATCGTCACCCCCGCGCCGGTATGGGCCGCGCGCATGGCGGCGAAACGCATGGCATTGAGGCATTCGCGGCTGTCGTCCAGAACCACCATGAACTTGCGCATCATCCGCCCTCCCGTTTCGCGCGATCATGGCGCATGGCCGGGCTTGCGGCAAGCGTGAAGTCAGCCCTGCCGCTTTCAGGCGCGGGCCTTTCGCCGCGCTGCGCTCTTCAGCAAAAGCCGCCTGAACCGCCGGAACAGAAAGGAAACCGCGATGTTCTGGATGAAAACGACAACGCCCACCAGAAAGCCGCCAAGCCATGCAACGAAGGCAAAGGCCTCATCCGCATAGCGCAGGGTGGCGCGCAGTATTCTCGATTTGCCAAGGAGTTCCATATAGCCAACGGCCCGCTTTTTCGCCGCCCTTGTGAAGCGGGCCAGTTTGCGGGCTTCATCGAAGTTCTCCACCTTCCTGAGCAGATAGAACGCGCGAACCGGGCCGATATCGTCTCGCATGCTCAGAAGATTGCTCATGAATTCCCGCAGAGGGTGCAGGGCCTTGGGGCGTATGGCGCGCTTGAGATTGCGGGGCAGGGCGCTCAAGGGGCTGTTTTTCAGAAGCTCCCAATCGATCGCCCTCCACCCGGCCCGGAGGATCGCGCGCGCAAGCGGGCGCGAAATGGCTCCCATCTTTCGCCCGGTTTTCAGCAGCGATGCGCCGATCTTGACCGTGTAGCTGCTGCCTGCGCTGGTAAGCGTCATCGCTTCGGCGCCAAGGCCGATGACGGAAAGCGTGAGGTCGAACTGGTCCACCTCCTGCCCCAGAGCCATGTTGATCAACTGGCGTGAAACACCGGCAACATCCCCGATCGGCGTCAGATCGACAGGCGCCCGGCAGGCCAGGACCCAGGAGAAGTCGCAAGTTTCCGCATTGTAAGAGCACGCCAGGCATCGCCCGGCTGTCCTGAAGAAGCCGCTGTCATGTTCACGCGCGTCTGCGATCCTGTTGGCCAGCTTGGGCGAAGGTGCAACGCCGTGGTGCCCGGCCACCTCGATGACGCCATCGATCGCCAGCCAGTTGCGCGGCTCTTCAAGCAGGAGTGATTTCAGTTTCCGATCCAGCCTTTCGGGCGTGATCTCTCTCGCGGCGAGGCGCTCCACCCTGGCCTCGATCCGATCCTGTGCCTCATCCACAAGAAGCCTGAATGCGGGCGCGCGATAAATGGCGAGGCCGCTTCGAACCATGCCGACTAGGGAAATGATCAGCAGCAAGGTAAGAGCCAGGCCGGCAATCCTGCGCCACATCCCGCGGGCCTCCTTGAAATGGCCCCACGCGCCAAACACCCCTGAAATCTTTAGCGCACCATTCCCACGATATCCAGCGTGCGATCGAGGATCGGCGCGGCGATTGCACGTGCTCGCGCGGCGCCATCGCCTAGGATGCGGTCCAGCTCGCCCGGATCCTGCATCAGCTCTTCCATCCGGCCGGCAATGGGCGAGAGCTTCTCCACCGCAAGCTCCGAAAGCATCGGCTTGAATTCGGAAAACTGCTTCCCCCCCACCTGCCTCAGCGCCTCTTCCACCGAGATATCCGAAAGCGCAGCATAGATGCTGACGAGATTCTTCGCTTCAGCCCGCCCCTCGAGCCCCGCCACCTCGCTCGGCAGGGCATCGGGATCGGTCTTTGCCTTGCGGATCTTCTTCGCGATCGTGTCGGCGTCATCCGTCATGTTGATGCGGCTCATGTCGGACGGATCGGATTTCGACATCTTCTTCGTGCCGTCCCTCAGGCTCATCACCCGGGTTGCCGCGCCCTCGATTACCGGCTCGGGCAGGGGGAAGAAATCCACACCGTAATCGTGATTGAACTTGGCGGCGATATCGCGCGTGAGCTCGAGGTGCTGCTTCTGATCCTCGCCAACCGGCACATGGGTGGCGTGGTAAAGCAGGATATCGGCCGCCATCAGCGTGGGGTAGCTGAAAAGCCCAACGCTCGCCTTCTCTCGGTTCTTGCCGGCCTTGTCCTTGAACTGGGTCATGCGGTTGAGCCAGCCGATGCGCGCCACGCAGCTGAACACCCAGCCAAGCTCGGCATGGGCCGAAACCTGGCTCTGGTTGAAGAGGATGGATTTTTCGGGATCGAGCCCGGCGGCGATATAGCCGGCGCAAAGCTCGCGCGTGGCGCGGCGCAGCTTTTCGGGCTCCTGCCAGACGGTGATCGCATGGAGATCGACGATGCAGTAGATCGTCTCCATCCCGCTTTCCTGCATCTCCACGAAACGCTTGATCGCGCCGAGGTAATTGCCCAGCGTCAGCCCGCCCGAGGGCTGGATGCCGGAAAACACCCGGGGGCTGAAGGCGCTGTTGTCGGCTGCGGGCGTGGTTGCGGCCTCGCTCATGTCGCTTCTCCGTCTGGCAATTTGCTGGGCTTTCGCTTACCGATGCTGCGAAGGGCCGTCAATGGGATGGCAGGCAATACGGGAAAGCTCGAAAATGCAGCAGGATCACAATGCGCCCCCCTTCAATCCCCTCCCGCCGGTGGTCATCGCGCTGGCGGTGGTGATCTTCGGCCTCGAGGTGCTGTTCTCGCTGGCAACCAGGGGCTTCATCGGCCCGCCCGAGGCGGTGGGCTGGCGGCTGGCGGCCCTGCGCGATTACGCCTTCTACCCGCAGGTCCTGCAATGGATGCTGGAAACAGGCCAGGCACCGCCCGAACTTCTTGTGCGCTTCGTCACCTATCCCTTCATCCATGTTTCCTTCACCCAGATGCTGTTCGTCGTGGTGTTCATCCTCGCGATCGGAAAGGCGGTGGGCGAGGTGCTCTCCTTCAGGGCGGTGCTGGTGGTGTTCTTCGGCGCGGCGATCTTCGGGGCGCTGGCCTATGGCCTGCTGGTGCCCGATGGCCGCCCGCTCACCGGGGGCTTCCCGGCCGTCTACGGGCTGATCGGCGCCTTCACCTATCTCTTGATGAACAGGCTGGCCGCCATCGGCGCCAACAGATACCGCGCCTTCAGCCTGATCGGCTTTCTGCTCCTGATCCAGCTCGTTTTCGGTATCCTCTTCGGCTCCTCGCAGGACTGGATCGCCGATATTGCAGGTTTCGCCGCCGGTTTCGCCCTCACCATCCTGCTTGCCCCCGGAGGCTGGCGCCATTTCCTCGAAGCCATCCGCCGCCGTTGAGGTTCCCCTCATCGCTGGTCCCTTGAATATCCCCGCCGGAGGCATCCCGCCCCGGCCAGAGGCACAATGCGCAGGCCCTCAGCCCTGCCCGCGCCGCAATCCGGCTTTCATCTCCGCCAGCCGGAAGGCGCCGAAAAGCCGGGCGAAGGCGAAATAGCTGATCGCACCGATGGCGATGAGAACGGCCAGCGCAAGATAGCGCCAGCCGGCAAGCGCGAAAACAGGGCCCAGCACCAGCTGCCCGAGATAGAGGAAAATCCCCATCGCGAGGCTTGCCGCCAGGATGCGCCAGATGCGCCGGCGAAAGCGCCCGTCGAGCCGCGCCGCCCGGCCCATCGGGCGCGAACCGCGCCGCAGTTGCCAGACCATCGCCCAGGCGGAAACGCTGGTGCCGAGCGCGGCGGCCAGATAGCCGATCAGCGGGGCAAGGCCGATAGCCAGCGCCGCATTCACAAGGAGCGATACAACCGCATAGTAGAATGGCGTGCGGGTGTTTTCACGCGCGAAGAACAGCGGCTGATAGATCTTCTGCAGCACGAAGGCCGGCAGGCCGAGCCCGTAGATCGCCACGGCGGCGGCGGTGGCGGCGGTGTCGTCGGGGCCGAACCTGCCGCGCTGGAAGAGCACTTCCACAAGCGGGATCGGCACGACGATCAGCGCCACCGCGGCGGGGAGGGTGAGCGCCAGCGCGATCTCCGCGGCGCGGCTGAAGGCGTCCTGACCGCCCTTTGTGTCGCCGGCCTCGAGGCGGCGGGAAAGCTCGGGGAGAAGCACGATCCCGATTGCGATCCCGACAACCCCGAGCGGAAGCTGGTAGAGGCGGTCGGCATTGTATAGCCAGGCGACAGCAGCATCGAACCGGCTCGCCACCTGGCGCCCGATCAGGAGGTTGATCTGCACCACGCCGCCGGCGAGCGCGGCGGGGGCGGCGATACGGGCGAGGCGGATGAGATCCGGGGTGATGCGGGGGCGGCGCGGTATCAGCGCAAACCCGGCCCGCCTGGCCGCCAGCCACACCAGCGCAAGCTGCGCCATGCCCGCGATCGGCACCGCCCAGGTGATGGTGCGCCCCACATCGAGCCCCAGCCGGGCCGCCAGAAGGAGCGCGGCGATGAAGATCACGTTGAGGAGCACCGGCGCGGCGGCGGCGGCGGCGAAGCGGCGGGTGGCATTGAGCACGCCCGAGAGCAGGGCCGCGAGCGAGATGAAGAGAATGTAGGGGAATGCGATGCGCCCGTATTCCACCGCGAGCGTGAAGCGTTCGTCGCCGGCGAAACCGGCCGCCATGGCGAGCACCAGCCAGGGCATGGCCCAGATGGCGAGGATCGTGAACAGCGAAAGAAAGGCCAGCAGCGCCGAGAAGGCATCGCGGGCAAATCCCAGGGGATCGTCGCCCGCCTCGAGCTTTTTTGCGAACATCGGCACGAAGGCCATGTTGAACGCCCCTTCCGCGAAGAAGCGGCGGAAGAGATTGGGCAGCGAGAAGGCCACGATGAAGGCTTGGGCCTGGGCGCCGGTGCCGAGATAGGCGGCGATCATCATGTCGCGCAGGAAGCCGAGGATGCGGCTCATGAGAGTCCAGCCGCCCACGGTGAGGAAGCCTGCGGCCATGGTGCCGCGGGCGGGCGGGGCTTTCGGTGTTGCGGCTTTCTTCGCGGCCCTTTCGCTCATGCCTCGCCCCTGGCCCGCTCGGCCCCCTCCTCGATGGCGCTGCGCAGTCTCTCCTCGAGCCGCTTCTGCTTTTCGCGGCTGTGGAGCTTCAGCCCGAACATGTCCTTCACATAGAAGCTGTCCACCGCCTGCACGCCATAGGTGGCGATGACGGCGCTGGCGATCTGGATGTTGGCATTGGCGAGCGTGCGGGTGAGATCGAAGAGCAGGCCGGGGCGATCGCGGGTATCCACCTCGATGATCGTGTAGAGATCGGAGCCTTCGTTATCGAAGCTGATGACGGTGGGCACGCGGAAGGGGCGCTCGCGTTTCTTCAGCTTGTCGCGCGATTTCAGGGCATCGCGGGCGATGATCTCGCCGTGGAGCGTTTTCATGATCATCTGGCGCAGGCGTTTGAGCTTCGAGCTGTCATAGGGCCGGCCATCGCCGTCCTGGATCCAGAAAACGGCCGTGGCATAGCCATCCTTCGAGGTGTAGGTGCGCGCATCCACAACATTCGCGCCCACGAGCGCCAGCGCCCCGGCAAGGCGCGAGAAGATGCCGGGGTGATCGGCGAGCGCAAAGGCCGCGCGGGTGGCGTCGCGTTCGGGATCGGGTTTGAGATCGATGGCGATCTCGTTTTCCGGCAGATCGCGCAGAATCCTGGCGAAAACCACATGCGCCTCGCCGGGAAGCCCCTGCCAGTAATCGTCGTAATGGCGTGAGATCTCCTTTTTCACCGCCGCGCGCTCCCAGTCCGCGAGCGCGGCCCTGAGCGCCTTTTTCGCTTCCGATGCCCGCGCGGCGGTGCCGAGCGCCTCCATCCCGCCCTCGAGCACGGCCGTCGTATCGGCATGGAGCTGGCGCAGCAGCATGGCCTTCCAGTTGTTCCATGTGCCGGGGCCGACGCCGCGGATATCGCAGACGGTAAGCACCGTCAGCAGATCGAGCCGCTCGCGCCGCTTCACTGCCTTGGCAAAGCCGCGCACGGTGCGGGGATCGGAGATGTCGCGCTTCTGGGCGATGTCGGACATCAGCAGGTGGTGGCGCACGAGCCATTCCACGGTTTTCACCTCGTCGGGCCTGAGGCCGAGGCGGGTGGCGACCTTGCGGGCGATGCGCGCGCCGAGCACCGAATGATCCTCCTCCCGCCCCTTGCCGATATCGTGGAGCAGGAGCGCCACGTAGAGCACCCGCCGGTTCACCCCGGCCTTCAGGATGCCCGAGGCGATGGGCAGCTCTTCGCGCAATTCGCCGCGTTCGATCTGGGCGAGGGTGGAGATGCACTGGATGGTGTGTTCGTCCACCGTGTAGTGGTGATACATGTTGAACTGCATCATCGCCATAATCGGCTCGAATTCGGGGATGAAGGCAGAGAGCACGCCAAGCTCGTTCATGCGCCTGAGCGCGCGCTCGGGATTGCCGTGCTTGAGCAGGAGATCGAGGAAGATGCGGGTGGCCTCGGGATCGGCGCGCATCTCGTCGTCGATCAGATGCAGATTGGCGGAAACGAGCCGCATGGCGTCGGGATGGATCAGCAGGCCGGTGCGCAGGGCCTCTTCGAACAGGCGCAGGAGATTGAGCTTGTCGGCGAGGAACTGCGCCTCGTCGGCCACGGTCAGGCGGTTCTGGGCGATGGCGTAGCCGGGCTTCAGCTTCGGGCGGCGGCGAAACAGGCGCAGAAGGCGCGGCTCGGGCTTGGTGTGATTGGCTTCGAGCGCGGTGAGGAAGATGCGGGTGAGTTCGCCCACGCGGGTGGCGTGGCGGAAGTAATCCTGCATGAAATGCTCGACGGCCCGCCGCCCGCCCTGATCGCGGTAGCCCATGCGCGCGGCCACCTCGACCTGAAGATCGAAGGTGAGCTGATCCTGGGCACGCCCGGCGATCATGTGCAGGTGGCAGCGCACCGCCCAGAGGAAATTCTCCGCCTGCGCGAACCGGCGCAATTCCTCCTCGCGGAAGACCCCGAGCGGCACCAGCTCGGCGACGTCGTCCACGCGGTAGATGTATTTCGTGATCCAGAAGAGCGACTGCAGATCGCGCAGGCCCCCCTTGCCTTCCTTCACATTGGGCTCGACCATGTATCGCTGGCCGCCCTGTTTCCGGTGGCGTTCGCTGCGCTCGGCCAGCTTGGCCTCGATGAAATCGGCGGCGGTGCCGGAGAAGAGCTCATCCCACAGCCTCTGATCCAGCTCTTCGGCGAGTGCCCTGTCGCCCGCGATGTAGCGGTGCTCGAGAAGCGCGGTGCGGATCGTGTAATCCTCGCGCCCGAGGCGGATGCAATCATTGAGCGTGCGGCTCGAATGGCCCACTTTCAGGCGCAGATCCCACAGCATGTAGAGCATGGATTCGATCACGCTCTCGGCCCAGGGGGTGATCTTCCAGGGGGTGAGGAAAAGGAGATCCACATCCGAATGAGGCGCCATCTCGCCGCGCCCGTAGCCGCCCACGGCGACCAGGGAAAGGCGCTCGCCCTCGGTGGGATTGGGCAGCGGGTGGAGCCGTCTGGTGGCGATTTCGAAAACCGTCTGCACGATGCCGTCGGTGAGATGGCTGCAGGCATGCGTGGTTTCGCGCGCGGCGAACGGGCGGGCGGTGAAGGCTCTTTCGATTGCCTCCGTGCCCTTTTTCCGCGCCGCCTTCAGGATGGCGACGGTCGCGGCACGCACGGCGCGGCTGTCGGGGGCATCGGCTACGGCGCGCTCGATTTCGTCGCGGATGGCCTGGCGGTCGAATATCTCCTCCGGCGGGAGGGTGAGATCGCCGCGGCGCGCCACCACATCCGCGGTCGCCGTTTCCCTGCCCTCTTCTTTGGGCGCGCGCTCAGAAACCGGCACCGCCAAAGCTTCTCGGAGCGGGGCTGATGATTACCATGTCGCCATCGCGCACTTCGGCGACGGCAAGGGCGCGCTCGTTGGTGCCGTCGGGCAGCAGGCGGAAGATGCCGTTAACGCCGATGAAGCCGGCGGGCTGGGTGAGGGCCTGCCGGGTGAGGGCATCGGGGCCGCGCGATTTCACCAGCGCGCCGATGGCGGCGATCCCATCATAG
Organism: Albidovulum sp.; assembly: GCA_015491895.1. Classification (GTDB taxonomy): domain Bacteria; phylum Pseudomonadota; class Alphaproteobacteria; order Rhodobacterales; family Rhodobacteraceae; genus WFVA01. The sequence goes on along the minus strand of WFVA01000085.1, from coordinate 64,439 downwards.
GCAAGCCCGGCGATCGGGTGCGGCGGCTCGCCATAGGCGGCGCTGTAGCGCTGGGCGAAAAGTGCGGCGCGGGCCGGATCGGGCAGGGCAAACCAGCCCCCCTGCAGCCCCGGCATCGAGAGCGTGGAGCGCGGAATATCCCAGCGGGTCATCCCGACGAACTGGGTCGTGGCGCTGCTGACGCCGTTTTCCGGCAGGAGCTGGGCGAGGAAGGGGAGCGCGCCGGCGGTATCGGCGGTGAAGAAGAGGGATTGGGCGCCCGAGCTTCTGGCCTTGCGCGCGATTTCGGGCACCGCGTTGATCACCCCCTGCTGGGAAAGTTCGTAGGAGGCAGCGGCGGCAAGCTGCGCGCCATGGCGGGATATGGCGCGCTCGATCGCATTTCGCGCATCAATGCCGTTGGGCGCATCGGGATGAACGATCATGATCCGCCCCTTGCCCTGGTTGCGGGCAAAGCCGACGAGGCGATTGGCGGTGTTGTCGTAGGTGTTGCCGAGAATGAACACATTGCCGCCCGCGATCGCCGGGGTGCTCGAGAAGGAGAGCACGTTGACGTTGCGATTGAGCGCCGCGAGCCCGGCCGCATTCGCATTGGCGGCAAAGACAGGGCCGAGGATGATCCTGGCGCCGTCATTCACGGCCTGCTTCGCTGCCTGCGCCGATTGCGCGGGCTGGCCGGCGGTATCGTAAACCCTGAGATCGATCCGCACGCCGTCCAGATCCGCAATTGCGAGGCGGGCGGCATTCTCGAGATGGCGTGCCAGGATCGCATCGCCGGGTGATTGCGAGCCGCGGGGCACGAGCAGGGCCACCGGCACGGGGGCGGAGGCGTTGATCCGCGGGCCGCCGCCGCCCGTCACGACCGGCTGGCAGGCGGCGAGCCACAGCAGGGCGAAAAGGGTTGCGATCAGGCCGGCCAGGCGTCGGGCAAAACTCAATACGGCAAACATGGGGTCTTCTCTTTCGTGGTTGTGGCGCTTTCTCGGGCGTGATGGTTATTGCTGCTTTCCTGCGCTAGGTTAAGCCCTTGCAGGCCGATAGTAAACGTCAGGAAGGGCAGCAGATGAGATATGCGGAAAAACGGCAACTCCCCGCCGGTCTCCATTTCGTGGCGACACCGATCGGCTCGGCGCGTGACATCACGCTGAATGCGCTGGATGTTCTGGCCAGCGCGGATGTTCTGGCCAGCGAGGATACCCGCACCACGCGCCGCCTCATGGATATCCACGCCATCCCGCTCGATGGGCGGCCGCTGATCGCCTATCACGATCACAACGGTCCCCGCCGCCGCCCGCAGATCCTTGCGCATCTGGAGGCGGGGAAATCCGTCGCCTATGTGAGCGAGGCCGGGACGCCCCTCGTTGCCGATCCGGGATATGCGCTCGGGCGCGCAGCCATCGAGGCGGGGCACAGGGTGTTTGCCGTTCCGGGGCCATCGGCATTGCTGGCGGCCCTCACGGTTTCCGGTCTGCCTACGGATCGTTTCCTGTTTGCGGGCTTTCCCCCCGCCGGCCGGGCCGCGCGGCGCCGTTTCCTGCGTGAACTGGCCGATATTCCGGCAACGGTGGTTCTTTATGAGAGTCCGAAGCGGATTCACGGATTGTTAGATGACCTTGTGGAAGTATTCGGAAGCGAGCGCGAATCGGCAATTGGCCGGGAGCTCACGAAGCGTTTCGAGGAGGTGATGCGTGGCCCGATCGGAGATCTGCGCAATCAGTTGGCGGAGCGCAGGCTGAAGGGTGAAATCGTGCTGGTCGTCGGCCGCCCGGTCAGGGCGCAGGTGAGCGGAGCCAAGCTTGATCGGGCGCTTGAAGAGGCATTGGATGAGCACACGCTCAAGGATGCCGTTGCGCTGGTGGCGGAGCGATTGGGGCTGGCGCGGCGGGAAGTCTATCAGGCAGCGCTTGCGCTCGGGAAGGATGGTGCCGGATCTGATGGAGCGGATTCTGGCGGAAAGGACGAGGCGGAAAATGGCTAGGACAGCGGTATGGGCGCAACGCGGAAAAACGAATCATCATGCCGGCCTTGTGGCGGAGGCCATTGTTGCGCGCGAATATGCGCGCCGGGGCATGGAGATCGGGCAGCAGCGCTGGCGCGGGAGCGCGGGCGAGATCGATCTGGTGGCGCGGGATGGCGAAGCGATTGTCTTCATCGAGGTCAAGAAGAGCCGCAGTTTTGAGAGGGCGGCGGATCGGGTGAGTCGGCGCCAGATCGCCCGGATCTACGATACGGCATCCGAATATCTCGCTTCCGAACCCCGTGGTATGGATACGGAGGCACGTTTCGACGTCGCGCTTGTCAATGAGGCGGGAGAGATCGAGATACTGGAAAATGCGTTCATGATGATGTGAACATCTCCCTTGCGGCAGGCCGTTTTTCGATGTGCTTGCCTTTCCCCTGTTTCCTTCGGATATTTCCGCATCAAGCAGGAAAACCCGTCATTCGCCTTGTCAGGCTGTGGTGGACAGCAGGAGAGTGTGCATGCCCCTCAAGGTCGCCTTCCAGATGGATCCGATCCAGTCTGTCGACATTGAGGCCGACAGCAGTTTTCGCCTTGCCGAGGAAGCGCAGGCGCGCGGGCATGAGCTGTTTCATTATACGCCTGACAGGCTTTATTACAGCGAGGGTCGCGTCATGGCGCGGGGCTGGCCCATGTGCGTGCGGAGGGTGGCCGGAGCGCATTACGAGCTTGGCCCTGAACAGGATATCGATCTCGGAGAGTGGGATGTGGTCTGGCTGCGCCAGGATCCGCCGTTCGACATGGGATACATCACCACGACCCATCTTCTCGACATGATCCGCGAGCGCACCCTGATCGTGAATGATTCCTTCTGGGTGCGCAATTTCCCCGAGAAGCTTCTCGTCCTCTCCTTTCCCGATCTCACCCCGCCGACGATGATCGCGCGTGATCTCGATCTGATCCGTGCCTTCAAGGCGGAGCACGGGGATATCATTCTGAAGCCGCTCTACGGCAATGGCGGCGCTGGTGTCTTCCGGCTTGATCCCAGCGATCGCAATCTCGCCTCGCTTCACGAGCTTTTCACCAGCCTCAGCAACGAACCCCTGATCGTGCAGAAATTCCTTCCCGATGTCGCCAATGGCGACAAGCGGATCATCCTTGTGGATGGCGAGCCCGCAGGCGCGATCAACCGGGTTCCGGCAGCAGGTGAGACGCGCTCCAACATGCATGTGGGCGGGCGCCCCGAGAAGATCGGGCTCACGGATCGGGATCTCGAGATCTGCGCCCGGATCGGCCCTCTGCTGCGCGAGAGGGGGCAGATATTCGTGGGGATCGACGTGATCGGCGATTATCTGACCGAAATCAACGTCACCTCTCCGACGGGTATTCAGGAGCTTGAGCGTTTTGACGGGGTGAATGTGGCCGAAAGGATCTGGCAGGCGATCGAGGCGCGTTTGCCGTGAGCTTCCGCCTGCGGCTTCTCAACCGGGCGCTGAAGCTCTTTGAAAAGCCTCATCTCGCGCGCGCCGAACCATTCAGGCTGCGCCGCAGTTTCGAGCGCAAGGCCCGCCTGTTCTTTCGCCCGCCCGGGGGCAGCCGGTTTCGCGATGATCTGCTGGCCGATGCGGGCCGGGAAATTCCGGCGCTCTGGGCCCTGAGCCGGGATGTGGATGGCGATCCCGCAAAGGGCATGATCCTCTATTTTCACGGCGGCGGGTTCGTGTTCGGATCACCGCGAACCCACCGCGCGATGCTCGCCCGGCTCTCCGGGCTTGTGGGCCTTCCCGCCTGCCTGCCCCGATACCGGCTTGCGCCGGAGCACCCCTTCCCCGGCGCCTTTGCAGATGCGGTTGGCGCTTACCGCAGCATTCTCGATCGCGGCGTTCCGGCAAACCGCATCTTCCTCGGGGGCGACAGCGCCGGCGGCGGGCTGGCCTTTTCCCTGCTTGCCGCGATCAGGGCCAATGGCCTGCCCATGCCGGCTGCGGTTTTCGCCTTCTCGCCCATGCTGGATTTCACCTTTTCGGGGGCGTCGTTTCGGGAAAACGCCGCGCGGGATGTCGTTCTGCCTGCATCCCGGGCCAGCGAGCTGGCCAAGCTCTATCTGCGCGATGCCCCGCCCGAGGATCCCCGCGCCTCACCGCTTTTTGCCGATCTTGCGGGCGCATGTCCGGCCTGGCTTGCCGCCGGCGATACGGAGATATTGCTGGATGACAGCCGCCGGATGGCGCAAAAGCTCCGCGCCGGGGGCGTTGATACCGCGCTGACCATCGAGCGCGATCATCCCCATGTCTGGCCCATGTTCCACGATTTCCTGCCGGAGGCCGAGGCCACGCTTGGCGAACTTGCGCAATGGATCAGGCAGCGCTCCGGGAAACGAGGCGATAGCTGAGCGCTTCGGCGAGATGGGGGTGGCGGACCTGCTCGCTGCCCTCGAGATCGGCGATGGTGCGCGCCACGCGCAGGATGCGGTGATAGCCTCTGGCGCTGAGCCCGAAGCTCTCCGCCGCCCGGCTCAGCATGGCGCGCCCTTCCTCGTCGGGCCGGGCGATTTCGCCAAGGATACTGCCCTCGGCATCGGCATTGGTGAAGAGGCCGGGCTTACCCGCAAAGCGCCGGCGCTGCATTTCATGCGCCTGCAGAACCCGCGCCGCGACCTCGGCGGAGCTTTCTCCTTCCCCCTCCTGCCGGAGATCGAGATCCCGGATGCTGACGGGCGGCAGCTCGATGCGCAGATCGAAGCGATCCATCAGAGGCCCCGAGATCCGGCCCATGTAATCCTCCGAGCACAGGGGCGCGCGGTTGCAGGCGCGTGAAGGATCGCTGAGGTGGCCGCACCGGCAGGGATTGGCCGCGGCCACCAAGAGGAAGCGGCAGGGATAGCGCACATGGGCATTTGCGCGCGATATCGTCACCTCTCCGGTTTCGACGGGCTGGCGCAGGGTCTCGAGCACAGCGCGGCTGAACTCGGGGAATTCGTCCATGAACAGCACGCCGTTATGGGCGAGCGAGATCTCTCCGGGCATGGCGCCGCGCCCGCCGCCGACGATGGCCGCCATGGAAGCCGTGTGATGGGGCTGGCGAAAGGGGGGGCGGCGGGAAATGCCACCGTCGCGGATCTGGCCGGCGAGGGAATGGATGACAGAGGTTTCGAGCGCCTGCTCCGGGCTCAGGGGCGGCAGGAGCCCGGGGAGCCTCGCCGCCAGCATGGATTTGCCCGCGCCCGGCGGCCCCGTCATCAGCATGTGATGGCGCCCGGCGGCGGCGATCTCGAGCGCCCGCTTGGCGCGCTCCTGGCCCTTTACATCGCGAAGATCCCGGCAATTCTCCTCGGCCAGAACCTCACCCGGCGCTGCCGGCTGGAGGGGAGAGGCGCCTGTCAGATGCGCCGTTGCCCGGGCCAGATCCGGGGCCGCGAACACATCCGTATCCCCCACCCAGGCGGCTTCTCGGCCACAGCCTTCGGGGCAGAGCAGGCTGCGCTTTTCCGCGGCGGCCGCAAGCGCCGCGGGCAGCGCGCCGGTGATGGGCACCAGCGTGCCGTCAAGCGAAAGCTCGCCGAGCGCGATCGTGTTTTCCACCTTGTCGGGCGGGACGATTTCCAGCGCGGCCAGGAGGGAAAGGGCGATCGGCAGATCGAAATGCGCGCCCGCCTTCAGGAGGTCGGCGGGGGAAAGATTGATGGTGATCCTCCTGGAGGGCAGGGCGATCTTCAGCGCCGAAAGCGCCGCGCGCACCCTTTCGCGCGCTTCCGATACGGCCTTGTCGGGGAGGCCGACGATCGAGAAGCTGGGCAGGCCGGCGCTCAGCGCGCATTGCACCTCGATCACGCGTGCCTCCATGCCCTCGAAGGCCACCGTATAGGCCCGCGCCACCATGCGCTCCGCTCCCTTCGCCGACAGTTTCAATCATGGTTAACGCGGGAGTGGTTTACGAATTGTAAAGATCCAAGAAACGCGCCCATGCGCCCGGGGCGGCAGGAAATGTTTTCTGCCGGGCCGCTCGTGGCGGGGGTGTCATTCCGGGCCGGGCCATTTCCTTTTGGGAAGATCGAGCGCATAGGGCACGGGATCGTAGGTTTTTGTCAGCCCCATTGCGCGCCACTGCCGGAATGCCGGATCTTCGAGATGGGCCATGACATATTCCTGCGCCCCGTCGCCGACCGGCAGGCCATAGCCCGCGATGCGCGCCGCGACGGGGGCGTAGAAGACGTCTGCCAGCGAATACGCGCCAAACAGCCAGGGGCTCTCTGAGCCATAGCGGCTGCGGGCGAGTGCCCAGAGCTCCTGGAGGCGATCGAGATCGGCCTTCACCGCATCGGATACCGGGAAATCCTCATATTGAAGCAGAAGCTGCATCGGGCATTCATTGCGCAGGGCGGTGAAGCCCGAGTGCATCTCCGCCACCAGCCAGCGCGCCAGCGCCCGGGCGGCGGGATCGGAGGGCCACAGGCCCGCATCCGGGTGGCGCTCGGCGAGGGTTTCGGCCATGGCCAGCGTATCCCCGACGGCAATGCCCTCGGGGGTGCGCATCACCGGCACGTAGCGCGCCGGCGCCAGATCCGCGAGATCTTCCCGCAGCGTGCCGGAATAGAGGCCGGCCATGTGAACCCGGCAGGGGATGCCGAATTTCTCGAACATCAGCCAGCCGCGCAGCGACCAGCTCGAAAAGGACTGGTCGCCGATATGGAGATCATAGGTCATGCGGCCAGTCTGCCATGGAGGGGCGTGCCGGCAAAGCAATGGTTTGTGAGCAATGCCATCAGGGATGATGATTGATCATGCGTGCTTCCCAGCGGCGGCCGTCCCAATCGAGGCGGGTGAGCGAGAGGGGGTCGATCCGGTGGGCGAGGGCCTGTTGCGGGGTGATGGCGAGGGCCTGTTGAACCTGGGTGAGGATCACGCCGAAATGGGCCACGGCGATGATGTCGGCATCGCGGTGGCGGGCGTTCATCCCTGCCACGAAGCGGGCCACGCGCTCGGCCGCAGCGTTCCAGCTCTCGCCGCCGGGGGGGGCGATCTCGCCCGGCTCTTCCCAGTAGCGGCGGCTGAGGGCGGGATCGCGGGCGGCGATCTCGTCATGGGTGAGGCCTTCCCATTTGCCGAAGTGGATCTCCCGCAGCGCGGGCGCATGGGGCAGGCGGGGGCGTGGCCCGGCGATGGCATCGGCGGTGGCAACGGCGCGGGCGAGATCGGAAGAGATCACCGGCGCGCCTTCGGGGAGCGCCGCGGCGAGGCGTTCGAGGCGGGGGGTATCGGAGAGATCGGCGGGCACATCGCGCCAGCCGGCGAGGGCCTTCTGACGGGTCGGCCCGTGGCGCACCCACCACCAGCGGATCATGAGGCGGCCTCCGGCAGCGCGCCCTTCAGCACCAGGGGCAATCCCGCAATCACCATCACGACAAGCCCCGCGCGCGCCGCAAGCCGCTGGTTGAGCGCGCCCTGAGCGGCGCGGAAGCGGCGGGCGAGCGGGCTTTCGGGCACGATGCCCATGCCGGTTTCGTTGGAAACGATCACCACCGGGGCGGGGCAGGCGGCGAGCGCAGCCTCAAGGGCCTCGGTGGCAGCGTGAGGATCGTTGCCGGCCATGATATGGTTGGCAAGCCAGAGCGTGGCGCAATCGAGCAGCACCACCTCGCCCGCCGTTGCCGAGGTCAGCGCGGGGGCAGGATCGAGCGGGGCTTCCGCCGTGCGCCAGCCCGCGCCGCGCCGCGCCCTGTGGGCGGCGATCTTTTCCGCCATTTCGCCGTCATGCGCTTCGGCGGTGGCGATGTAGAGGCGGTTTTCCGCCTGCGATTCCACCAGCCTTTCGGCGAAGGCGGATTTGCCGGAGGCGGCACCGCCGAGGATGAGGGTGAGAGAAGGGAACGTCATGGCCCTTGCCTAGCAGGATGAGAATGCGCAGGTAAGGGGGAACGCCCCCGGAGGCGATGAAAATGCGGAGGTGAAGCGCATGATGCGGATAATCACGGCCCTGTGCATGGCGCTGGCCGCGCCCCTGCTGCCCGTGGCCGGGGCGCGGGCAGGTGAAATCCCAATGGAGGCGCTTTCCGAACTGCCGCCGGCGGATGTGGTATTTCTGGGCGAAGTGCACGACAACCCGCGCCATCACGCGGGCCAGGCGCGTGCGATCGCGGCAATCGGGCCGCGGGCGGTGGTGTTCGAGATGCTGACGCCCGGGCAGGCCTCCCGCATCACGCCCGATCTCCTCGCCGATGGCGCAGCGCTTGGCAGGGCGCTCGGCTGGGAGGAAGCGGGCTGGCCGGATTTCGCGATCTACTATCCGATCTTCCGCGCGCTTGGTACGGCCCGGATCTACGGCGCCGCCCGCCCCCGCCCCGAGGCGCGCCGGGCCTTCGAGGAAGGCGCGGCAGCGGTATTCGGCGAAGGCGCGACGCGTTTCGGGCTTGATCGGGCGTTGCCGGAAGATGAGCTCGAGGCCCGTATCGACGAGCAATACGAAGCCCATTGCCGGGCCATGCCGCGCGAGATGATGGGCGGCATGGTGGAGGCCCAGCGCCTGCGCGATGGCGCGCTTGCCGAAGCGGCCCTGCGGGCCTGGCGCGAAACCGGCGGGCCGGTGGTGGTGATCACCGGCAATGGCCATGCGCGGCGCGACTGGGGCGCGCCGGCGCTTCTGAAAAAGGCGGCGCCGGAGATTTCGGTGATCTCTGTCGGGTTCCTCGAGGCGGGCGAGGGGGCGGCCTCGGAGGGTGGAGAGAACCCGCCCTTCGATTTCTGGGTGGTCACACCGGCGGCCGAGCGCCCCGATCCTTGCGCGCGCCTGCGCGGAGGCGGGTAATCAGGGCTCGCCTTCGCTTCCCGGCGTGGCGTGGACGGCAATGCTTTCAAGCGGCGCATCCCTAGGCGGGATCACGCGGAAGGTTTCGCGCACGCCCGCTTCCGTCAGTTCGCGCGCGACGGTGAGGAGCGTGTTATCGGGGTGATCCTCGCACATGGCGCGCATATGGGCGAGTTCTTCCTCGGCCACCGGGCGCGCGGCTTCGAGCGAAGGCGCGCCCCAGCCCTCCACGAAATGGCGCGCAAGCGCATCTGTCGCCGCTTCGTATTCCGCTTCGGTGATCGGGGTTACGGCAACGAATGTGGCGCGCCCGAAGCTTTCCAGCCCGAGCCAGCCGTTGGCGAAGGCCTGGCGCGCCTTGCCCACGAGATCGCTCTCCTCCCAGTTCGAAAAGGCAAACCCGCCGGATACGGCCCATTCCCCCGGTTCGGCCGGGTGCTCGAAAACCTGGGTGTCGGAAATGTCGAGGCGCAGGGTGCGGGCGAGTTTCATGAGGTTCCCTCCAGCAGGGTGGTGAGCGGGATGATCCGGGTTTCATCGCCCCGGCGCAGGATCATGCCGCCCTCTTCATCGAGCCCGAGGAAAAGCCCCTCTTCCGGCTGGTTCACCTCCGTGCCGATTTCCTCGCATTTCTGGCACCAGGCCTTGTGCAGGGGCGCAAGGCCCTCGTTTTCGAAGCGATTGATCCAGACAAGCATGTGGCGGGCGAAGCTTTCGATCAGGCGCGGAGCAGTGATCTCGCCGCAGCCTTCGTCATGTAGGGTCGTGACATCGGGCGTATGCCCCGGCTCGTGTGTGCCGGTGGGCAGGATCGGGATGGTGACGGCGATCGCCAGCCAATCGGGCACGGCTTCGGGATCGCTGCCGGAGGCGGCGGCGCGCAGCACGCCGCAAAGCACCCCGTTGATACGGAAACGCCCGGGCCAGTTGAAATGCACCGCCACCTCGGGCGGGGCCAATGCTCCGAGCGCGTCCGCCATGCCGAGCTTCACCGCAAATGCGCCGCCAATGGCCTTTCGCAGCGGGAGCTCGGGCGCAAACAGCACCGCCACCCGCGCATTGGTTTCATCGCGCGACCACAGCACGAGCCCGGGATCCGCGCCCTTCATGCCCGCGGCCATGGCCTTGGCGAGCGGATCCGTCGCCGCCGGCACGCTCTCGCCGCGCAGAAGCGGCGGGAAGCTCGGCGGGGCCGTATCCTCGTCAAGCTCCCTCATCCGATCACCCCTTCGCCGATCAGCCCGTCCGCGATCTTCCAGAAGGCCTGCGCCTCGGGGCCTTCCGGGTTCTGGAGCACCACCGGCGCGCCGCTGTCGCTCGCCACGCGCACCGCGAGATCAAGCGGGATTTCCCCGAGGAAGGGCACGCCGAGCCTTTCGGCCTCCGCGCGCGCGCCGCCATGGCCGAAGGGATGGTGCACCTTGCCGCATCCATCGCAGACGAAGGCGGCCATGTTCTCGATCAGCCCCAGGATGGGCACCTCCATCCTGTTGAACATGTCGATCCCCTTGCGCGCATCGATGAGGGCGATGTCCTGGGGGGTGGAAACGATGATCGCGCCGGTGAGCGGCACCTTCTGCGCGAGCGTCATCTGCACATCCCCCGTGCCCGGCGGCAGATCCACTAGGAGCACGTCAAGCTGCCCCCACTGCACCTGCCCGAGCATCTGCTGGAGTGCCCCCATCAGCATCGGACCGCGCCAGATCACCGCTTCGTTCTCGCCCGTCATCAGCCCGAGCGACATCAGCGTGACGCCATGATTTCGAAGCGGCAGGATGGTGGTGCCGTCGGGGCTCGAGGGGCGGCCCGAAACGCCCAGCATCCGCGGCTGGCTCGGGCCGTAAACATCGGCGTCGAGCACGCCCACCCGTTTGCCGCGCGCCGCCAGCGCCACGGCGAGATTGGCCGTGACCGTGCTCTTGCCCACGCCCCCCTTGCCCGAGGCCACCGCGATCACATGGCGCACGCCCTCGGGGCGCGCCTTGGCCGGGGCGGCCGGCTTCTTCATGCCGAGGCCGAGATCGGGCGCCGGCCCCTTCGGCCCTTTCGCGGCGTTGGCGCGGGCTTCGCCCTCGGCTGCATGCGCCGTCAGGATCGCAGCCGCGCGCGCCACGCCCGGCACGGCCAGCACCGCCTCCTCGGCCGCCTTGCGCAGGGGCTCCATCGCGCCCGCGCGCGCCGCGTCCACCTCGATCACGAACCGCACCGTGTCGCCGCTGATCTGCAGCCCCTTTACCATGCCGGCGCTGATCAGATCCTGCCCCCGTCCGGGATCGACCACCTCCGAAAGCGCCGCGCGCACATCCGCTTCGAGGCTCATGCCTCCCCCTCGGTGCGGATCTCGCCTTCCACCTCATGGGAAAGGCCCAGAGGCGCGATCTCGAGCGTGACCTTCACCGGCAGGGCCCCCTTGGCAAGCCGCCCTTCGGCATGCGCCGCGCGCACCGCCTCCTCGATCTTTTGCTGCGATGTCACACCGACCTTCTTGAGAAACTTGCGCATCGAAAGATTGAAGGTTTCGTCGTCCATCTCTTCCCCCCCGTGATGATCCTGCTTTTCCGTAGTCGCGTGCGGCAGGATGCTGGACAATCTCCCTCCGCGCGCTACCCTGACAGATGGGAGGATGGCCACATGCATGTCAAGCGATCACCGCTCATCTCCATGGCCGCATTCGCCATGATCGCCCTGTTCCTGCCGTTCACCCGCCCCGCCTGGGCCGAAGCGCCCGATCTCATCCTGGCCGCTCCGCCCGAACTTGCCGAAACAGGCCTCCCGAAGCACCTTTTCCCCCGCTTCCGCTTCAAGAGCCGGATCCGCCTTGCCCTTGCGAAGCCGGGGGAGAAGGCAGACATGGAAATTGCCCCGGAGCCACCGGGCACGCCGGTTTTCACCGAACGCGCGACAGGCCGCATCTGGTATCTGCGCCTCCCGCCCGAGGGATCGCCCGGCCGCGACAGGGCGGAGGCCTTCCTCGCCTGGCTGCAAAGCAAGCCCGGCCGCGCCGCCATCGCCTCCTTTCCCCCGGGGGGTGATCCGCTGTTTGCGCCGGCGGAAGCGGTGGCGGCAATCGAGAAGGCGCCGGTCTTCACCGGCGATCCCCTGCGCGGCCACGAAATCGCGCGCCGCCACTGCATGCGCTGCCATGTGGTCGATGATGAAAACCCATATGCCGGCATAGGTTCGACCCCCTCTTTCGCCGCCATGCGCAGCTTTCCCGACTGGCAGGATACCTTTGCCGCCTTCTGGGCCGCCAACCCGCACCGGGCGGTGGTGACGGTGGAAGACATGAGCGAAGAAAAGGATCCAGACCACCCGCTGCATGTCGCGCCGGTCCTGCTCACGCAGAAGGATCTCGATGATCTCATGGCCTATGTGGCCACGATCAAGCCGAAGGATCTCGGAAAGCCGATAGAATTCCGATGAGTGCCGCGCAGCTTTCCAAATGACGGCAAGCAGCGCTCCCCGGTTTCATCGCTGGTCAGCAAATATCCGCGCTGGAGGCAAGGAATTTCCGGCACGGAAGATGCCGGGGCCTATCCCTCCTCCCGCTCTTCGCGTTCCGCCAGATCGTCATCCGTTGTGCGCGTGCGGGGGCGCTCGCCCACGCGGAAGGGGGAATTCTCGGCGTGATGCTGGGCCCGGACCCGGCAATCGTCGCACATCTGAACGAGGCGCAGCCGGCTTTCCTCGCGAAACATCCAGTGCTTGCCCCCGAGCGCCTCGGCGATGCGCTCGATCGTGGAGCGGACACCGAATTCCCTGCCGCATTCGATGCAGGCGAAGGGCTCCTCCTCATGCAGCACGCGGGGCGAAAGCGCGGCCGGTGAAAGATCAAGGCGCGGCGTGAGGGTGATCGCGTTTTCCGGGCAGGTATTGGCGCAGATCCCGCATTGCAGGCAGGCGGCCTCGGTGAAATTGACCTGCGGCTTGCCGGGGTTGTCGCCAAGAGCCGCCGCAGGGCAGAGCGAAACGCAGGCGAGGCAGAGCGTGCAGGCCCCGGTATCGATCTCCACTGCGCCGTAGGGGGCGCCCGCAGGCAGGGGGAGGGGGCTGTCCGTTACACCGCGGAGCGCGGTGGCGGCGCTGCGCACCACCTCGCGCCGCCCGCCCATGGGCAGGATCGGATTTGCAACCGCCTTCGCTTCCTGCGGCGCGCGCAGGATCTCCTCGAGCTGATCGGGCTCGGCGGGCGAGATCAGCGTCACCGCCTCGCTCCCCGCAATCGCCAGCGCAAGTTCGTGCTGGGGGGCGAGGGCTGACATATCGGTGTGCGGGGTTGTCAGCAGGAACACATGCGAAAACCCGCAGCCAAGCGCGGCCAGCATCTCGGCGTGCCCGAATCCCTCCACCTCGTTCACCAGGAGCGGGATCACATCCGGCGGCAGGCCGCGCCCGTAGCGGGCCGAGAGGCGGATCATTTCCGCGCCTGTTTCGCCGTCATGCACCAGCAGGCGCGGGGCGCCGCCGCCCGCATCGCGGTAGGTGCGCGCCAGTGCCGTCAGCCTGCGGAAGAGGAAATCCACCGGCGGATCGGCATAAGATGCCGCCCCGGACGGGCAGACGGCCGCGCACCCTCCGCAGCCCGCGCAAATCCCGGGATCTATGCTGACGGCATCGCCATCGGGCGAAATCGCGCCGGTGGGGCAGATGTCGAGGCAGCGGCTGCACCCGGCCTGCCCGGCGCGTGAATGGGCGCAGGTCAGGGCATCGAAGCTGATGTAGAGGGGCTTTTCGAAACTGCCCTTCATCTCCGCCGCCTTCTGAGTGGCGCGGGCCACGGCAACCGGATCGTGGGGATCGGCGCGCAGATAGCCATCGCGCTTGTGGGGGGCGGGGAAGAGGGGGCGATCGCCCGTCAGATCGAGGATGATGTCGCATTCGGAAACGGCGCCGTCGCGCGGGGGCTGAAAGCGGGGCGCGCCGCGGCCCGCGGGATCGAACGGCGCATAGCCATCGAGGCGGACGGTGAAATTGCCGAGGCTGCCGGTGGCCTTGCGCAGCCGGCCGAGGGCGAGATCATAGCCCGCGGGCGGCTCGAGGGGGGCCTCGTCTGCACTGGCGATGACGCATGTCACGGCCATTTCCTGCGAAAGGCTCCGAGCGGCCTCGATCGCCGCTTCGCCCCTGCCGATCACGAGGCAGGTGCCGGGGGATGTGATGTCGAACATCTGCGAAAGCGGCGAATCAAGCGCAGCCTCCGCCAGAAGCGCGGCCTGTTTCGCCCCCGCGCCGCCCTCTTCGCACCAGCCGGCGCGATCGCGGATATCGGCTGTGACGAGATCCGCGGCGCGGCCCTTTTCCTCGGCAATCTCGCCGGCGAGGCTTTCGAAGCGCTCCGCTTCCTGCCCGCAGGCGATGAGCACCGTGCCCTCGCCCGCGAGCGCCCTGGCGGCCACATCGAGATCGCGCGTGCAGGCCATTGTGCAGCGTTTCACCCGGCTGGCGTCGCAGGCCTTCCCAAGAAGACCGGCATCAGGCTCCATCGTGCCCGCGCAATCGCAGACGATCAGTGTCGATATTTTCGGCATGTGTTCCCCGTTTCTCCGGCCCCGTATCAAACGCGCCGCTGGTGCGGGTTGTCAACTCAACTTTGAATTTCTGGTCAGGATTTTGACAGCACGCCTCCCCGGGCCTAAGCTGACCGCGGGGGAGAGAAGCATGGCCGGATCAGGCAAGATGACAGATACCGAAATCAAGGGCGGCGAGGTGCTCGAGCTGTTTGCCGGGCGCGAGCTGGAGATGCCGCTCGGCATCGTGCTCCAGCGCCGCCCCGGGCTCACGCGCTGGCAGGAATGGATCTGGGAGGCGGTTGCCGTGCTGCCGGGGGCGGGCCCTGCCGAATGGAAGGAGATGCGCAGGGAAGGCGATGTGGTGGAGTATCACGCCGCCACGCTTCCCCTGCACCTTCACCGTGCCGAGATCGAGGGCTACAGGGTATCGCTCGCGATGGATCCGCCTTCGGTTTTCGTCATCCTCAATGAGCCGGGCGAGGACGGGCGCCCCGGCGTGCATGAGATCACGGCCTCTGCCTTCGATGCCCAGGATTATGCCGATGCCGACGATCAGGAGGTGGCTCCGGTGCCCATGCCTGCGGGGCTGATCGCCTTCGTGCAGGGCTTTGTCGATGCCCACATGAAGGAGGAGCGCTTCCGCAAGCGCCGGCGCGACAAGCTCAGGATCGATCGCAAGCAGGATGGTATTGGCGATGCAAGAGTGCGCCAGGCGGCGGATGTCTATCGTGCGCCGGGCGCATTCAAGCCGGGGAAGAAGGATGCGTGAGCCGGAGGGCGGCGGCTTTCTCGGGCGCTGGGCCGCGCGAAAGGCCGAGGCGCGAAAGGCCGAACAGGAAAGCGAAAGGCCGCAAACGCGGGAACGGGAGCGGGAAATGCCTGCGAAGGCCGGTCCGTCAGGCGGCGAATCGCCTGCCGCCGGGCCCGGGCCGGAGGCGGAAAGCGAGGAAGAGCTTCTCGCCCGCCTCGGCCTGCCGGCCCCCGAAACGCTCCGGCCGGGCGATGATTTCGCCGCCTTCATGAAGGCCGCGATACCGCAGGCGATCCGCCGCCGGGCCCTGCGCCGGCTCTGGGCCATCAATCCCGATCTCGCCAATCTCGATGGCCTGATCGATTACGGCGAGGATTTCAGCGATGGCGCGACCGTGGTCGAGGGAATGACGACGGCCTGGGAGGCGGGCAAGGGCTATGCCAGGGCGGTGCTTTCGGATGAAGAGGATGAAGGGGAAGCGCAGTCGGAAAACGCGGATGAGGCTGCGAGCGCCGTGCCCGCGCAAGCTCCCGAGGAGGGTGGCGATCTTCCCGCTCCCCCCGCCGGGGACGCGCTTTCGGCAGAAGCGCCTGATCCATCCGATGCGCGGAAATCCCCGGGCGGGGAGAACCTCCGCCATGATATTTCCGACCGGAATCAGGATCTTGCGGTTGCGCCCCGGCGCATGAGCTTCCGTTTTGATGAGGAAGCCTGACGGTCTGATGCGGCCGGGGCGCCCCCCGGATATTGTTACATTTTGTCGCAGATTTTACTTGGCTTGCGCGACGACTCCCATTAGCCTCATTCCCATGAGGAACACAAATCCCGAAGCAGACGGAGCCGCCGCCCCTGCCGTGGCAACCGCGCCTGCGTTGCCTGATGAGGAGGCGATGCGCGCGGATCTCTACGATCTGCTGGCCGCTTTTCTCGCTCGCCCGCCCTCCGCCGGGCTTCTGGCCGGCGTGGCCCGGCTCGAGGGCGATGAAACGCCGCTCGGCGAGGCCGTCAACATGCTGGCGCGGCTGGCCGGAGGCACGAGCGAAAAGGCCGCGGAGCGGGAATTCAACGCCATGTTCATCGGCCTCGGGCGCGGCGAGGTGCTGCCCTATGGCAGCTACTACATGACGGGCTTTCTGAACGAGCAGCCCCTCGCGCGCCTGCGGGCCGACATGGCTCGCCTGCGCATCACCCGGGCGGAGGATGTGAAGGAGCCCGAGGATGGCCTGGCCTCGCTGTGCGAGATGATGGCGGGCATGATCCGCGGGCGCTTCGGCGAGGTGGTGGCGCTCGGGCGGCAGAAGGAATTCTTCAACACCCATATCGCCCCCTGGGCCGCGCATTGCTTCAGCGACATGGAGAATGCCGAAGCGGCCGTGCTCTATGCCGGGGTGGGGCGCGTGGGGCGCGAATTCATGGAGATCGAAGCGGAAACCATGCGCATGATCTGAAGCCGGATTGCCGCGCTTCGGGAAAGAACGACGAACGGAAGCGATGCAGATGAAAGGGAGGAAGGAGATGAAGGAAAAGGATAGTGCGGCCACCAGCCGCCGCGATTTCCTGAAGCTGGCAACGACGGGCGCGCCCGCCGTTGCCGTCGCCCTTGCGGCGGGCAGCGAGGCTGCCGAGGCCGAGGAGGCGCCCACGGCGCTTGGCCTGCGCAAGACGGCACATGTGAAAGCGTATCTCGAAACCGCGCGTTTCTGAGCGGAATTTGCGGCCGGAAGGGCGAGGGTAGCGTATGGCCCCGAGTCCGAATTCCGGCCGGAAGGATGAACCGGGAGCGTTGGCTCCCACAGGGAGGGCATGAAATGCTGAGAAAGAAGACAGGCGGGGTGGCGAATGGCTCCCGCGGTCCGTCCGTTCTCCATCAGATCGGATCGAAGAAGGTGGATCGGCGCGGC
Organism: Albidovulum sp.; assembly: GCA_015491895.1. Classification (GTDB taxonomy): domain Bacteria; phylum Pseudomonadota; class Alphaproteobacteria; order Rhodobacterales; family Rhodobacteraceae; genus WFVA01. The sequence goes on along the minus strand of WFVA01000085.1, from coordinate 47,516 downwards.
TTCCTGCGCGGATCCGGGCTCGCCATCGGCGGGCTGGCGGCGCTTGGCGCCACGGGCGGCACGGTGAAGCGCGCCGAAGCGCAGACCGAGGCCGACAAGATCGAGATCATCAAGAGCGTCTGCACCCACTGCTCGGTGGGCTGCACGGTGGTCGCGGAAGTGAAGGATGGTGTCTGGGTCGGTCAGGAGCCGGGCTGGGACAACCCCTTCAACCTCGGCGGCCACTGCGCCAAGGGCGCGGCGGTGCGCGAGCATGCGCATGGCGAGCGGCGGCTGAAATACCCGATGAAGCTCGTTGATGGCGAGTGGAAGCGCATCAGCTGGGACGAGGCGATCAACGAGGTGGGTGACAAGCTCCTCGAGATCCGCGAAACGGCCGGGCCCGACAGCGTCTACTGGCTCGGCAGCGCCAAGCACAACAACGAGCAGGCCTATCTGTTCCGCAAGTTCGCGGCCTACTGGGGCACCAACAACGTGGATCATCAGGCGCGGATCTGCCACTCCACCACGGTTGCCGGCGTGGCCAACACATGGGGCTACGGCGCCATGACAAACAGCTACAACGACATCCACAACAGCCGCTCGATGATCCTCTTCGGCTCCAATCCGGCCGAGGCGCATCCGGTTTCGCTGCTGCATATCCTGCGCGCGAAGGAGCAGAACAACGCGCCGCTGATCGTCGTTGATCCCCGCTTCACCCGCACCGCGGCCCATGCCGATGAATATGTGCGCATCCGCCCGGGCACGGATGTCGCGGTGGTCTGGGGCCTGCTGTGGCACATCTTCGAGAACGGCTGGGAGGACAAGGAATACATCCGCACCCGTGTCTGGGGGATGGACAAGATCCGCGAAGAGGTGAAGAAGTGGAACCCGGATGAGGTCGAGCGGGTTACCGGCGTGCCCGGCAGCCAGATGGAGCGCGTGGCGCGCACCCTGGCCAACAACCGCCCCGGCACGCTGATCTGGTGCATGGGCGGCACCCAGCACACCAACGGCAACAACAACACCCGCGCCTATTGCGTCCTGCAGCTGGCGCTTGGCAATATCGGCATCTCGGGCGGCGGCGCCAACATCTTCCGCGGCCATGACAACGTGCAGGGGGCAACCGATTTCGGCGTGCTTTCGCACACGCTGCCCGGCTACTACGGCCTTTCCAAGGGGGCCTGGGGCCACTGGGCGCGCGTCTGGGAGGAGGATCCCGAATGGCTCGCTGGCCGGTTCGCAAAGATCACCGGCAAGGACGGTAAGGAAAAGAGCCTGCAGAATCTGAAGGGCATTCCCGTCAGCCGCTGGATCGATGGCGTTCTCGAGGACAAGAACAACATCGATCAGCCGGAGAACGTGAAGGGCATGGTCTTCTGGGGCCACGCGCCCAACTCGCAGACCCGCCTGCCGGAAATGCGCGAGGCGATGAGCAAGCTCGATATCCTCGTGGTGATCGATCCCTATCCGACGATGACTGCCGTGCTGCAGGATCGCAAGGATGGTGTCTATCTGCTGCCGGCTTCGACCCAGTTCGAAACCTACGGCTCCGTCACCGCCTCGAACCGCTCGCTGCAGTGGCGTGAAAAGGTGATCGATCCGGTATTCGAAAGCCTGCCCGATCACGTGATCATGGCCAAGTTCGCCAGGAAGTTCGGCTTTGCCGATCGTCTCTTCCGCAACATCGCGGTGGATGCGGAAACGGACGAGCCCAAGATCGAGGACATCACCCGCGAATTCAACAAGGGGATGTGGACGATCGGCTATACCGGCCAGAGCCCGGAAAGGCTGCGGCTGCACATGGCCAATCAGCACACCTTCGATCGCACCACGCTTCAGGCCGTGGGCGGGCCGTGCGACGGCGAATATTACGGTCTGCCGTGGCCCTGCTGGGGCACGCCGGAGATGGGCCACCCGGGCACGCCGAACCTTTACGACATGTCCAAGCCCGTTTCCAAGGGCGGCCTCACCTTCCGCGCCCGCTTCGGGGTGGAAGCACCGGAGAAATGGGGCGGCGGCAATCTTCTGGCCGAGGGCGTCTATTCGGTCGGTTCCGAAATCCAGGACGGCTACCCCGAATTCACCATGGCCATGCTCAAGGAGCTTGGCTGGGATGGCGATCTCACGGACGAGGAGCGGGCCACGATCGAGGCCATCGCCGGCGACAAGACCAACTGGAAGACGGATCTTTCCGGCGGTATCCAGCGGGTGGCGATCAAGCACGAATGCGCGCCCTTCGGCAATGCCAAGGCCCGCGCCGTCGTCTGGACCTTCCCGGATCCGATCCCGCTGCACCGCGAGCCGCTCTATACGCCGCGGCGCGATCTGGTGAAGGATTATCCGACCTACGAGGATCGCCACTTCTATCGTCTGCCGACGCTTTACGCATCGATCCAGAAGAAGGATTTCTCGAAGGACTACCCGATCATCCTCACCTCCGGGCGCCTCGTGGAATACGAGGGCGGCGGCGACGAGAGCCGCTCCAACCCCTGGCTTGCCGAGCTGCAGCAGGAGATGTTCGTGGAGATCAATCCGCGCACGGCGAACGATCTCGGCGTGCGGGATGGATCGATGGTCTGGGTCGAGGGGCCCGAAGGCGGCAAGGTCAAGGTGAAGGCCATGCTGACGGAGCGGGTCGGCCCCGGTGTGGTGTTCATGCCGTTCCACTTCGGCGGCTGGTTCCAGGGCGAGGATCTGCGCGACAAGTATCCCGAAGGCGCCGATCCCTATGTGCTCGGCGAGGCTTCGAACACCGCCCAGACATATGGCTACGATTCGGTAACCCAGATGCAGGAGACGAAAGCGACTCTCTGCAAGATCACGGCAGCATGAGGAGGATGAAAGATGGGACTTGGAGGTAAAGCCCGCGCAAAGTTCTTGTGTGACGCCGAACGCTGCATTGAGTGCAACGCCTGCGTCACGGCCTGCAAGAACGAAAACAACGTGCCCTGGGGCATCAACCGCCGCCGCGTGGTGACGATCGGCGATGGCGCGCCCGGCGAGCGCACGATTTCTGTCGCTTGCATGCATTGCTCGGACGCGCCCTGCATGGCCGTCTGTCCGGTGGACTGCTTCTACCAGACGGAAGAAGGCATCGTGCTGCACGACAAGGATCTGTGCATCGGCTGCGGCTACTGCTTCTATGCCTGCCCCTTCGGGGCACCGCAGTTTCCGCAGGCCAGCAGCTTCGGCTCGCGCGGCAAGATGGACAAATGCACATTCTGCGCCGGTGGCCCGGAGCCTGACAATTCGGCGGCCGAGTATCAGAAATACGGGGCCAACCGGATCGCCGAGGGCAAGCTGCCGATCTGTGCCGAGATGTGCTCCACCAAGGCGCTTCTGGCCGGGGATGGCGAGGATGTTTCGGCCGTCTACCGCGAGCGTGTGGTGGCGCGCGGTTTCGGCTCCGGTGCCTGGGGCTGGGGAACGGCCTACGAACAGAAGGGCGGCTGAGCGCTTCCCTTTCTGCTGGTGGCTGGCCGGGGTCCGGCCCTGGCCAGTCATCAGCGGGCCGGTCATGCCGGGGCGAATCGGCTTTCCCCGCCCGCGCCGTCCGGTGCGGGGCCGCCCGCGAACATCCGCCAGCGAAAGAACGAGGGTTTCAGGAAATGGCCACCAACAAGGGGCACAGCGCTGTCCGGCTCCTGTGGAGCCTGCTCATTCCGGCATTTTTCCTCATGGCCATGCCGGCTCTGACGGGGGTTGGCGGCCTTCGGGCACAGGAAAGCGGTGCCGCACAAGCCGATCCGGGCCCGCCGAACACGCTCGGCAAGCGCAGCGATGCCGAGATCTGGCATGATCTGCGCCTCGGCGCGGGCGGGATTGCAAACCCGCCGACGGGGAGCCCGGAAGCGGGATCGGTCATCAATTCCGAAGGCTGGGAGTGGGCGAAGCTGCGCAATCCCGAAAAGAGCCCCATCGTGCATTACGGGGCGTGGGGGCTTCTCGCCATTCTGGGGCTTCTGGTGCTGTTCTACCTCATCCGTGGCCCTGTGGGACACGGCGAGGACAGCGGCCGCAGGATCCTGCGCTTTCGCCTGAGCCAGCGGATCGTGCACTGGTCGGTCGCCTTCGTGTTCATCCTGATGGGGCTCACGGGGCTTTCGATCCTGTTCGGCCGCCCCTTCATCCTGCCCCTGATCGGCAAGGAGGCGCACAGCATCCTGCTGACGGCGGCGATGCAGGCGCACAATCTCTTCGGCCCCATATTCGCGCTTTTCCTGCTCGGCCTTTTCGTGCATTTCCTGCGCGGCAATTTCCCCTCGCTCGTGGATATCAAATGGCTGCTGAAGGGGGGCGGCTTCTTCGGCGGCCATGCCCCGGCGGGGCGCTACAACCTCGGGGAAAAGGCATGGTTCTGGACAGCCGTCATCGCCGGTGGCGCGCTGAGCGTGACCGGCTTCATCATGCTCTTCCCCGATGATCTCGCCACCCGCAACACGATTCACCTTTCCGAGCTGATCCATGCCATCGCCGCACTGGTGATGATCGGGTTTTCGCTCGGGCATATCTATCTCGGCACGATCGGCACCAGGGGCACGCTCAAGGGCATGGTGGATGGTTACGTGGACGAGAACTGGGCGCGGGCGCATCATGATCGCTGGCTCGAGGAGGAGCTTGAAAAGGCTGAAAGCGGCGATCAGGCCCGGGAAACGGCGGAGGAAGGCGCATGACACTGCTCGAGCTTCTCGAAGGGCCGCTCTGGATCGCTTCGGCGAGCATCTTCGTCGCCTTTGCCGCCTTCCGCCTGATCGTCATCCTGTTCACGGGGCGGCGCGAAGCCGAGGCCCGCCCGGCCGGATCACCCTTCCTGGGGGCGCTGCGCACGATCCTCGGCCATTTCCTGCCCTGGCGGCGGCTGCTGGGCAACGGCAAGGCCTGGTTCGTGACCATCGCGGGATACAGCTTCCATATCGGGCTGTTCGTCCTCCTGCTGTTCGCGGCGCCGCATGTGGAATTCATACGCGAGAAGATCGTGAACCTGCCCTGGGATCCGATTCCGCGCTGGGGCTTCATTCTCTCGGCCCAGTTCGCCTTCGCCGGTCTGATCACGCTCTGGCTGCGCCGCTTCGTCGATCCCGTGGTGCGGCTGATCTCGCGCCCGGACGATCATGTCGCCGCCGGGCTGACCTTCATCGTCATGCTGACGGGCTGCATGGCGCTCGGCGAGCAGAGCGCATTCCTGCGCGGGCTGCATCTGGGGCTGGTCGAACTGTGGCTGATCTATTTCCCCTTCTCGAGCCTGATGCACACATTCACCTGGCCCTTCTCGCGCGGCTTCACCGGCGCCATGGCCGGGCGGCGGGGCACCAGGGCATAGGAGGGCATGGCCATGACGAGCGATACCACCGAAAAGCACCGAAATTTCGACAAGCAGCGCGATCTTCCCGATGAGGTCCGGGTGGAAAATGCCATGGCCGGCTTCATTGCCGAATTCGGCCCCAGGGCGCAGAGCTGGATGAATGCCTGCGTGCGCTGCGGGCTTTGCGCCGAAGCCTGCCATTTCTATCTCGCGACGGGGGAGGAGAAATACACGCCGATCCACAAGATCAAGCCCTTCGAGGATGCCTATGCGCTCACCCACGGCCCCTTTTCCTGGCTTCACGGCCTCCTCGGGCGCAAGCCGAAGCTGACGATCGAGGAACTCGAAGAATGGGAAGAGCTGATCTACGACAGCTGCAACATGTGCGGCCGCTGCACGCTGGCCTGCCCCATGGGGATCGATATCGCCTCGCTCGTCAAGGACGCGCGCCGGGGCATGTATGCCGCCGGGCTGCTCCCTGACCGTCTGGCGCGGATCGTGCGCAATGCCGAGAAGCAGCACAGCCCCTTCGGAAGCCCCGAGGATTTCAGGAAGACGATCAAGGAGATCGAGAAGGAATACGGCATTCCCCTGCCGCTCGACAAGCCGAAGGCCGATGTGCTGATGACGATCACCCCCGAAGCGCTGGAAAACCGCCATTTCGGCGTGGCCAGCATGGCGCGGGTGCTGCACCATCTGGGGTATGACTGGACATTCTGCTCGGATGCCTTCGAAGCCACGAACTTCGGCTATCTTTCCGGCAACATGGAGCTTCAGGGGGCGCTCACCGTGCGCCTGATCGACAAGGCGCGCGAGATCGGCGCGTCCATGCTGATCGTGCCCGAATGCGGCCATGCCTGGGGGGCGACGCGCTGGGAGGCGGCGAAATGGTATGGCGCCCCGGTGGATGACATCAAGATCCGCCATATCGTCGAGGTGCTGGCGGATGCCGTGGAGGACGGAAAGCTCGAATGCAGGCCGGTGGGCGAAAGCGCCACCTTCCATGATCCCTGCCAGCAGATCCGCCGCGGCGGGCTCGAGGAGAAGCCGCGCATCCTGATGCGTGCCCTTGGCATGGAACTGCGCGAGATGGATCCGCACGGGCTTGATGCCTTCTGCTGCGGGGGCGGCGGCGGGGTGCTGGCCAATGAACGCGCCGGGCCGCTGCGTCTCAAGGCGTTCGAATTGAAGAAGCGCGCGGTGGAGGAAACCGGCGCCGATCATTTCGTCACCAGCTGCAATATATGCGAAATGACCCTGGGGCGCGATATCGAGGCCACGGGCTTCGGGAAGCAGATCGAAAGCCTGATCGATCTGATCGGGGCGAACATGATTACCGATCAGCCGCCCTTGAAGGCACCCGGCAGTGGCGCGAAACCGAAGGGTGTGGGAAAGCGCGCGGCGGGGGCGAAGAAGGCCGGGAAGGGCAGATCGGCCGCGCGCCGGAAACCGGCCGCGAAAAAATAGCGGCACCTCTTCTTCAGGAAGCTGGCCGCCCCCATATCGGAAAGAGGGAGCGCATATGGCGAGCAGGGTGGCAGGCCATCATCTTGAAGGAGGAATGTGCCATGAAAACCGAGCCCCTCGCCGGAGCGGAATTTACCATCTACACGCCCGAGGAAGTGCTTGAGAAGATCGGCAGCCACGAAATCGTGGTGATCGATGTGCGCACGGCCGCGGAATATGCCTTCGAGCATCTTCCTCAGGCGCTGCTTTTCCCGATGTCGATCTTCGATCCCGCCAATCTGCCAAGTCAGGAAGGCAAGCCGATCGTGCTGCACTGCGGCTCGGGCAAGCGCTCGCATGCCATGGCGGAGCTTTGCGCGAAATCGGGGATCAGGCGGATTGCGCATATGGATGGGGGGTTTGGCGCCTGGAAGGCCGCGAAGCTCCCCTACAAGGCCATTGATCCCCATACCGGGAGCCTGGTGCTCAGGAACGGCTGACCGAGCTTCATCCGCCATTGCCGGGCAGGACGGGATGTGCATTGGGAAAGAACAGCTGCTGCCCCTTCAGGCGGTAGCTTGCGATGGCCTTCTGGCCTTTATCCGACAGAAGCCAGGTAATGAAGGTTTCCGCGCCCTTGATGTTCATCCCCGGGCAATGCGCGGGATTGACGGCAATCACCCCATACTGATTGAAGAGGGCCGGATCGCCTTCATGGAGGATGGCGAGGCCTTCCCTGTTGGCAAAGGAAATCCATGTGGCGCGGTCGGTGAGGGCATAGGCGCCCATGCCGGCGGCGATGTTGAGCGTGGCGCCCATGCCGGAGCCGGTTTCGCGATACCAGCCTTCGCGCGCCGCGCCCGGATCAAGCCCGGCGGCCTTCCACAGCCGCAGTTCCTTCCTGTGCGTGCCGCTGTCATCCCCGCGCGAGGCAAAGGGTGCCCTCGCGGCGGCGATCCTTTGCAGGGCCTCGGTGATGTCGCGGGCCTCACGCACGCCCGCAGGATCATCTTCCGGGCCGATCAGGATGAAATCGTTATACATCACGTCATTCCGCTTCAGCCCGTATTCATCGGCCACGAATTTCTCTTCCGCGTCGCGCGCATGCACCAGCACCACATCGCCATCGCAGTTGCGGGCATTCTTCAGCGCCTGCCCGGTCCCCACCGCCACGACCTTCACCCTGAGCCCTGTATCCCTTTCAAGGAGGGGCAGCAGATATTCATAGAGGCCGGAATTCTGGGTGGAGGTGGTGGATTGGAGGATGATCTCGTTTTTTCCGGCAAGCGCCGCCAAAGGCAGCAGGAGAACGAACAGAACGGCAGGCAGGGCAGGGAGGCGCATGGCGGGGTGGTATCCTTCCATTCGGTCAGGTCAGGAGGGTGCCCTTGCAATAGGCATCGGCTTCGCCGGAGGCGGGGGCGCGGAAAAAGGTGGTGGCGGGGGTATGCTCGAAGATCCGCCCCTTGTGGAGAAAGAGAACATCATCGGCGATGCGCCGGGCCTGATGCAGATCGTGGGTAACAAGCAGTATCCGCGCGCCCTCTCCGGCCACCTTGCACACCAGCGCCTCGAAGGCGGCGGTGGCGGCCGGGTCGAGGCTTGCCGTCGGTTCGTCAAGCAGCAGGAGCCCCGGATCCCCCACCAGCGCGCGGGCCATGGCGAGGCGCTGCTGCTCGCCGCCCGAAAGCGCTCGGGCGGGGCTTTCGGCGCAATGGGTGAGATCGGCTGCCACGAGAAGGCGGGCCAACATGCCAGTGCGCTCGCGGCGAGGGATGCGGGCGATGGCGAGCGCGTGCAGAAGATTGGCGCGCACGCTCCGGCGCAGCAGCACGGGCTTCTGGAACACCATCCCGATCGGCCCCCGGAAATCGGGTGAAAAGCGGATCGTGCCGCTGTCGGGCCGTATCAGCCCGCCGATGAGGCGCAAAAGCAGGCTCTTGCCGGCGCCGTTCGGCCCGAGAAGAACGGTGATGCCCGGATCACGGCTGAGTTCGAAACTGACCGCATCGAGAAGGCTGCGCCCTCCGCGCCTGTAGCCGAGCGCATCGACAGAGATCAGGAAGCCGGCGCCAGCTTCCTGCCGGCCTTTCGGCTTCAGGGGGAGGATGTTGCTCTCAGGCATGTGCGGCCCTTTCCAGCCGGCTGCGCAGGAAATGGAGCGCGAGATTGATGGCAAAGGAGAGGGCGAGAAGGATCAGGCCGAGCGATACCGCGAGCCGGAGATTGCCCTTGGAGGTTTCGAGCGCGATGGCCGTCGTCATCACGCGGGTGGCGTGATTGATGTTGCCGCCGACGATCATCACCGCGCCGATTTCGGAAAGCGCGCGCCCAAGCCCGGCGAGGATGGCGGTGATGAGGGCGTGGCGCGCCTCGTGGATGAGGGTCAGGACCGTCTGCCAGCGGCTGGCGCGCATGGCGCGCAGCATTTCATCGTACTCGTGGTGGAGGTCGGAGAAGATCTGCTGGGAAAAGGAGGCGATGACCGGGGTGACGAGGATCGTCTGGGCGATGATCATTGCCGTGGGCGTGTAGAGAAGCTGCAGGACGCCGAGCGGCCCGGAGCGTGAAAGCAGCAGGTAAAGCCCGAGCCCGACGACCACGGGCGGCAATCCCATGAGCGCATTGACAAGCACGGTGAGCGTGGTGCGCCCCGGGAAGCGGCGGATTGCGAGGAGCGCGCCAAGCGGGATCCCGATCAGCGCGGCAAGCAGAACGGCCGTGACCGAAACCTTGAGGGATAAGGCAACGATTTCCATGAGTTGGCTGCCGGGCAGCATCTGCTTTCCTCCCCTGCGTTCAGGGTAATCCCGCAGGTGCGCTGCAGGCAAGCGGTATTTCATGCCTTTCGCCCGCGCTTCGCGAATCGCTGCGAGGTATCCCGGGGGCCGGGCTGCCCCGGGCCCGGGCCTGATCGGATTGTTTGTGGCAGGTTGGCTTCCAGTGGCCGGACATGCCTGCCATTTTGTCCTTTTGGTCAGGTTTTCCGCAGGGTAAAGGAAATCTTGCTTTGCGTTTTGGTCCGAAACGTAGAAGTATGAAACGCGTTCGGAAGATGCGGCGGAACGTCGCGCCGAAAAAATTGCAAGCGGGCACCAGGGTGCCTGAAATCTCAGGAGGGAGAAAGCATGAAGGATTCCGAAAAGAGAGTAAGCCGGCGATCGGTGCTCAAGGGAGGATCGGCCGTCGGCGCTGCCGCGCTGGCTTCCCCGGCGCTCGTATCAAAGGCGCTTGCCTCTTCAGGGGAGGTCAATCTTCTCGATTGGTCGGATTACTGGCCCGAGGACATGCTCGCCGGCTTCACCAAGGAAACCGGCATCAAGGTGAATTATGTCGGTGTGGGCTCCAACGAGGAAATCATCAACAAGATGAAGGCTTCGAATGGTTCGGGCTTTGATGTCATCGGCCCCACCAACAACCGCAATCTCCAGTGGGCGCCGCTCGGCCTCCTGCAGCCGTGGGACATGGCCCGCGTGCCGATCGATCGTGCCAACCCGGCGATGGCCAAGATCGGCCCCGATGCCTGGGATTTCGGCAAGGGTTCCACCTGGATTCCGCATATCTGGGGCACCGAGGGCATGGCCTGGCGCACCGATCTCTGGGCGCCCGCCGCCGATGACGGCGTGCCGAGCTACGGCGAGATCTGGGCCGATGAAAACGCCGGCAAGACGATGATCCGCCCCCATTCCGGCATGCTTTGCGCAGGCCTTTACATGGAAACCGTCGGAGAGCTCGAGCCGGGCTCTGTCTGGGCGGCCTACGAAAGCGAGGACAATTTCCGCAAGACATGGGGCAAGATCACCGATTGGTGCATCGCGCGCAAAGGAAATCTGAAGCTCCTGTGGAACGATGCCGACAGCCAGAAGCAGGGCCTCCTCAATGGCGGCGTCGTTGTCGGTCAGACATGGGATGGCCCGCCGCTGGCGCTGAAAACCGCCGGCGAGCCGGTGACCTATCAGGCGCCGCGCGAGGGCGCGATGGCCTGGGTGGACGGCCTTGCGATGCCGGTCGGGGCCGAGAACATCGACGAGGCCTATGCGCTGGTCGAATATGCCTACCGCCCGGAAGTGGCCGGGAGGGCGATCGACAAGCACGGCTACAATTCGCCGATCCTCGGGGCTGACAAATTTGCCAGCGACACCTACAAGAAGAACTTCGCCGAAGCCTATCCGGGCGATGCGCTGGCCAATCTCAATCCCTGGCCGGCCGAGCCGCCCTGGTATGCGGATCTGCGCACGGAATACGTGAACAAGTTCAAGAGCGCCTGAGTGCTCGAGTATGGCCGGCTGCCCGTTTGGGTGGCCGGCCATCGCATGAAGAACGGCATATTCAGCCCGCGCGGTGGCATGTCCCGGCCGGGCTGATGACGGGGAGAGGCCGATGGCTGGTGGTATCGGGGTGGATCTGGAGAATCTCTGGATCCGGTTTGGTGATTTCGTTGCGGTTCGCGATGCGAATGTGAATATCAACGGCGGCGATTTCTTTTCCTTCCTCGGCCCCTCGGGCTGCGGGAAAACAACCATCCTGCGCGCGATATCCGGCTTTCTCCAGCCCAGCGAGGGCCGGGTGCTGATCGGCGGGAAAGACATGGCCGGAATCGGCCCCAACAAGCGGCCCACGGCGCTGATCTTTCAGAATCTGGCGCTGTTTCCGCTGATGAAGATCTGGGAAAACATCACCTTCTCGATGGAAGTGAAAGGCGCAGGCAAGGCCGAGCGGCGCAAGCGCGCCGACGAGCTTCTCGAGATGATCGCGCTGGAAGGCCAGGGCGACAAGCTGCCGAGCGAGCTTTCGGGCGGGCAGAAGCAGCGCGTGGCGATTGCGCGCGCGCTTTGCGCCGAGCCCGATGTGCTTCTCCTTGACGAGCCCCTCTCGGCGCTCGATCTGAAGCTGCGCCAGCACATGCGCACCGAGCTTCGCGAGATTCAGCAGCGGGTGGGCATCACCTTCATCTACATCACCCACGATCAGGGCGAGGCGCTCACGATGTCGGACAACGTGGCGGTGATGCGCGCCGGGGTGATCGAGCAGATCGGCTCGGGGCATGATGTCTATGATCTGCCGGCCACGCCTTTCGTGGCCTCCTTCGTGGGCGAAAACAACGTGTTTCGCGGCAGGATCCTCGAGGTGAACGGCACCGAGGCGCTGATCCGCACCAATCGCTCGGGCGATCTCCTGGCCCAGATCACGCCCGCGGCGCGCGGGGTGCTGAAACCGGGGGATGAGGCGATGATGTTCATCCGCCCCGAGGCGCTTTCGCTGGTGGTTGACGCCGGCGCGCATGAGAAGACGCGTCTCGCCGCCAAGGTGGTGAACGAGGAATTCGAGGGCAATTCCTACAGCGTCTTCCTCGAAGGGGACGGCGGCAAGCGGATCAAGATGTCGCTCCCCAATGTGGGGCAGGATCGGATCGCCTCGAAGGGCGAGGATCTCACCCTGAAATACGAGCTGCGCAACGCGGTGGTGATGCCCGCCGGCGAGCTGGCGGCGGAGTAGGGAAAAAATGGCCAGGCCCCGTCTGTTATCCGAATATTTCCGTACCAACGGCCGGCTGCTGGGCTCCGTCATGCTGGGGCTGGTGGCGTTCTGGATCATCGTGCTCATCCTGCTGCCGCAGCTTTCGATGCTGGATTATTCCTTCCGCTACAATCTGCCGCCTGCCGAGCAGGGCGGGCCGAAGGATGTCTATACGCTGGCCAACTACCGCCATCTGATCTATGGCGCGGGCGGGGGCGAGGGCACCTATAATACCGTTGATCTCATGGTGTTCGTGCGCACGATCATCGCCGCCATGGCCGTTACGGTGGCCGATCTCATCCTGTGCTATCCGCTGGCCTACTATCTCGGCCAATCGCGCGGCTCGGGCTTCGTGCGGCTTCTGGTGGTGCTTCTGATCATCCCCTACTGGATCAACGAGATCCTGCGCGCCTTCGCGCTTCGGATCGTCTTCGCCGATGGCGGCATCCTCAATGCCGCGATGATGGGGCTTGGGCTCATCGATCAGCCGATCGATTTCATCCGTGCCGACGTGGCGCTCTACGCGGGCCTTGGCTATGCCTATATCCTGCTGATGCTGTTTCCCATGTATAACGCGATCGAAAGCCTCGACCGCAACCAGATCGAGGCGGCGCGCGACATGGGCGCCAGCTGGATCCGCATCCACCGGCGCATCGTGATCCCCCACGCAAAGCCCGGCATCACTTCGGGGATGACGATGGTGTTCATGCTTTCGGCCGGCGCCCTGGCCGCGCCGCAGATCCTCGGCGGGCCGAGCAGCCTGTGGTTCACCCAGCTCGTCTATCAGTGGTTCAATGATTCGCTTAACTGGCAGCAGGGCGCGGCCTATGCGATCGTGCTTCTCGTGGCCTCGATCACCATCGTGCTGACCTTCATGAAGATCTTCAAGGTCAACATGGGGGATATCGGCAAATGAGATCGAATATCCTGCTCTCGCGGATTGCGCTCGGCCTCTATCTGGTGATCTTCTTCACCTATCTCCTCGGCCCGCTCGTGATCATGAGCATGACGGCCTTCAATTCCAATCCCTTCCCCACGATCACGCCGTGGGATTGCTTTTCCTTCGAGTGGTTTCAGGTTCTCGCGAATGACGAGCGCATCCTGCGCGCGATCCTCAACAGCGTGATCATCGGGCTCGGCACGGTGGTGCTCTCGGTGGCGATGGGGCTTGCCGCCTCGCTCATCCTCACGCAGATCTGGCCGCGCTGGCGCTCCACCTATTACACGATCATCATCGCCCCGATCCTGATCCCGGGCGTCGTGCTCGGCATTTCAACGGTGGTGTTCTGGGATCGTCTGAGCCGCATCCTCGGCCCGGCGACGGACGCCCTTTTTCACAATGGCATCTTCCTCACCATTCTTGGCCAGTCCACCTTCATCGCCTCCTATACGATGCTGGTTTTCGTGGCGCGGCTTCAGCGCTACGATCCGGGGCTGACGGAAGCGGCGCTCGATCTCGGCGCAACCCATGTGCAGGCATTCAGGAAGATCCTGCTCCCCTTCATGCGCCCCGCGATCGCCTCGGCCGCCGTGCTTGCCTTTCTCGCCAGCTTCGAGAACTACAACACCACCACCTTCACCTTCGGGCGCTACCCGACCCTCACCATCGAGCTGGCGCAGAAGGTGCGCTACGGGATCAACCCTTCCATCTCCGCGCTTGCCTTCATCATCGTTTCGCTGACCGTTTTCGGCGCGCTTGCCAATGAGGCGTGGCGGCGGGGCAGGATCAAGGCCGAGGCCGAGCGCAAGGGCGAGGCCGTGGCGCAGGGCAGATCCATCCTGCCGGGCTTTCTGCGTGGCAATTGGGCAGCCGGTGCGCTGGTGCTGTTTTCCTTCGTGGTGATCACGCTGTTCTGGACAGCGCGCGCCTACAGCCCCGAACAGTGCAAGGCCGAGGTGCGCGCGGCCAAGCAGGCCGAGGCGGCAAAGCGGCGCGAGGAGCTCCTGCGCCGGCGCGCGCAGCAGCGCCTTCAGCAGCAGATGAAGGGGCCTGATATCTTCGTGCCCTCCGGCAAGCCCGCACCTGCGGGCGGCGCGGCCGCGGGCAAGCCGGCCACCGGCAATGCGCCCTTTGGCGGGGTGTTCGATCCGGGCAATCTCGAGGGGCAGTCGGGCACCGGGGAGAAGCCCGATGAAGGATCGAATGCCGCGCCACCCGCAAAGCCCTCCCCCTTCGGCGGGGTGTTCGATCCCGGCAATCTGGCCAATCAGGCGGGGGCCGGCGGGGATGGCGAAAGCGGGGAAGCGCCGCCCGGCAAGGCGGATGACAACGGGGGCGCAAAGCCGACCTCCCCCTTCGGCGGGGTGTTCGATCCGGGCAATCTCAAGGGTGTTGGCGGCGGCGCCGGCGAGGGCAACTGAGCCCGCTCACCGGCGGCCACGCTACCGGCGCAGGGCGATCACCCCTCCGCCAATGTGCCATAGCCGAGCTTTTCCAGCCCCATGGCCCAGTAATCCGCGACAAGCGGGTGATCGAGCAGGTAGCGCGCGGTCGATACTTCCTGGCGCTCGCGGGCGAGGCGCAGAAGCTCGCCCCAATCCTCGGGGCCGGCATCGTCATCCCGCCCGAGCCACATCAGCGCCACTAGTTCGGCCTGCTTTTCGGGGCCGAGGCCGTCGATTTCCTCGATCACCTCTTCACGCGAGGGATCATCGCAGCCTTCCTGAAGGGTGGTTGGAAGGGGATCATCCGTGGGATTGTCGCCCGGATCCTCGATCACGGGGGCTTCATCGGCCATGAAGGTGCGCACCTTCCACACCAGCCGCTTCACGTAATCCGGTTCGATCGAAAGTTCGTCCATCTTTGCACCTCTGTTTTCCGGTTGCCCTGAACATAGGTGCGCAAGGCCTGCGGGAACAGGGGGAGCGGGCGAAAATCAGAAATCGATGGTGACGCCGGGCAGATTGAGCGCACCGATCAGATCGCGCAATTCCTGCCGCGCCGCCACGTTCGAGATGTTGAGGCGCTTCACGCCGATATCGCGCAGATCGAGCAGCGTGAGCCCGCGCGGGAAAAGCTCGCGGAAGATTACCCGCTCGGAAAAGCCCGGCGCCACGCGAAAGCCGATCCGGCGCGAGAGCCTGGAAAGCGCGGCTTCCATCTTTTCCTTGTTGTGCATCCGCTGGGGCGGCACGCGGTTGCGCACCAGCACCCAATCGATGGGCGGCAGCCCGGCCTGGGCGCGCAGCTGGCGGGCGTTCCATACCATTTCGGAATAGACGGAGGGGCCGAGCACCTCGCCCGTATCGGGATCTATATGCGCCAGCAGATCGAAATCCACGAAACTGTCATTCAGAGGCGTGATCAGCGTATCGGCCAGCGAATGGGCCACCTGGCTGAGGCGGGTATGGGAGCCGGGGCAATCGATCAGGATGAAATCGCTTTCGGGCTCGAGCTTCGCGACAGCGGCCGAGAGGCGGTGATCGTAGATGTTCTCGCCGGGTTTGAGGCGGGATTTGTCGATCTGAGGCAGATCCATGTAATCGGGGGTGGCAAGGTCGATCCCGTGCTTCTCGCAATAGGCCCTGCGGTTTTCCACATAGCGTCCGAAGCTTCTCTGCCTGAGATCGAGATCGAGCGCGCCCACCTTGTGGCCCATGCGCGCCAGAGCGGTCGCGACATGCATGGATGTGGTGGATTTTCCCGATCCGCCCTTCTCGTTTCCGACAACGATTATATGTGCCACGCGATAACCCCGTTATCCTGATCCAAGAGCCCGAATGGGTTTGCGCCACTATATGTGGTAGGATGAGCCATTGGAAGCGGGGATTGGCCCTGCGAGGCCGTAAAGCGGCATTTGTGCAAGAGAGGATTTTCAATGAAGATCAGCGTTTTCACCGATTGCCGCCCTGATGGCCCCTGCGGCCCCGGTGCATGGGAAATCGAACAGACACCGGAAGGGCCTCCGAGCCATCCCAAAGGATGGAAATGAAAACGCCGCCCGGGATGCGGGCGGCGTTTCTGTTCTGAAAGGGATCCGGCTCAGAAGCCGAGGCCCTCGTATTTCTTCTTGAATTTCGAAACCCGGCCGCCGGCGTCGGTGAGGCGGGTGCCGCCGCCCGTCCAGGCGGGGTGCACTGTGGGGTCGATGTCAAGCGCCAGCACGTCGCCTTCCTTGCCGTAGGTCGAGCGCATCTCGATGATGGTGCCGTTGGTCAGCTTGACCTTGATCAGGTGGTAATCGGGGTGGATGTCTTTTTTCATGGTCCCGGCTCCTTACGCCTCGGCCTCGGCCGCTTTGGCCTTCCTGGGCTTATAGTGGGTGTCTTCCGCGATCCGGGCCGCCTTGCCGCGGCGCGAGCGCAGATAGTAGAGCTTCGAGCGGCGCACACGGCCGCGGCGCACCACGGTGATGCTCTCGATATTGGTGGAATAGAGGGGGAACACGCGCTCCACGCCCTCGCCGAAGGAAATCTTGCGCACCGTGAAGGAGGCATCGATGCCGTCGCCCCCCTTGCGCGCGATGCAGACGCCTTCGTAATTCTGCACCCGCGTGCGGTTGCCTTCCGTCACCTTGTAGCCAACGCGGATGGTGTCACCCGCCTTGAAATCTGGGATTTCCTTGCCGAGCTTCTTGATCTGCTCGGCTTCGAGTTCTGCGATCAGGTCCATCGCCTTCATCCTTTTCATGCTCGCGGTTCGATCCGCGAAGGTTGCTCGCGCCCTCAGAGCTCTTGGTCTTCTTCCGGGTCCCCATCGTGATGCTCACGATAAGCCCGCCAGAGATCAGGCCGTCTTTCCTTTGTCAGCCTTTCGGCCATTTCCTTGCGCCAGCGGGAGATGTTCGCGTGATGGCCCGAGAGAAGCACTTCGGGGATCGCACGGCCACGCCAGACGCTCGGCTTCGTGTATTGAGGATGTTCAAGCAAAAAATCCGAGAAGGATTCCTCCTCGGTTGATGCCTGATTCCCAATCACGCGCGGTATAAGCCGCACGCTCGCATCAATCAAGGCCTGAGCGGCAATCTCTCCGCCCGTCAGCACGAAATCCCCGAGGCTCACCTCCTCGATCGCGTATTCCTCGAGCACGCGCTCGTCCACGCCCTCGAAGCGGCCGCACAGAAGTGTGATGCCTTCGCTGCGCGAAAACCGCTCGGCCATCTTCTGATCGAAGCGTTTGCCGCGCGGTGAAAGATAGATGACCGGCCATTTCTCCCGATCTTCGGGGGCGCCGCGCATGGCCTCGTCGATCGCCTCGCCCAGCACATCGGCGCGCATCACCATGCCGGCGCCGCCACCGGCGGGGGTGTCGTCCACATTGAGGTGCCGGCCGATGCCGAACTTTCGCAGCGGGATGGTTTCGAGCTGCCACAGCCCCATCTCGAGCGCCTTGCCGGTGAGCGAAAGGCCAAGCACGCCGGGGAAGGCCTCGGGAAAAAGGGTGATCACGCGCGCACACCACGCCCCCTTGAGGCGCTTGGGCTCGCTCATCAGATCGCGCGGCTTCAGGCTGGCGCTGATCGTCTTTCGGCCATGGGAGCGGGCCGGTTTCTTCGCATCAGCCATCTTTCACGATCCCTTCCGGCGGATCGGCGATCACCCGCCCGGCAGCCAGATCCACGGTGGGAACAACCGCGCGGGTGAACGGCAGCAGGATCGTATCGCCCCCGGCGGGCGGGCGGATCTCCAGGAGATCGCCTGCGCCGTGGTTGGGCACGGCGATGATACGCCCGAGCGGCCGGCCGCCAGTATCGAACACCTCTAGCCCGATCAGATCCGCGTGGTAGAATTCGTCATCCGGCAGGCTCGGGAGGGCGGCGCGCGGAGCATGGAGGCTGGTGCCGCGAAGGGCGTCGGCTTCTTCCTTCGTGCGGATACCCTCGATGCGGGCGGCAAAGCCGTTCTTGATAGGGCGGGTGATCTTGAGGCGGAATTCGCGCTGGCCGGTTTCATCGAGGAGCGGGCTGTAATGCGCGATATCCTCCGGGGTTGCGCAGAAGCTCTTGAGGCGCACTTCTCCGCGCACCCCATAGGCCCCGGCGATGGCGCCGACGCAGATAAGCCTCTCTTCATCGCTCCGATCCACCATGCTGTCCTATCGCTCCTCGATCTCGATACCTGCCGCCCGCCGCTCCCAGCCGAGGCGCTCGAGCTCGGGGGTTTCGCCCGTCTCCTCGGGCCAGCCGATACAGAGATAGGCCACCAGCCGCCAGCTTTCCGGCACATCAAGATCGGCTGCGAGGCGGGCGGGATCGAGGATCGAAACCCAGCCCGCGCCGAGCCCCTCACTGCGCGCCTTCAGCCAGAACTGGGTGATCGCCGCCACCACCGAATAGCGGCGCATCTCGGGCATCGTGGCCGCGCCGAGCCCGGCGCCCTTGGGCGTGGCCTCATCGCAGAACACGGCAAGCTGCACCGGGGCTTCGCGCATGCCCGAGAGCTTCAGCCCGGCGTAGAGCCGAGCCTTCTCGCCGCTGTAGCCTTTGAGCGCCTCGGCATTGGCGGCTTCGAAATTGGCAAGCGCCGCAGCACGGGCCGCGACGCTTTTCACATTGACGATCCGCCAGGGCTCGGAAAGCCCCACCGACGGCGCGAGGGCAAAGCTGGAGAGGCACTCCTGCAGCAGGGCCTCTTCCACCGGATCGGTGCGGAAGCGGCGCACATCGCGCCGCCACCTCAGCAAGCGGTCGAATTCCTGCCTGAATCCTTGCGAAAATTCCGGCATGACCGCCCGCCCATCGCTTATTCGGTGGTTTCTTCCGCCGCGGCTTCCTCGGCAGGTGCCTTGGCGGGCTCTTCGGCCGGGGCTGCAGCCGCTTCTGCCGCCTCGGCAGCCTTGGCCGCCTTCTCCTCGGCGCGTTCCTTCGCCTTGGCACCGGGCTCGGCCTTCTTCGGGTTCCTGCGTTCCTTCTTCTCGAGAATGCCGGCCGCTTCCAGGAAGCGGGACACGCGATCGGTGGGCTTGGCCCCCTCGGCGAGCCAGTGCTTCACGCGTTCGATATCCATCTTGACGCGGTCCTCGCTGTCTTTGGGCAGCAGCGGATTGTAGGTGCCGAGCTTCTCGATGAAGCGGCCATCGCGCGGCATGCGGCTGTCGGCGGCGACGATGCGGTAAAAGGGGCGCTTCTTGGAACCGCCGCGAGCGAGACGAATTTTCATTGCCATGTTGTGTAACTCCTTGGTCTGGCTTTGATTTCGGGGCTGTCAGCCCTTCATTCCTGTCGTTGTTGCTGATGGTGACGGATAACTTCGCCGATGATGAAATTCAGGAATTTCCTGGCGAATTCGGGATCGAGATCGGCTTCGCGCGCGAGCCTCTCGAGGCGTTCGATCTGCTGGGCCTCGCGCACCGGATCGGCGGGCGGCAGGCCATGTTCGGCTTTCAGCCGGCCCACTTCCTGGGTGTGCTTGAAGCGCTCGCCGAGCGTATAGACGAGGATCGCATCAAGGCGATCGATGCTTTCGCGGTGGCCCTTCAGAAGCTCGGCGGCGCGGGTGACGGGATCGCTCATGGCCGCCCACCCTCTCTTGCATGCCGCTCGAGAGAGGCCCGGCCCTCGGGAATGTGGCATATGGCGGGATGCCTCCGGCGGGAGTATTTCGGCCAAGATGAAGAGGGGCGTGGGCGTTTCATTTCTTCTTCCCTTTGCCAAGGCCCGAGAGGCCGGGGGGGAGCGGCATTCCGCCGCCTCCGAGGCCGGGCAGGCCGGTGCCGGGCACGCCCATCTTCTTTGCCGCCGTTTCGAGGGCTTTCGGATCCATGCCCGCGGAATCCATTCCCGCAGGCATGCCGCCGCCCTTGCCGAACATCTGGCCGAGCGCGCCCTTCAGCATGCCGCGTTTGCCCATCTTGCCCATCTTCTTCATCATGTCGGCCATCTGGCGGTGCATCTTCAGGAGCTTGTTCAATTCGCTCACCTCGAGCCCCGCGCCGCGCGCGATGCGCTTCTTGCGGCTGGCCTGAAGGATCTGGGGATTGGCGCGCTCCTTCTTCGTCATGGAATTGATGAGCGCGATCTGGTGCCTGAGCACGGTATCGTCAAACCCCGCCTCCTGCACCTGCTTCGACATCTTCTTCATCCCCGGCATCATGCTCATGATGCCTTCCATGCCGCCCATCTTCAGCATCTGCTCGAGTTGCATCTTCATGTCGTTCATGTTGAAGCGGCCCTTCTGGAAGCGCTTCATCATGCGTTCGGCCTGCTCGGCCTCTATCGTTTCCTGGGCCTTCTGCACCAGAGCCACGATATCGCCCATGCCGAGGATCCGCCCGGCGATGCGCTCGGGCTCGAATTCATCGAGGTCGTCGAGCTTTTCGCCGATGCCGACGAACTTGATCGGCTTGCCGGTGACCGCGCGCATGGAAAGGGCGGCGCCGCCGCGGCCATCGCCGTCCATCCGGGTGAGGACCACGCCGGAGATGCCGACCTTGTTGTCAAACTCCTCAGCCACCTCCACGGCCACCTGACCGGTGAGGCCGTCCACCACCAGAAGGGTTTCGCGCGGATTGGCCACGTCGCGCACCGCCTGGACCTCGTCCATCAGCACTTCATCGATGTGAAGCCGCCCGGCGGTGTCGAGAAGATAGACATCATAGCCGCCCATGGTGGCCTGCTGCTTCGCGCGTCTGGCGATATCCACCGCCGACTGGCCCTCGACGATCGGCAGGGTATCGACGCCGATCTGACGACCGAGGATCGCAAGCTGCTCCTGCGCCGCGGGGCGATAGACATCGAGCGAGGCCATCAGCACCTTCTTGCCCTGCTTTTCCTTCAGCCGCTTGGCGAGCTTGGCGGTGGTCGTCGTCTTGCCGCCGCCCTGCAGGCCGACCATCAGGATCGGCGCGGGCGGGTTATCGACCTTGAGCTGTCCGGCTTCGGCGCCATCGCCCGAAAGCACGCTGACAAGCTCGTCATGCACGATCTTCACCACCTGCTGGCCCGGCGTCACCGATTTGGTGACCTTCTGGCCGGTGGCCTTCTCCTGCACGCGCTTGACGAAATCGCGCGCCACGGGCAGCGAAACATCGGCCTCGAGCAGCGCTACGCGCACCTCGCGCAGCGCGGTTTTCACATCGTCTTCGGAGAGCGCACCCTGTTTGGTGAGCCGGTCGAAAACCCCGGAAAGCCGTTCGGACAGATTTTCAAACATGTGCGTCTGCACCTTTCGCCGTTATGTCTCTGCCCTCGAACATGGGGGCGCGTGGCCCGGATCGGAAGCTTCAGCGGCCATATCCAAACGAAGAACGCGCCAGTGGGCGCAACGCGCTGACTGACGGCGATCCCCGCATGCAGGAGGGGACCGGAAGCCTCGAAACTCCCGGGGTTCGCGCCCGTTTAGGCGGGATGGGAGCGGGAGTCAAGCGCTTCGGGGCTTGCGGAGATATCACAGAAGTGATTGAAACGGAGAGGGAGTGTTCGCAGGTGCACAGATCCGGCATGGACAACTGGGATGAAATCCGCACCGCCTATCATGTGGCGAGGGCCGGCACCGTGAGCGGGGCAGCGGCGGAGATGGGGGTGCATCATGCCACCGTGATCCGCCATGTCGATGCGCTTGAAGCCCGCCTCGGCACGAAGCTTTTTCAGCGTCATGCCCGGGGCTACACGCCCACGGAGGCGGGGCTTGATCTCCTGCAGGTGGCCAGGGCCACGGATGAGCAGTTCGCCCAGCTCGCAAACCGCATCAAGGGGCAGGGCGAGACGGTGAGCGGCGAGCTGGTGGTGACATCGCTCACCAGCTTCTCCCCCTTTCTCACCCCTGTCCTGACCCGGTTTCAGAAGCTGCATCCCGATCTCATCGTGCGCTACCTCACCGGCAGCCGCCTTTTCCGGCTCGAGTATGGTGAGGCGCATGTGGCGATCCGCGCCGGCGCGCCGCCCGAGCAGCCCGATAACGTGGTGCAGAAATTCGCCACCGAGAAGATCGCGCTCTATGCCAGCCGGGATTATCTTGGCGAGATGGGGATGCCGGCAAGCGAGGAAGAGCTTACCCGCCACCGTTTCGTGGCCTATGACATGAAGGATACCCGCGCGCCCTTCGATCGCTGGCTGCGCGCGCATCTGCCCGAGAGCGCGATCACCTTCCGCGTGTCCGATAACCGCGCGCTTCTTGATGCGGTGCTCGCGGGCGCCGGGCTTGGCTTCATCACGATGGAGCAGGCGCGCCGGCACGGGGATCTTGTGGAAGTGCTCGCACCACGGCCCGAGTGGTCGGCGCAATTGTGGCTTGTTACCCATGTGGATCTGCACCGCACCGTGAAGGTGCAGAGCTTCCTGAAATATCTCAAGGAGGAGATGAAGCGCATCGATACGCTCTACAAGGCCGAAAGCTGGGCCGGATGAGGCGGCGGTGGCGCAGATGAGCGAGGCCGCGCGCGGGCATCTGGCGATGCTGCTCTTCTCGGCGCTGGTGGCGGGATCCTTCAGCCTCGGATCCCTGGCGGCAAATGAAATCGCACCTGCTGCGCTGAATGCGCTGCGCTTCGTGATCGCGGGAGCGGTGATCGGCCTCGTGGCCTGGAAGAGCGGCAGGATACGTGCGGAGGCCTTTGCCGCCCCATGGCGCTATCTGCTGCTGGGCGGCATTTTCGCGATTTATTTCGTGCTGATGTTCGAGGGGCTGAAAACCGCCCCGCCCGTTTCCACCGCCGCCGTGTTCACGCTGACGCCGGTGATGTCGGCCCTGTTCGGCTGGCTTCTTCTGCGCCAGATCACCACCCCGCGCATGGCGCTGGCGCTCGTGATCGGCGCCATCGGTGCGCTCTGGGTGATCTTTCGCGCCGATCTCTCGGCCCTGCTCGCCTTCAGGATCGGGCGGGGGGAGGGGATCTTTTTCATCGGCGCCGTTGCCCATGCGCTCTACACGCCCCTCGTGCGCAAGCTCAACCGGGGCGAGCCGGCGGTGGTGTTCAGCTTCGGGATGATGGTGGCGGGCAGTATCCTGCTGATCCTCTGGGGCTGGCGCGACATCCTGGCGACAGACTGGGCCAGCCTGAAACCGATCGTCTGGATCACCATCGCCTATGTTTCGCTGGCCGCCAGCGCAATGACCTTCGTGCTGCTGCAATACGCCACCCTGCGCCTCCCTTCGGCCAAGGTGATGGCCTATACCTATCTGGTGCCGAGCTGGGTGATCCTGTGGGAAATCGCACTCGGCCACGGGCTCGTGCGCGGGCTGGTGCTGGTGGGCGTGGGGCTCACCATCGTTGCGCTGTGGATGCTCCTGGAGGGGGAGTGATCTTCGGCGGATGCGCCGCTTCCGCGCCGTGGTGATCTGGTGGAGCCGAGGGGAATCGAACCCCTGACCTCGTCATTGCGAACGACGCGCTCTCCCAACTGAGCTACGGCCCCATTGCTGCGCTAAATCGGCTTTCGGGGCGCGATTGTCAAGAGGGCAGGGCATTGGCGCGGCTCGCGCCAAGGGGATAGGCCGCAAGCACCTCATGGTGCGGGGATTGGCCCTGGCGCAGGGTGGATTGGCAGAGGGTGAAGCAGGCCGGGCGGAAGGGCGGCGGCGCGAAGCCGGAGGCGGCGGAGAGATATCCGGCGAGCCTCTGCTCCTCTGCCGGATCGAGGCGGCGGCGAAAGCGCGCAAGGGTGACATGGGGGCGGTATTTCTCGCCCGAGGGCCTGAGGCCGGCGCGCCGCATGGCGGCTTTCACCTCCTGATGAAGGTGCATCAGGGGTGCGTTTTCGGCCACAGTGGCGAAGAGAAGCTTCGGGCTGCCCTTGCCGAAGGTGCCAAGGCCCGCGAGGGCGATTTCGGGCGCCTCGGCGTGGATCAGGGAGAGCTCCTCATGCAGCGCCTCGATCGCTTCGGGCGGATGCTCGCCCACGAAGGCAAGCGTGAGGTGGAAGGTATCGCGCGCCACCGGCCGGCCGGCCGGCAGCGTTTTCTGGAGCGCTTCCAGCCTGTCCTCCACCTCATCGGGCAGGGGCAGGGCCACGAAGGCGCGGATCATGGGCCTACTCCGCCGCTTCCCCGTAGCTCTCGAGGGGCGGGCAGGTGCACACGAGATGGCGATCGCCATGGACGTTATCGACCCGCCCGACGGGCGGCCAGTATTTGTCAACCCGGAAGGCGCCGGGGGGGAAGCAGCCCTGTTCGCGCGGATAGGGGCGATCCCATTCGGCCACGAGATCATTGACCGTATGGGGCGCGTTCTTCAGCGGGTTGTTCTCGCCGTCGATCCGCCCCTCTTCCACATCGCGGATTTCCTCGCGGATCGAGAGCATGGCGCGAATGAAGCGATCAAGCTCGGCCTTGGTTTCGCTCTCCGTGGGCTCCACCATCAGCGTCCCGGGCACCGGCCAGCTCATGGTGGGGGCGTGAAAACCGTTGTCGATCAGTCGCTTGGCGATGTCGTCCACGGTGATATGCGCGCTTTCGGCGAAGGGGCGGGTATCGAGGATGCATTCATGCGCGACCCGGCCGTTCTTGCCCTTGAAGAGGATGTCATAGGCGCCCTCAAGCCGCCTGGCGATGTAATTGCCGCTCAGGATCGCGACCTTGCTGGCCTGCGTCAGCCCCGCGCCGCCCATCATCAGCACATAGGCCCAGCTGATGACCAGGATCGAGGCCGAGCCGAAGGGCGCAGCCGAAACGGGGCCTTCGCGCCCGCCGGTTTCGGGGTGGCCGGGGAGGTAGGGCGCGAGATGCGCCTTCACCCCGATCGGCCCCATGCCGGGGCCGCCGCCGCCGTGGGGGATGGCGAATGTCTTGTGGAGGTTGAGGTGGCTCACGTCGCCGCCGATCTCGCCCAGTTTCACGAGGCCGACCATGGCATTGAGGTTGGCGCCGTCGATATAGACCTGCCCGCCGTATTCATGCGTGATGTCGCAGATCTCGCGCACCGTTTCCTCGAACACCCCGTGGGTCGAGGGATAGGTGATCATGCAGGCGGCGAGGTTTTCGCCCGCGGCCTCGGCCTTCTGGCGAAAATCCTCCACGTCGATATCGCCGGTTTCGGTGGATTTCACCACCACCACCTTCATCCCCGCCATCTGCGCGCTCGCCGGGTTCGTGCCATGGGCCGAAACCGGGATCAGGCAGATATTGCGATGCCCCTCGCCGCGATCGCGGTGCCAGGCGGCGATGGTGAGAAGGCCCGCATATTCGCCCTGGGCGCCGGAATTGGGCTGCATCGACATGGCGTCATAGCCGGTGATCTCGCAGAGCTTCTTCGAGAGATCCTCGATCATCTCCGTGAAGCCGCGCACCTGATCGGCCGGCGCGAAGGGGTGGATATTGGCAAACTCGGGCCAGGTCAGCGGCATCATCTCGGCCGCGGCATTGAGCTTCATCGTGCAGGAGCCCAAGGGGATCATGGCGCGATCGAGCGCCAGATCGCGATCCGAAAGCCGGCGCATGTAGCGCATCATCTCGGTTTCGGCCCGGTTCATGTGGAAAACGGGATGGGTGAGGTATTCGCTTTCGCGGATCAGGTTTTCCGGCAGGCGGTAGACCGGGGTGTGGTCCTGATCGGGGCGCTCGATGCCGAAGGCGCGCCAGAGGCGTTCGATGGTTTCCGAGCGGGTGGTTTCGTCAAGCGAGATGCCGATCTTCGTCTTGCCGACGCGGCGCAGGTTGATCCGCTCCTCAATTGCGGCGCGCATGATCACGCCCTGAAGCGGCCCCACCTCGACGGTGACAGTATCGAAGAATTCCTTCGGCTCCACCGCGTAGCCCGCCTCTTCGAGCACCCGCACCATGCGCGCCGTCTTGCGATGGATGCGCTGGGCGATGGCCTTCAGCCCCTCCGGCCCGTGGAACACCGCGTAGAAGGAGGCCATCACCGCCAGCAGCGCCTGCGCGGTGCAGACATTGGAGGTGGCCTTTTCACGCCGGATGTGCTGTTCGCGGGCCTGGAGGCTGAGGCGGTAGGCGGGGTTTCCGTGGCTGTCGATCGAGACGCCGATCAGGCGGCCGGGCATGGCGCGCTTGTAGGCATCGCGGGTGGCCATATAGGCGGCATGCGGGCCGCCATAGCCCATGGGCACGCCGAAGCGCTGGGTGGAGCCCACGGCGATATCGGCGCCCATTGCGCCGGGCTCCTTGAGGAGTGTGAGCGCCAAAGGATCGGCGATCACGATGCCGATGGCCTTCGCGGCATGGAGCGCTTCCATCTCGGGCGTGAAATCGCGCAGATGGCCATAGGTGCCGGGATACTGGAAAACGGCGGCAAACACATTTTCGGGATCGAGATCCTCCGGCGCGCCCACGATCACCTCGATCCCCAGCGGCGCGGCACGGGTCTTCATGACCGCGATGTTCTGCGGGTGGCAGTTTTCATCGATGAAGAAGGCGCCTGCCTTCGATTTCGCCACGCGCCGGGCCATCGTCATCGCTTCGGCCGCCGCGGTGGCCTCGTCGAGAAGCGAGGCATTGGCGATCTCGAGCCCGGTGAGATCGGCGATCATCGTCTGATAATTCAGGAGCGCCTCGAGCCGGCCCTGGCTGATCTCGGGCTGATAGGGGGTGTAGGCGGTGTACCAGGCCGGGTTTTCGAGGATGTTGCGCTGGATCACGGGAGGGGTGACGGTGCCGTAGAAGCCCTGGCCGATCATCGTCGTCATCACCCGGTTCTTCTTCGCCGTCTGGCGCACGTGATAGAGGAATTCACGCTCCGACATGGGCTTGCCGAAATCGAGCGGCTCCTTCTGGCGGATGCTTTCGGGGATGGTTTCATCGATCAGCTGATCGAGGCTCTCCACCCCGACTGCGGCGAGCATTTCCTCCATCTCGGCCGGGCTGGGGCCGATATGGCGACGGTTGGCGAAATCGTAGGGCTGGTAATCGGTAGGCTCGAAAGGCATGGTCTGGCTCCCGTCTGGCTTTTGGCGAGGTCCGCCGCGGGGGCGGGCGCTCAGGGCTCAGCCGATGAATTCCTTGTAGGCGGCTTCGTCCATGAATTCCTCGAGCTGGGAAGGATCATCCACCTTCATCTTGAAGAACCAGGCCGCGCCTTCGGGATCTTCGTTGACCTTGCCGGGATCCTCGACAATCGCCTCGTTCACTTCGGTGATCTCGCCATCCACCGGCGCCAGGATGTCGGACGCGGCCTTGACGCTCTCGATCACCACCACCTCGTCATCCTTGCTCACGGTCGTGCCTGGCTCGGGCAGCTCCACGAACACCACATCGCCCAGCTGCTCGGCGGCATGTGAGGTGATCCCCACCACCACGTGATCGCCCTCGGGGCGGAGCCATTCGTGCTCTTCGGTGTATTTCGTCGCTTCCATGATCTTCCCTTTCTCAGCGTTTGTAATTGGCAGGGCGGAACGGCAGCCCCGTGACGGTGGCGGGCAGGCGCTTGCCGCGCAGCTCGCCCCATATCCGCGTGCCCTCGCCGCTCATGGCGGTGGGCACATAGCTCATGGATACCGGCCGTCCGACAGAAGGCCCGAAGCCGCCCGAGGTGATGGCGCCGACCGGCTCGCCCCCCTCTTCGGCGGCAAAAAGAGGCACGCCCTCGCGCATCGGCGCGCGCCCCTCGGGCAGGATGCCGACGCGCCTTCGCACAGCGCCGTTTTCCAGCTCTTCGAGAATGCGCGCGGCGCCGGGAAAGCCGCCCTCGCGCGCGCCCCCCCTGCGGCGCACCTTCTGGATCGCCCATTCAAGCGCGGCTTCGGCCGGGGTTGTCGTGGCATCGATATCGTGGCCATGCAGGCAGAGCCCGGCCTCGAGGCGCAGGCTGTCGCGCGCGCCAAGGCCGATCGGGGCAACGGCCGGATGTGCGAGCAGGGCGCGGGCGAGATCGGTGGCGCGGGCGCTTTCAACGGAGATTTCGAAACCGTCCTCGCCCGTGTAGCCCGAACGCGAGATCCAGAGATCGCCGAAATCGGACGGGATCACCGCCACATCCATGAATTTCATGCCGGCCGCCTGCGGCGCAATCGCGGCCAGCGCCGCTTCCGCCTTCGGCCCCTGAAGGGCAAGGAGGGCGCGATCCCCGATCATCCCGATTTCGCAATCCGCGCCGATATGCGCCTGCATATGGGCCAGATCGGCTTCCTTGTTGGCGGCATTCACCACGAGGAAAAGATGATCGCCGCGATTGGCGAACATCAGATCATCGAGGATCCCGCCTTCCTCATTGGTGAAGAGCCCGTAGCGCTGGCGGCCCTCCTTCAGCCCCAGAACGGAAGCCGGCACGAGGCGCTCGAGCGCGGCGGCCGCATCCTCATAAGCGCCCGAGCGTGGCCTGACGATGACCTGGCCCATGTGGCTCACATCGAATAGCCCGGCGTTCTCGCGGGTGTGAAGATGCTCCTTCATTACTCCCATCGGGTATTGCACCGGCATTTCGTAGCCGGCGAAGGGCACCATCTTCGCGCCCAGCTCCAGATGGAGATCATAGAGATCGGTTCGTTTCAGATCGCTCACGGGCACGCCCCTTCTCTCTTGCCGGCCTCCTGCCCGGAGTTGCCGGCTTTCGGCGCCGGCCGGAGCCGGCAGATGGCGCCCCCTCTGTCCTTTCGCCTGAGATCGTTATCCCTTCGGCGGGCGCGAAAAGCGCCTCTCTCCAGAGTCTCACCGCCAGTACGGTCCCTTTGCCTGAGAGTTTACCGGGGCGGTTGCTCCTTCGGCACCGGCCTGGCACGCGGCCCGGCCGGATTCTCCCGTTGCTGACAGGCGGGAAGCTAGATCAACCCCGCCCGTTCGGCAAGGCCCGTAATGCACATGATCTTCATGAGCGGGGGTGAACATTGCCGAAGGTTCAGCCCTGAAGGGGGCGCACGCTGAGATCGCCCTCTTCGCGCGCGGCGATGGCCTGCGCGGCGGCGTGGCTGGCAGCGGCGGTGGTGAAATAGGGGATGGCGTCCGTCAGGGCGATGGCGCGGATGTCGCGGCTGTCCTCGATCGCCTGCGCGCCCTCGGTGGTGTTCATCACCAGGGCGATTTCGCCATCCTTCAGCATGTCCACGATATTGGGCCGGCCTTCATAGACCTTGTTCACCACCTCGCATTCGATGCCGTTGTCGCCAAGCCAGGCGCCGGTGCCGCGGGTGGCGATGATTTCGAAGCCGAGATCCTTCAGGATGCGCGCGGTTTCGGCCATCTCGGCCGTCTTGTCATCGTCGCGGATGGAGATGAAGACCTTGCCCTCGCGGGGCAGATCCACGCCCGCGCCCATCTGCGCCTTGAGGAAGGCCTGGGGGAAGGAGCGATCCCAGCCCATAACCTCGCCGGTGGAGCGCATCTCGGGCCCGAGGATGGTATCGACGCCGGGGAAGCGATTGAACGGCAGCACCGCTTCCTTCACCGAAAACCACGGCATGTCGGGATCGGCGAGCGTCAGCGGATCGCCGAAGGGGAGCGTATCTTCGGGGCTGGTGCCCTCGGGATAGGGCGGGCGCTTGCGGAAATCGGCAAGTTTCTCGCCCGCCATCAGGCGCGCGGCGATGGAGGCGATGGCGCTGTCGGTCGCCTTGGCGACGAAGGGCACGGTGCGCGAGGCGCGGGGATTGACCTCGATCAGGTAGATCTCGCCATCCTTCACCGCGAACTGCACATTCATCAGCCCCACCACATTGAGCGCAAGGGCAAGCGCGCGCGTCTGCCGCTTCACTTCCGCGATGATTTCGGGCGGGAGCGAATAGGGCGGCAGCGAGCAGGCGCTGTCGCCCGAATGCACGCCGGCCTCCTCGATATGCTGCATTATGCCCGCCACATGCACATTCGTGCCGTCGCTGAGCGCATCCACATCCATCTCGATGGCGCCGGCGAGGTAGCTGTCAAGCAGTACGGGGCTGTCGCCCGAGACGACCACCGCCTCGCGGATGTAGCGCTCGAGCTGGGGCATGTCGCGCACGATCTCCATCGCGCGTCCGCCGAGCACATAGGAGGGGCGGATCACCAATGGAAAGCCGATCTCCTCCGCCGCCTTCAGCGCCTCTTCGGCGGTGCTGGCGATGGCGTTCTTCGGCTGTTTCAGGCCAAGCTTGTGCACCAGCGCCTGGAAGCGCTCGCGATCCTCGGCGAGATCGATCGCGTCGGGGCTTGTGCCGAGGATCGGGATGCCCGCTTCCTGAAGCGCATCGGCAAGCTTCAGGGGCGTCTGCCCGCCGAACTGCACGATCACGCCGTGGAGCGTGCCCTTTTCCTGCTCGGCGCGCAGGATCTCCATCACATGCTCGAAGGTGAGCGGCTCGAAATAGAGGCGGTCGGATGTATCGTAATCGGTGCTGACCGTTTCCGGGTTGCAGTTGATCATGATGGTTTCATAGCCCTGATCGGAGAGGGCGAAACAGGCGTGGCAGCAGCAGTAATCGAATTCGATCCCCTGGCCGATGCGATTGGGCCCGCCGCCGAGGATCACCACCTTCTTCTTTTCGGTGGGGCGGGATTCGCACTCCACCTCGCCCATGGCGGGGGCCTCGTAGGTGGAATACATGTAGGGCGTCTGGGCCTCGAATTCGGCGGCGCAGGTATCGATGCGCTTGAAGGCGGCGGTGACGCCCTTCGCAAGGCGGGCCTTGCGCACATCGGCCTCGCTCAGGCCGGCAAGGGCGGCGAGGCGGGCATCGGTGAAGCCCAGCATCTTCAGCGCCCTGAGCCCCGCCTCATCTTCGGGCAGGCCTTCGGCCCGCACCCGCTCCTCGGCCTCCACGATCTCGCGGATGCGGGCGAGGAACCAGGGGTCGAATCTGGTGACATCGTGGATTTCCGCGTCCGAAAGCCCGTGGCGCATGGCCTGGGCGATCACCCGGATGCGATCGGGGGATTGCACCGAAAGCGCCTTTATCACCGCCGATTTCTCGGGCGCGCCCTCGATTTCCACCTCGTCGAAGCCGGTGAGGCCGGTTTCCATGCTGGCGAGCGCCTTTTGCAGGCTCTCGTGGATGGTGCGGCCGATCGCCATCGCCTCGCCCACCGATTTCATCGCCGTCGATAGCACCGGCTCGGCGCCGGCGAATTTCTCGAAGGCGAAGCGCGGGATCTTGGTGACGACGTAATCTATGGTGGGCTCGAAGCTCGCCGGCGTCACCCTGGTGATGTCGTTGTCGAGCTCGTCCAGCGTGTAGCCCACGGCGAGCTTGGCGGCGATCTTGGCGATCGGGAAACCCGTGGCCTTCGAAGCCAGGGCGGAGGAGCGCGAAACCCGCGGGTTCATCTCGATCACCACCATGCGCCCGGTTTCGGGATCCACCGCCCATTGCACGTTGGAGCCGCCCGTTTCCACTCCGATCTCGCGCAGAACCGCGATCGAGGCCGAGCGCATCATCTGGTATTCCTTGTCCGTCAGCGTGAGCGCGGGGGCGACGGTGATCGAATCGCCCGTATGAACGCCCATGGGATCGAGATTTTCGATCGAGCAGACGATGATCGCGTTGTCGGCCCTGTCACGCACAACCTCCATCTCGTATTCCTTCCAGCCGAGAAGGCTTTCGTCGATCAGGATCTGGTTGACCGGGCTCGCATCGAGGCCGGTGCGGCAGAAGTGGATGAAATCCTCGCGGTTGTAGGCCACGCCGCCGCCGGTGCCGCCAAGCGTGAAGGCGGGGCGGATGATCGCGGGCAGGCCCACATGCTCGATCGCGGCCATGGCCTCTTCCATGGAGCTGGCGATGGTGGCGCGCGGGTTTTCAAGGCCGATGCGCTCCATCGCCTCGCGGAAGAGCTTGCGATCCTCGGCCATCTCGATGGCCTTGCGGTTGGCGCCGATCAGCTCCACGCCGTATTTTTCGAGCACGCCCATGTCATCGAGCGCGAGCGCGGTATTGAGCCCGGTCTGCCCGCCCATGGTGGGCAGGATCGCATCGGGGCGCTCGCGCTCGATGATGCGGGCCACGATCTCGGGGGTGACGGGCTCGATATAGGTGGCGTCGGCGAGGCCCGGATCGGTCATGATCGTGGCCGGGTTGGAATTGACGAGGATCACCCGGTAGCCCTCCTCGCGCAGGGCCTTGCAGGCCTGGGCGCCGGAGTAATCGAATTCGCACGCCTGGCCGATGATGATCGGCCCCGCGCCAATGATCATGATGGAGGAGATATCGGTTCTTTTCGGCATGACGGATCCAAGGCTGCGCAAATTGTCGTGGGTTATAGACGGCAGCGGGGCATGTGCAAGCCCTTTGCGTCAATCGGTGGGGGCTGTGGCAAGGGATCGCGGGCAGATTTCCAGCGATGGGCGGCCCATGCCACGGGATCGACCCGATTTCGAGCATCACGATCATTTCGATGGCTCTGAGGCAGGGGGCTGGCGCCTGCACATGATCGCCGGACGGTGGACGGATTGTTAATCACTCGCGGGGGGATTACATGATGTCGCATCATGCCGACGATATTCGCCCGATCTGCACGAAAAATGCAGGTGACAACAGATCGCGCCCCGGATGGCGGGGGGCGCCTTATAGAGTTCCTGCTCATCTATGTCGCCGCGCCGGTTGTCATGGCGGTCGTCCTGCCCGCCAAATGGATGTTTCCGGCGCTGTTCGCGATCACGATTGCCGGCATCCTCCTGCTTGCCGCCACGCCCGGCTTTCGCTGGCGCGAATTGCTTCGCGGCTGGCGTTCGGCCTTTGCACCCGCCAATCTGGCGCTCATGCTGGCCTTTGCTCTGGTGACGGCAACTGCATCATGCATGATCCTGCGCGCCACCCGCCCGGAAGCGCTGTTTTCCCTGATTCACCACCGCCCCCTGCTGTTGGCCATGATCTTCGTTCTCTACCCCTGGCTTTCCGCCCTGCCGCAGGAAATCATCTACCGCGTTCTCTTCTTCCGCCGCTACGCAGGCCTCATGCCCGGCCCCCGTGCCGCGATCCTGATCAATGCCGCGCTCTTTTCCTTCGCCCATCTCATGTACTGGAGCTGGGTCGTCGCCATCCTGACATTCGCCGGCGGCATCATCTTCGCATGGGCCTATGAAATCCGCCGCAGTTTCGTGCTCGCCTTCCTGCTGCACGCGATTGCCGGCTGGGTTCTGTTTGCCTTCGGCATGGGGCTCTATTTCTATGCCGGCAATGCGGTGCGCCCCTTCTGAGGCGCTATTCCGCGGCAAGATGCAGATCGGCGCCCTGCTCATCGCCCTCTAACAGGTAATCGCGCGTGAGCGGCACCGCATCCTGGCGCCTTGCCAGCTGGATCTGGAAAACGACCTGCCGATAGTAGCGGAAGGATTGCTCGGCCGAGACGAGATAATAGCGCCACATGCGGCAGAAGCGATCATCGTAGAGCGCGCGTGCC
Source organism: Albidovulum sp. (assembly GCA_015491895.1). GTDB lineage: Bacteria > Pseudomonadota > Alphaproteobacteria > Rhodobacterales > Rhodobacteraceae > WFVA01. The sequence continues at coordinate 14,140 of WFVA01000085.1, read as the reverse complement.
TTGTCGATATTGGCCATGAAGCGGCGGTGCCACTCGTGCAGGGTCTTTGCGTAGTGAAGCCGCCAGACCTCTATATCGGTGGTGAAGAGATCCTGCTTCTCCACCGCCGTCATCACCTCCGAAAGCGCCGGGGTATAGCCGCCGGGGAAGATGTATTTCGCAAGCCAGGGGCTGGTGTGGGAAGGCTCCTCCATGCGTCCGATGGTATGCAGCAGCGCCACGCCATCCTCATCCAGCAGCTCCTCGATGCGCCGGAAGAAGGTGCCGTAATGGGGCACGCCCACATGCTCGAACATGCCCACGGAAACGATGCGATCGAACGTGCCGTCGAGATCGCGGTAATCCATCAGCCGGAAGCGCACGCGATCCTGAAGGCCCGCCTCCTCGGCGCGTTCCGTGGCGATCTTGTGCTGCTCGGAGGAAAGGGTGATGCCGAGCACCTCCACGTCATGCTTCCGGGCCAGCGAAAGCGCCAGCCCGCCCCAGCCGCAGCCGATATCGAGCACCTTCATGCCGGGCTTCAGCAAGAGCTTTCTGGCAATCAGATCCTTCTTCTGCGCCTGCGCCTGTTCGAGCGTATCATCCTCATGGCGCCAGTAGGCGCAGGAATACTGGCGATCCTCGTCGAGGAAGAGATCGTAAAGCTCGCCCGAGAGATCATAGTGATGCGCCACGTTGGCGCGGGCGCGGTGCACGGGATTGAACTGCTGGATCCGCCGCGCCGCCTTGCGCAGCGCGAAAAGGGGGCGCTGCCACAGGACCGGCCCCCTCTTGCCGAGGTTCTTCTGGGCAAGCTCCATGAAGCCGTAAAGATCGTCATCCTCGATGGTGAGCGTGCCGTCCATGTAGGCCTCGCCCACGGCAAGCTCGGGATTGAGCACCATCCTGCGGGCAAATGCCGGATCGCTGATATGGATCACCACGGGCTTTCCCGTGCCGTCGCCGTATGTTTCCACGCTGCCGTCGGGCAGATGCATCGTGAGCGTGCCGCTTTCAACGATGCCTTTCACGAGCTGTTTCAGAAGTCGGTTCCACATGTTGCCTCCCTCCGGGCCCCACCGGCCCGCCTGAATGCACTGCCCGAACTCCTCCGATATCTTGTTGCCGGTATTTACTCCGGTGGCGCTCTCTGCGCGCTCAAGAATGATTGAAACACTGTTAACTTGGTGAAAAAATGTGCGTTTGTCCAGTATCGATGCCCTTTCGGGCGGCAAACGGCCGATCCGCGCTCTTGACTTTGCCGCGCGCGCGCGCTGTATCGGCGCGATAGCTGCGAACTGCCGCCGATACAGATCCCGAAGGAACGATCATGCACCCCTACCGAAGCCATACCTGCGCCGAACTTACGAAGGATAACGTGGGCGAAAGCGTTCGCCTTGCGGGATGGGTGCACCGGGTGCGCGATCATGGCGGCGTGCTGTTCATCGATCTGCGCGATCACTACGGCATCACCCAGGTGCTCTGTGACAGCGACAGCCCGGTTTTCGACGAGGTCGAGAAGGTGCGGGCCGAGTGGTGCATCCGCATTGATGGCGAGGTGAAGGCGCGTGACGAAAGCCTTGTAAACCCGAAGCTGCCCACCGGCGAGATCGAGGTCTATATCCGCGACATGGAAGTGCTGGGCGCGGCCGAGGAACTGCCGCTCCAGGTGTTCGGCGATCAGGAATACCCGGAGGAAACCCGTCTGCGCTACCGCTATCTCGATCTGCGCCGCGAGAAGCTTCAGGAAAACATGAAGCTGCGCTCCGACGTGGTGGCCAGCATGCGCCGGCGGATGTGGGAGAAGGGCTTTCGCGAATATCAGACGCCGATCATCACCGCCTCCAGCCCCGAGGGCGCGCGCGATTTCCTCGTGCCCTCGCGCCTGCATCCCGGCAAGTTCTACGCTCTGCCCCAGGCGCCCCAGCAGTTCAAGCAGCTGATCATGGTTTCGGGCTATGACAAGTATTTCCAGATCGCGCCCTGCTTTCGCGACGAGGATCCCCGCGCCGATCGCTCGCCCACCGATTTCTATCAGCTTGACATGGAGATGAGCTTCGTCACCCAGCAGGATGTGTTCGATACGGTCCAGCCGGTGATCCAGGGGATCTTCGAGGAATTCGGCGGCGGGCGGAAGGTGGATCAGGTCTGGCCGCAGATCTCCTATCGCGATGCGGCGCTGTGGTATGGCACCGACAAGCCCGATCTCAGAAACCCGATAAAGATGCAGGTGGTGAGCGATCATTTCCGCGATTCGGGCTTTGCGATCTTCGCGAAGATCCTCGAGCAGGAAGGCACCGAGATCCGCGCCATTCCCGCGCCGGGGGGCGGCTCGCGCAAGTTCTGCGATCGCATGAACGCATTCGCCCAGAAGGAGGGCCTGCCGGGCATGGGCTACATCTTCTGGCGCGAGGGCGAAAACGGCCTCGAGGGCGCCGGCCCGCTGGCCAAGAACATCGGCCCGGAGCGCACCGAGGCGATCCGCCTCCAGCTCGGGCTCGGCAAGGGTGACGCGGCCTTCTTCCTTGGCGGCCGGCCGAAAAGCTTCGAGCGCGTCGCCGGCAAGGCGCGCGACGTGATCGGCGAGGAGCTTGGGCTGACGGAAAAGGATCGCTTCGCTTTTGCCTGGATCGTGGATTTCCCGATCTTCGAGCGCGACGAGGAAACCGGCGCGATCGATTTCGAGCACAATCCCTTCTCCATGCCCCAGGGCGGCATGAAGGCGCTCGAGGGCGATCCGCTCGAGGTGCTCGGCTATCAATACGATCTGACCTGCAACGGGTACGAGATCCTTTCCGGCGCGATCCGCAATCATCGCCCCGAGATCATGTTCAGGGCGTTCGAGATCGCGGGCTATGGGCGCGAGGAGGTCGAGAAGCGGTTTGGCGGGCTGGTGAATGCCTTCCGTTACGGCGCTCCGCCGCACGGAGGCTGTGCGGCCGGGATCGATCGCATCGTGATGCTGCTCGCGGACGAGGCCAATATCCGCGAGGTGATCATGTTCCCGATGAATCAGCGTGCCGAGGATCTGCTGATGGGCGCACCTTCCGAACCCACGAACGAGCAGCTGCGCGAGCTGCATTTGCGGGTGGTCGAGGAGGATTGATCCGGGGTGCCCGGACTGATCGGGCGCCATTTCGATCACGGCACAGGCAGAAAGGAATTGCCCCGCCCTTCATTGTGCGAAAGGCGGGGCAATTTGGGTAACGGTTGCCTCGTGTGGGGGAAGTATCGACAACCGCCGGGAGTAACTCAGGCGATCACGACTGCGGCGGTGATGGCCGTTGCGAGCGAGAGAGCGCCGAAGGCGAAGATCAGCCAGTCGGCGATCGGGCTGCCTTCCCGATCTTCCGTCAATACCAGAAGTTTCTTTACCATTTCCCAATCCCTTGTGCTGATCTCTTTCCCGATCAGGTTACGCATCGCGCCTTGCGAGCGTTCCCGGACCCGGAGAGCCTCATGCCGCGTCTTCAGTATGAGAGATGGCCGCGAAATGGGGCGCAAATATGGATGAAGGATGGAAAGAGGGTGATGCCTGACGGGGCTTGCGGGTTATCGCCGTTTGCCCGGGTTGTGCCGTGTGGCATGATGAGGCCGCGGGGAAGGGGTTGCAGCGCATCCGGCAGGTGGCATGGTATTTCAGATCATCGTCCGCCCCGCAGAAAGCCGCTCCTGCAGAATTCCGGCGAACTGCGCCAGGCCCGAGCCGATGGGCCGGCCGGCGGCGCGCAGCCGTGCCAGACGCCTTGCGGCAGCGATCAGGGGCTTGTCGTGGGCGCTTTGCGCCACGCCGGTGGTGAACTGCACGATGTAATCGAGCGTGCGCTCATCCGCACCGGTGCCCAGCATTTCGCAGGCGTGGGCGATATCATCGCGATAGGCGATGGGATCGGGGTCGATGTGATCACCTTGAGCGGGGGTGTGCAGCCTGGGCGGGCGCATTTCTTGCGGAAGATGCGAAACCAGGATTTTCTGGAAGGAGAAAAGGCTTTCGACAGGTTTTTCGATGAAATCATCCGCCCCCGCCTCCATTGCCTCGCGCTGCCGCCCCGGATCGCCGCTCATGGCCAGAAGCACGGGAATGCGTGGCTCCGCCTGAGCGAGATCGGCTATGAGATCGGCGCCCGAGCCATCGGGCAGACCGAGATCGGCAATCAGGATCGTGGGGCGGTAGGCGAGGAGGTGGCGCCGCGCGGAGGCGAGGCAATCGGCCCGGCGCAGCCGCGCACCGGAGCGCAGACACATGAGGCGGATCGCCTCGCAGGCAAACCGGCTGTCTTCCACAACAAGGATGCTGCATCCCAGCAGGGGGCGCCCCGGGGTGGGGGCGGGCGGTGATATCAGCGCGTGCAGATCATCCATGGCAGCACTCCTTCATCTCCTTGCTGCGGGCATTCCTCCTGCGGGCAATTCGCGAATCAGGTTATGCGCGCAGGGATAACACCCGGTTAATTCGCCACAGGGCCAACCTCTTGCCTGCCGGCCACCATCGCGCGATAACCCGGGTCACGTCAGCATGAGGAGGAAAGCCCGGGATGATAGGCCGTCTCAATCACGTCGCGATTGCCGTGCCGGATCTGGCGGAAGCGGCGCGCCGCTATCGCGAGATGCTTGGCGCCGAAGTCGGGCCGCCACAGGACGAGCCCGATCACGGTGTGCGGGTGGTGTTCATCACCCTGCCCAATACCAAGATCGAGCTTCTCGAACCTCTCGGCGATGCGAGCCCGATCAGGGGCTTTCTCGAGAAGAACCCTTCGGGCGGCATCCATCACATCTGCTATGAGGTGGATGACATCATCGCCGCACGCGAGCATCTCCTTGCCACAGGTGCGCGGGTGCTCGGCGGGGGCGAGCCGAAGATCGGCGCGCATGGCAAGCCGGTGCTCTTCCTGCATCCCAGGGATTTCAACGGCACCCTGATCGAGCTCGAGGAGGCCTGAGCGATGTCGATTACCGCCGCCCTGGTGCTGTTTTCCGTCATCTGGTTTCTGGTGCTCTTCGTGATCCTTCAGCTTCGCTCGCGTTCGCAGGCCGAGAACGGGGATGTCGTCGAAGGCACCCATGCCGGCGCGCCGGCCGATTTCCGCCCCGGACGCGCGGCACGCGATACGACGATCATCACCGTGATTCTCTGGAGCATAATCGCCGGCATCATCCTGAGCGGCCGGATCACGGTCCGTGATCTGGACTGGTTCAATCGGATGGGGCCGCCGCCGCAATCTCTCGATGCTCCATCCGGTGAAACAGATGGGTGAATACAGCCACCCCGATCACCGGCACCAGGAGATTGAGGAAGGGCAGGTTCAAGAGCAGGGCGAGGATCGCCCCGGCCGCCAGCAGGGGCCCTCTGTGGCGTGAGATGAAGCGCTGTGCCGTGCGCGCCGGCATTCGGCGCAGGGCGACCGTTTCCATGTATTCACGCGCGATCAGGGTGCCGTTTGCCAGCACGTAGATCACGGGGGCCAGCGGGGCGAAAAGCCACCCGGCGGCGATCGAAGCGAGGCTGATCGCGATGGTGAAGCCGAGAAAGCGCAGGCTGTAGGCGATGGTTTCGCCGAGGCTCATGCGCCGCGGCGCGGGCAGGCCGGGGTAGTGGCGCGCCTCCACGAGATCAACGATCCGATCGAGGAAGAAGCCCACCAGCGCCAGGCTCAGGGGGGCGATGACGTAGGTCCAGAAGGCCCAGGAGGCTTTCGAGAAAAGGCCTGTGGTGAACAGCCCGAGAAAGCCGACCTCGCCGATGAAGGGCAGGGTGAGATGCGCGGGCAGGAGAAATTCGAGCAGGGCCGAGATGATGAGCAGCACCAGCCAGAGGGGCGCGGTCAGGAGGATCGTGAGCCCCACCGCGCGCAGCACGATGGCGATCATGCGCGGATCGCTCAGCTGCCCGAGCGCAAGGCGGAAGGCTTCGATGACGATCCGAAGGTGCGGTTGGGCGGGGCGTTCGTTCATGCGTCAAGCCGACTGACGAGGCCGGCCACATCGGGGCGCGCGCGCTCGGCGGGGCGCTCCCCGGGCGCGCCGATATGGATGAAGCCCGAAAGCTCTTCGCCGGGCGCGAGCCCGAGCCCCTCTTCGAGGAAGCCGCGATCCTGCGCCACCCAGCCGGTGAGCCAGTTCGCGCCCCAGCCGGCGGCCAGCGCGGCATTGAGAAGCGTGAGGCAGACGGCGCCGTTGGTGAGGCGTTGTTCCCATTTCGGGGCTTTTTCGCTTTCCTTCGGCGTGAAGACGACCGCCACGATCAGGGGCGCATGGGCAAACATCCGCGCGACCTTGCGGCATTTTTCCTCTTCGATCCCGAGCGCCGATCCACGCTTCAGGGCAAGTGCCGAAAGCCGCTCCCCCGCCCTTGGCGCGATCACCAGAAAGCGCCAGGGCACGAGCATCCCGTGATCGGGCACGCGCGAGGCGATCTCCAGCAGTTCTTCGAGCGCCTCGCCTCCCGGTGCAGGGGGGGTGAGCATGTTCCAGGGCACCGAACGGCGGGTTTTCAGAAAATCGAGCACGGTTTCGTCGCGAGGCAGGTCGGGCATGGGATCGTCATCATCCTTCATGGTTTCCGGGCTGGCCGTGGTGCGGTCAGGGGTAATGGTGCTTCGCCATATCTGCAAGCTTATCCGCACTCCTGGCATTCAGGGCGGCGGAAAATCATGGAAATGCGGCAATGTCTGGCGGTAATGTCGGCGGGGAGCATCAGCGGGGGGAGCATGGCGGAGAAGGGCAAGCTTGCGCATCTGGCCCGTCCGGGGGCGGAAATCCGGGTGCGGGTTACGCCGAAGGCGGCGCGCAACCGGATCGTTGCCGCTGAAGAGGGGATCCGTGTTTATGTGACAACCCCGCCCGAGGGGGGCAAGGCCACGGAAGCGGTGCGCAAGCTGCTCGCCGGCGCGCTCGGCGTGGCGAAGACGCGCCTTGTGCTGGTGCGCGGCGCGACGGCGCGCGAGAAGGTCTTCCGGCTGGAGGAATAGGACGGGGGCGCATGTATGGGGGCGCGGGCATGGGGGCAGCGGCTGCTGCGGGAAGCCCGGATCACCCCGCGCCCGGCCCTTTCTCATCGGGCCGGACAAAGCGATAGGCCCCCTCCGGCAGATCGAGTGCGGCGCGCAGATCACGCAGTTGCGCCGGGGAAAGGGTGATCGTGCAGCTGTTGCCGGTGCGGGGATCGAACTGGGTGAGCGTCACCGCCTCGGCGAAGGCATGGATCACCACATCCTCATTGAGCGGCGCTTCGCCGTCATCCACGAGGGTGACGACGGTGGAATCGAATTCGTGCTCTATGGTAAACATGCCCTGAAGGTGCCCCCGGGCTGCGGGATATGCAAGGCTTGGGAATGGTAATTTGGGAATGGTAATGATGTGATGCGAATTTGCTCCGGCCTCATGCGCGGGCCGGTGGTGCAGGATTGCAATCCGGGGAAAAATGCAACTACCGGGGGTTTGCCCCGGCGCTAAATTTTGCATGATGCGCAATGATGGCCCTTGCCCCGGAGGGCGCGCCTGAGAAAGGAAGGCTCTTGTTCAGACTGATACTTGCAGCAGCGCTCATGCTCGCCGCCTGCTCGCCAACGCAGGATCCGGTTGCCAAGCTGTCGCCAAAGGAAAGGGCGAAGGCGCTCGCCGAGATGGAGGGGCTCGAAAAATCGGGCGTCCTCAAACGTTTCGATCTTGTGGTGCGCAGCATGCTGCCTGTGATCGAGCGCGAGTGCCGCGCCCGCGGCGGGCTCAAATGCCGATTTGCCATCGTCGTGGATGCAAATCCCAAGGCGCCGCCCAATGCGTTCATGTCGCTCGATCGCGCCGATCGCCCGGTGATCGTTTTCACGGGCAGCCTGCTCAAGGATACCCGCAACGAAGACGAGCTGGCGCTTGTGCTCGGCCACGAGGTGGCGCATCACCTGCTCGGCCATGTGCCGGTGACTCGCGAAAGCGTCTGGGAAGGGGCGCTTCTGGGGGGCATGGAAGCGGCCACAAGGGGCGGCGGAGAAAAGGAAATCCATGCCGCCGAGCAGCGCGGGGCGCTGAAGGCGGTGCTTGGATTTTCGAAGAAATTCGAGATCGAGGCCGATCAGCTCGGGGCGATTCTCGCGCTCAAGGCCGGTTTCGATCCGGTGCGGGGGGCGGAATATTTCGTGCGCATGAAGAACCCCCGCAACCGCTTCCTCTCCACCCATCCGCCCAACAGTGCGCGCCGTGCGGCCGTTCGCCGGGTGGTGGCGCGCTATCGCAAGGCGGCGGGGGGCTGAGGGAATGTTCGTGAAATGGCATTGGCAGATCTTTCGGGAGGTGTGAATTTGCGCAAGCTGTTTCTGATATTGGCCCTGTTCGTTTCCGCCTGCGCGGCGCCGCCCGGGCCACAGCCCACGCCCCGGCCGCCGCGCGTGGAGAGGCCGGCCGCGAAGCTCCCGCCCGCCGAGGCGATCCGCAATTTTCGATACGTCGTGCGGCGGATGGAGCCGGTCGCCGAGCGGATCTGCATCGAGAATACACGCAACATCCCCTGCGATTTCAGGATCGTGGTGGATGATCGCCCCGGCCTGCCACCCAATGCCTTCCAGACGATCGACCGTAACGGCCGCCCGGTGATCGCCTTCACCCGCGCTTTGATCGGAGATGTGCGCAACCCCGACGAACTGGCCTTCGTCATGGGCCATGAGGCCGCGCATCACATCCTCGGTCACATCCCGCGCCAGCAGCGCTCTGCCATCAAGGGCGCGGTTCTCGGCGGCCTTATCGGCGTGCTCGTGGGCGTTGACGAGAGCGGATTGCGAACCGCCGAGGAACTTGGCGCCACCATTGCCGTGCGCAGCTATTCCAAGGATCTGGAACTGGAAGCCGATCGGCTCGGCACCATCATCACCGCGCGTGCGGGCTTCAGTCCGGTGCGCGGGGCAGAATATTTCAACCGCATCCCCGATCCCGGAGACCGCTTCCTCGGCACCCATCCGCCCAATGCCAAACGCATCGCCGTTGTGCGCCAGACGGCGGCAAGGCTCGGCATTCACTAGCCGGGCAAATTGACGATCAGACAACAAGCCCCTCAGCCATCAAAAAGGAAAAGCACATGAGCAAGCAGGGCGAAGAAAACGACGATCTGCCGCTGGCCTTGCAGCCCGAGCATCATTATATCAATCGCATAGGCTGGTTGCGCGCGGCCGTGCTCGGCGCCAACGATGGCATCGTATCCACCGCGAGCCTCATCGCCGGGGTGGCGAGCGCTGGCTCCGATCGCGCCGAGATCCTGCTCGCCGGGGTGGCCGGGATGGCTGCGGGCGCGCTTTCCATGGCGGCGGGGGAGTATGTCTCGGTTTCCTCGCAGGCCGATACCGAAAAGGCTGATCTCGAGCGCGAAAAGCACGAGCTTGAAGTGCATCCCGAGGCCGAGCTTGAGGAGCTGGCCCGTATCTATGAGGAGCGCGGCCTCGATCCCGATCTCGCCATGCAGGTGGCGAAGGAACTGACGGAGAAGGACGCGCTCGCCGCCCATGCCCGCGACGAGCTGGGCATCACCGAGGTTTCCGAGGCGCGCCCGTTTCAGGCGGCGTTCTCCTCGGCCCTTTCATTCTCCGCCGGTGCGGCGCTGCCGGTGCTCTCCATTCTCATAGCGCCCGAAAACGCGATCGGCGAGCTGACGACCGTGGTATCCCTGTTTACCCTCGGCCTCCTTGGCGCCGTATCCGCCCGCACGGGCGGCGCCCCGATCCTGCCGGCCGTGGCCCGGGTCGTGTTCTGGGGCGGTTTTGCCATGCTGGCAACGGCCGGGGTCGGTAAGGTTTTCGGGATCACCGTGGGCTGAGCGCCGCACCCCAGCGGCGGAAGGTGATAACCTCGGGCGGCAGGCAGATGCGATCATTGCAGGCCTGAATGGTAACGGCGATTTCGTGGCCCTGCCCGGGATCGGTTTCCATGTTCTTCCCGTCCGGCAGGGGAATGGAGAGCCGCCCTTCATAGAGCGCGAGCGGTTCGGGGCTGAAGCCGAGCCTGCGCAGCAGCGGCCGGGGATAGACATCAGCCGCAAGGGGCTTGCCGTCAATGCTGACGGTTGTCGCGATCAGATCGCTGTCGAGCGGGCGATGGGCATTCATATGCCAGCCGGGGCGGATATCGAGCACGAGCGGCTTGCCCGGCGCCGCCATCACCCGCACCGCTCCGCCGGGCGAGAAGCGGACGGGGCCGGTTTCGCCCCCGTTCACCGCTGCGATGGCCTTGAGGAGTCCGGCGCGCTCCATGGGATCACGGCTTGCCGCGCCGCCAAGCGCGAGCGCCAGGGGCCGGGCGCGCGGCGGGGCCTTGCCGCCCAGGCGGTCGAGGGCAGCGAGGAAGGAAAGCGCAAGGGCGTTGCCCGAGGGGATCTCCGTATCGTCGAGCGGGCGAAACAGGCCGAGGGCGGAGGGCTTGTGGCGCATGCGCAGGGGCTGGGAGAGGGGGCGATCGGGATCATCGGCGAAGCGGCGGATCATCTCGTCTGCCAGCCTTTCGGCATGGGGAAGCCATTTGTCTTTTCCCTGATCTGCCGGGGCGAAGGCATGAAGGGCGATCAGCGCATTGCCGAAGGCGGCGTAATCGGCAAGCTGCGCCTCGGTGCTTGCCGCACCCTCGATCCAGATGCGGCGCAAACCGCCTTCGGGCCACATCCGGGCAAGGATGAAGCGCGCGGCCTTTTCTGCGGCTTCGGTGTAATCGGGGCGATCGAGCAGCCAGCCGGCTTCGGCGAGGGTGGCGATCATCCCGCCGTTCCAGGCGAGCACGATCTTTTCATCGCGAAAGGGGCGGGGGCGGGTTTCGCGCGCGGCGCGCAGCATCTCCAGCATCGAATCGAACTGATCGAGGCTGAGGCCAGCTTCGCCCGCCGCCTCTTGGGGAAGGGCCGAAAGGCGGAGGACGCTGCGTCCCTCAAACGGGCCGTTCTCCTCGACGCCGAAGAGCGCGATTGCACTTTCCGCCACATCCGGCGGAAGGGCCGCGCGGATTTCATCCGGTGTCCAGGTGTAGAAGGCGCCTTCCTCCTTCCGGCCGCCGGGGATATATGAATCCGCATCGAGCGCGGCGTAGAAGCCGCCCCCGGGCGCCTGCATCTCGCGCAGCGCGAAATCGAGCGCGCGCCGGGCGGCGCGGGCATGGGCCGCGTTGCCGGTGAGCGCATGGGAGCGCAGCAGGGCGCGGGCGATCAGCGCCTGATTGTAGAGCATCTTCTCGAAATGGGGGATGTGCCATTCGGGGTCCGTTGCATAGCGGTGGAAGCCGCCGCCAAGGTGATCGTGGATGCCGCCACGGATCATGCCGTCAAGGCTTTCCCGGGCCGCCTCGAGAAGCTCGGGATCACCGCTGCGTTCGGCCTGATCGAGGAGAAACAGCAGCACCGGCTCGCGGGGGAATTTCGGCGCCGTGCCGAAGCCGCCGTTGAAGGGATCGAGATCCTCAAGCAGGGCGCGGGCGAGATCGAGGATCTCGGATCGCGAAAGCTCCCTCGCATCGGCGGGCGGGGCGAGATACGCGCGCAGTTTCATCGAAATGGTGTATCCGCGCGCGCGCAGGCCTTCGGGATCCTCGCGCCAGAGCCCGGCAATCTCTGCCAGAAGATCGAGAAATTCCGCCTTCGGCATGTAGCCGGATCCGAAGAACGGATCGCCTTCGGGCGTGAGGAAAACACCGTTCGGCCAGCCGGCGGAGCCGTTCAGCATCGAAGTGACGATGATGAATTTCTCATCGAGATCGGGCCGCTCCTCGCGATCGATCTTTATGGCGATGAAATGGGCGTTGAGGAGATCGGCGACTTCCTGATCGGAAAAGCTTTCCTCCTCCATCACATGGCACCAGTGGCAGGCAGAATATCCCACCGAAACATAGATCGGCTTGCCCTCCTTTCGCGCCAGCGCGAGCGCCTCTTCGCCCCATGGATACCAGTTCACCGGGTTGTCGGCGTGCTGGCGCAGATAGGGCGATGCGGCGCCGGCGAGCCGGTTGCCGGCAGCCACTTGCAAGGGCATGAGTGCAAGGCAGAGAAGCAGGATCAGTATGCGCAAGGGCGGGCGCCTCCGGGTATCATCACTCATGATAGCACGGCGCGCGGCGGCTGTCAGATGACGTTCGAGTGATTGTTGCCGCCGCGCCATGGGCTGGCCAGGAAGGTGGCGCCCGCATTGGTGCTTGCATCGGCGCTATCGGTGAAGCCGTCGGGCCGGCCTTCGCCGATCCCCCGGCGCCACGGGCCGCGGCGGCGTTGTCGCCCCCGTTGCCGGCCACCATCACGGCCCCCCGAAACACCCCGGGACATCCCGTTGCCGCGCGGGCTTTTCCCGCAAAGCCCCCGAGGGCGCGCAGGCAGATGCCGCCAGGGGCACGCCGGCGGTTCCCGTGGCGGTCATGGCCACCGGCAGGCTTTCGTGACCGGCCCCCGCAGCATCGATCCTCAAATCGTCGCCGGTTCGGTGCTTGTGCCGGCGGCATGGATCGATATCCTTTGCCGGCGCAGACCGGGAGAGAAGAAATGAGCACCCTGCTTGTGGAAATGCGCGACATTTCCGTTTCCTTCGGAGGCGTGAAGGCGGTGGAGATGTCCGATGCGGCGCGCATGTGATGCTCCCGCAGAGCGGGGTTGCGGCGCGGGCCTTTCCGGCAATACCCGGCAGGAGGCAGCGGCGCCCGGCCTCGCCATTGCACGGGGCGAGAGCCTGCATTTTCCATCCGGTATTGCGATGGGCCGGCCCGGCAGATGCGGAGCAGGTTCATGAGGAGGCCCGTTGTCACCTACCTGCAGGAACTGGCGGAGCGGGTGGAAGGCCGCATCGGCGGGGAGCGGCTCGTGATCGCGATCGCCGGGCCGCCCGGAGCCGGGAAATCGACCCTTGCAACCGCTCTGCGCGACCGGCTCAACGCCGGGAAGGCGGGCATGGCCGGGATTCTGGAGATGGACGGCTTTCATTTCGATGACAGGATTCTGAAAGCGCGCGGGCGGCTTGCTTTCAAGGGCGCGCCGGATACTTTCGATGTGGCGGGGCTTGCGCATATGCTGCGCCGTTTGCGCGCGCGCAGTGATACGGCTGTCGCGGTGCCGGTGTTTGACCGGGAGATAGAGATCGCCCGCGCCGGCGCCGCCCTGATCGGGCCTGAAGCGGATGTCGTCATTGTCGAGGGGAACTATCTTCTCCTGAAGCGGCCGCCCTGGAATACCCTTCGCGCTCTCCTCGATCTTGCGGTGATGATCGAGGTGGAGCGCGATGTGCTGCGCCGGCGCCTGATCGCGCGGTGGCTTGCATATGGCCTCGATCCGCATGCGGCGCGGCGCAGGGTGGAGGAGAATGACCTGCCCAACGGAGATTGCGTCATGAATGAAAGCGCTGTGCCGGATCTGATCTTCAGGGCGGAGGGCGCTGCATGATCCTCTGTTGCGGCGAAGCCCTGATCGACATGATCCCGGCGGAGAATGCCGGGGATGGCGGGCGGCTCTTGCGGCCAACGCCCGGCGGGGCTGTCTTCAATACCGCCCGGGCGCTGGGGCGGCTCGGGGTCGGGGCGGGCTATTTCGGCGGTCTTTCCGCGGATTTCCTGGGCCGGATGCTGCGCGACGCGCTGGCGGAATCCGGCGTGGACACCATCCTGGCACCGATCGTCGAGCGCCCTACGACGCTGGCCTTCGTGCAGATGGAGGACGGGCAGGCGCGCTATGCGTTCTATGACGAAAACACCGCCGGGCGGATGCTCTCGCCTGCCGATCTGCCGGAACTTCCGGCAGAGGCGCGGGTGCTGTTCTTCGGCGGTATTTCGCTTGTGGCCGAGCCCTGCGGATCGGCTTTCGAGGCGCTTCTCGCGCGCGAAGCCGGCCGGCGCCTGATCGTGCTCGATCCCAACATCCGCCCCGGCTTCATCTCCGATGAGAAGGCATATCGTGCCCGCCTCGCGCGCCTGATCGCCCGGGCCGACATCCTGAAGCTTTCGGGCGAGGATCTGGCCTGGCTCGCTGGCAGCGATGATCCCGCGGCCGCGCGCGCATTCCTGGAAGCGGGCCCCGCACTCGTGGTGCTCACGCGCGGTGGCGCCGAGGCTCTGGCCTTCACGAAGGCGGGCGAAGGGCGTGCATTCCCGCCAGAAGTGGAGATCGCCGATACCATCGGCGCCGGGGATACCTTCAATGCCGGGCTTCTCGCCGCGCTCGAGGGGCAGGGGG